>NZ_CP036343.1:1658530-1958530 GCF_007746795.1 Gimesia algae
AGCAGGGGCCTCCGGCTCCGCTTTCTTGAGCGTATCGGAAGCACTGCCGATCCGTGTGGAGGCAGTACTGATTTTGTCCTGCTTTAAGACAGAAGAATCATGCACATCGGAGGACGGCTTTGCAGTTGGATCCGGACGGAGGCTGCTTTTCTTTTCATTCACTCCAGGAGCGCTGGTGCTCTTTTGAATTCCGGATTCCTCTTTCAGATTCGAGAGAAACGCCGCCAGTTCAGGATTCTGTTTCTCCTGTTGCACACCTGAGCCGCTTTGTGCCAAATCGACGCTTGAGCCAACTCCACTGCTGACATTTTTGCTGCGCCATTCTTCATCTGTGTTGTCCTGCAGCCATTCATATAACGCTTCAGCCGTCTCATCCATGGTTTGATAGCGGTCTTCTCGGTCCTTCGCCATCATTTTTTCCAGAATCTGCACGACTTCCGGCGGCGTATCGGGGCGATCATCGGTAACGGGAGGCGGCGTTTTGTGCTGATGCGCCATCAACCGCTGTGTGAGAGAACCTTCGGTGAAGGGGGGATGCCCGGTTAACAGGAAGTACATGGTACACCCCAGGCTGTAGATGTCGGCGCGGGAATCAACCTGATGACTGTCGATTGCCTGTTCGGGAGCCAGATAATCTGCGGTCCCCAAAACCTTTTCGTCATGAGCAATCGTCAGAGACTTGTCTTCGCCTTCATGAAAGAAGCGGGCCAGTCCCAGGTCAAGAATTTTGACAACACCTTTGGAATCCACCAGCAGGTTACCCGGCTTGACGTCACGGTGCACCATATCCGCTTCATGGGCATGCGCCAGACCTTTCGCAGCCTGGCGGATATAGTTGACGACATCGCGAATATCCAATGGACCGTTTTTGGTAACGATTTCCTGTAAATCCTGTCCGTCCACATATTCCATAACCAGAAAATGAATTTCCGCCTCATTTTCTTTTTCATGGTCCACATCATAGGCACGTACGATATTGACGTGATCCAAGGCCGCAACCGCCTGGGCTTCTCGATGAAAGCGAGCGAGATAAGAGGCGTCATTCACCCGTTTCGAGGGGAGCACCTTGATGGCACAGCGCCGCCGCATCAGCACGTGTTCCGCCAGATAAACCGAACTCATGCCACCTTTGCCAACCAGATCCAGCAAACGGTATTTCCCGAGGAAAAAACCTTTGTGTTTGCCTTGCAGCAGTTTGTTGGCCTGCCAGCGAGTCAGTAGAGACCGCCCAACCAGTTCCTCGGCGACCTCAGCAGGTTCCCCCAGCTTCACCCCTTTTTCCTGATATTCAGAAAGAAGCTTCTTCAGCTGATCGACCGAAACCAAACCGCTTTGTTTTACCAGGTTTAAAAAAGCCTCGGCCGTTAGTTTACCTGCCATTCTTTACCAATTCGCTCAACATGTCCTGCGATGAATCTCTCTATTACGTAAGGTAATAATTACACTCTAGCATCCGTTTTAACGACTGACCAGTATTGGTTTAAGGATTCTACCGAATCCTTGGAAAGGTCGTTCCCCCCCGATCATTCACGGGCTCCATTTCAGTTTTGTATTTTTTGAACACTATTTCAGATTTGGAAGCCAAAGACTCTCTCCTGCCTGGATATTTTGATAAAACTGGTAAGACATTCAAAAAGCTCGGCAATTGACTATAATATTTGCGGTCAATATTCGATTAATAAAGTATCAACCAGGGACCGGGGACTTACTTGCAACACAAGTAATAGATGTGAGCAGGATCTTGATATGAGCACAATGACACACAAAGAAGAACTTCCACACGGATTACCTTTTCTAGGTAACTCGATGTTATTTCTAGGCTTAGGAATCCTGGCACTCTCTCTGACAGGTACGGAATGGCTGCCATTCCACATGCCCCGCTCCTGGTACCAGAGCCCTTCAATCTGGAAATTACTGGCCCTTTGCATGACAGGCGGCGGCATCGCCATCCTGAAACAGGTTTCCAGTACAGAAATGAGAGACAGGGAACGAAAACGCCAGCTTCCGCCAAAAGAGGACTGGATGCCTGAAGAACCTGGCCAACGTTTCGAAACGCTTCTTGTTTATACGAAAGAAAACTGCCCGCTCTGCGAAGAAGCAGCAGAAATTCTGGAAGACTACGCCGCCTATCTGCCTGAAATCGAATTTGTAGATATCTACAGTGATCCCGGTCTGATTGAACAGTTCGGAACCTGCGTGCCTGTCGTGGCCATAGATGGAAAAATCCGCTTTCGAGGCCGGATCAATGAGGTTCTGCTGCGGCGTTTGATCGTGGCTTCTCCCGTGACGATAGCCCCTGCCGCCTCATCAGGTTGTGGCTGTAACAAGCAGAGTTGCGGCTGTAAACGCCAGAAATCCAGCATTGATTCCAACAGCGAATCGACCAGCCAATCGGCTGGATGTGGTGGTCAGTGCAAGTGTGCCTGACCGCAATTTGAACAGATTCCATGGGAAAAACGGTGCACTGCCTGTAAAAACGGTTTATCGGTTGTTGTGATTCAACCATAAATGAGATAAATTACATCCAGCAGGCACGATTCCCGACACGAATTCGACTTCCCGTGTCTGAATTTTATTTTCACGAAAGCTTTAGGCATAAGACCATGTCGTCTGAAATCTCTTTGAAGAATTCAAAAATACTCATCGCAGATGACAATCATCAGAACTGCGAACTGCTGGACGCGTATCTGCTGGACGAAGGCTATGAAACTTTTATGGCCTACGATGGGAAAGAGACACTGGAAAAGGTCGCTGAAATTGACCCTGATCTGATCCTGCTGGACATTATGATGCCGAAACTGAGTGGATACGAAGTGTGTGCCCAGCTCAAACAGAGTGATGAAACAAAAGACATTCCGATCCTCGTGATCACCGCACTGAATGAAATGGGCGATATCGAGAAGTCGGTTCAGGCCGGCTGCGATGACTTTTTGACCAAGCCCGTCAATCGAATCGAATTAACGACCCGCGTCCGCTCTCTGTTACGTGTCAGACACCTGACACATGAGCGCGATCGTCTGCTGGCTTATCTCGCTGAAGTAGAAGGCACGACCCGCTCTACTTCCAGCGAGTCATAAATACAGTGGCAAGCCACTTTCCCTAGGGAAAGATTTGCGGTCTGCTCCAACTTCTAAATTCTGCTCAGTCCCGGCGACGTCTGCCTCTGAGTCTCGCTGTACTTGTTTGCCGGACACTGACGATCCTGCGACCCTTTGATTAGAAAACTCTCATGAGTGATTCAGAACCCTCGGTCTCCGAAGACCAAGTCGCCACCGATACCAGACCAACTCCACGCGTCATACTGAAACCGCGACGCGCGCTTCCCTTTTTCGGACGACATCCCTGGGTATTTGCCGGCGCGATCTCCCGCATCGAGGGCAATCCGAATACCGGTCAAGAAGTGATCCTGCTCTCCGACAAAGGTGAATTTATCGCCCACGGGCTGTTCAACCCCAACAGTAACATTCGCGTCCGCCTGTATTCCTGGGATGAGTCGGCAGTCCTTGACGACGCGTTCTGGACCAACCGGCTTCAGCAGGCAGTGGCGTTACGGGAACAGGTCGGGCTGTTGGAGAACTTTGAGACTTCCGGTTGCCGAGTAGTCTTCAGTGAAGCCGATCAGCTTTCAGGACTGACAATTGACCGTTACGGCGCCTGGTTCCTGGTCCAGTTTTCCAGCCTGGCGCTCTCGCAGAAACAGGACCTGATTATTCGCTTCCTCAAAGAGCGTTTTCCTGCCAGGGGGATCTGGTTGAGAACCGAAAAAGGGATGCGGGAAGCCGAAGGACTGGAAATTTCCGATCAGCTCCTGGATGGCGAAGAACCGCCGGCTCATTTCTTCCTGGAGGAAAACGGGATTCGTTACGGCATGAGCATGGTCACCGGTCAGAAAACCGGCTTTTACCTGGATCAGCGGGAAAACCGTCTCGCCGCGGCCCGCTATCTTAAGAATCACCGAACGCTGGAACTGCATTGTTATACCGGCGCTTTTGCTCTGAATGCTGTCATCCACGGACAGGCACAATCTGTATTGTCTTACGACTCTTCACAGTCTGCCATCGATCAGGCCACCGCGAACGCCGAGCTCAACGGGATTGGGAGTCGCATTCGCTTTCAGACTGGCAAAGCTTATGCAGTCCTGGAACAGTTTAAAGCAGAAGGGGAACAGTTCGATTCGATCATTCTCGATCCCCCCAAAATGGCCCGACACCGCAGTGGGGTCAAGCAGGCATTGAAAGGTTATTTCAGTCTCAATCGTCTGGCATTTGATGTATTGAAACCGGGTGGCATCCTGATTACCTGCAGTTGCTCCGGTTTGATCAGCCAGGTGGAGTTTCAGCAGATGCTCGCATCGGTTTCACAACACACCGGGCGGCACATGCAGGTCCTGGAACAACGCAGCCAGCCAGCCGACCACCCCGTCTCTCCCAGTTGCCCCGAAAATCAATACTTAAAATGTTTTATCTGCCGTGTTCTGTAAGTACGCTCTCATCTGAGTACGACATCACAACACAGCCACTGTCTTGAAAATTGAAACAACATGTCGCGTAAGTCGAAAAAAAAACAACGTCAAAAAAGACAGGCACCTCCGCCGGAACAGCTGCTGTTGGATTATCTGCCTGCGGACTGGAGCTCTACACAGACGCTCTGCTTTCAGTCCAATCTGTATCCACTCACGACTGCGATGATGAAGCGTGTCTCAGAAACAGATCGGATCGACTGTTTCAGCTACGATAAAACGATTGCACAGCGGATCCAGCATAAATGCAGTCTCCTGCAGGAAGAGCAGGAACAAACGCCCGTTTGGAATACTTTCTGCAACAGCGAATTTCCCACAGGCGATTATGAGGCCGTGCTGCTGCCACTCTCAGAACAGTTTTCCGATGAACTGGCGCGCGAACTGACACTTTCTGCGGCGTACGCGCTGCAGACGGGCGGTACGCTGACGATCGCTTCTTCACGCACCAAAGATTATGAATATCATAAATTTCTGCAGACACTGTTCGACAAAGTCACACGTATTGTCTCTGATGCCGGCATCATCTACCAGGGCAAGCGACAGCAGACACTGCCTGAGAAAAAATGTCTACAGGACGAGTCTGCCATGCGTGAAGGCGGGCAACTGCTTTACGCCTACACACAGCCGGGTGTCTTCAGTCACCGTCGACCGAACCAGAGTGCCCGCGCGCTAATCAACCTGATGGAACTCTCTGACGAATCCTCCATCCTCAATCTGGAGTGTGGTTCCGGGATTGTCTCGTTTGTGGCAGCGACCCGCTGTCCTGGTGCTCAGATTCATGCCATCGACGGCAATGCCCGGGCGGTCAAATGCACAGAGCAGGGGATCAAGAAGAATCAACTCTCGAATGTATCAGTGAAATTAGCTGCGATTGACGAAGGCATCATGCCTGAGAGCTATGATTACCTGTTGACCAATAAATCTTATTTTAACAGCGAAGAGCAGGGCGAAGCCTTTCTGCAAATGTGCCTGCGGGCATTGAAGCCAGGGGGACTGCTGCAGTTCTCTACCAAACAGTATCAATGGTATGCGCATCGACTGCTCGACCTGTTCACTGATGTCGCCATCGATGGGGCCGTTCACCATTTCATGCTCACTGCCAGAAAACCGGAATAAGATCTTCTCCGCTGGCTGTACAGCCCCCATTTCTTCCGATATTGCGCACGCCTTCATACACAACAGGGCGCATTTCTTATCGTGCATTCTGTCTGAAAAATCACCTGTAGACAGATATATCACTCCCGATTTTATGAGTCAGATTCTGTTTTTTTCTGATCTTTTCCCAAGAAATCCTCGTTGACAACGAAGAACGGATGTGAAAATATCATTTAATAACGCTAAAACAACTCTTGATGGAGCTGAAACCAGACCGTCTGGACTGTGAAACAGATTGCTCTTTTCAGAAGGAGGCTGATATGTCATTATTCCTGTCAATTGCGGTCCTCGCAGCGACACCACAGGATACCCAAAGGAATGAACAGCCAGTCGAGGCTGCAATACCACTGATGACTTCAAATTTTTCTACTTTCGACCAGCTGGCCGATTCCCTTACTTCTCGAGTGCAAACGGGAACCCTGCTGTTCAGTAAAGGCGATTGCCTTGCCGTTCGAATTTATACACAAAGCGCTTACACCCATGTCGCCATGATCGTGATGCGAAATGGCGAACCCCTGGTCTACGACAGTATGAACGGGGTTGGTGCCCGCTGCCTGACGTTGAAAAACTATCTGAATACGCAACGACCGGCAACCATACACGTGTTTCAACCCAATGCCGCGTTTAATCCAACGATGACTGCGCGATACGAACGCTACCTGGATCAGAAGCTGGGAACTCCCTACTCAATCCGGCATCATCTCACTGGCGCGCGCGCCCGAGGGATTCACTGCGCTGAATATGCTATTGATGCACTCTCAGCCTGCCATCTAATGAAGGCCCAGTCACCGGCGAAAGTTTCTCCTGCTTCTCTGGTCACGGGCATTGTTCAGGCAGATCGCTATTCGCCCTCGATCATCTTTGAACTGGAACGACCTCCGCTTGTGGCAGAAAAGCCTCGCAACTGGTGCCATCAACTCTGGATGGATACAAAGAACTGCACTTCTGCCTGCTGCGTCAAACTGCGTGGCTGGGTTCTCTGCCAGTAAACTGCAGTCATCTGCCCGGTTTATTTTTACACAGATCTTCTGTGAAATCCGGGAAAGATCAGCAAACACTGCTTGAAACTGCGCAACCGGTCAGCGAGAATCTGAGAAAGAATTCTTCGTAAGTGTGACCTGTTTCGTATTTGAAAGCGCCACAATGATCAAGACCTTTCAGGACCGACAAACAAAAACTCAGCATGCGATTTTAAATCGTTCGGCATTCGGACTACTGTTACTCATATTCGGTACACCCACGGCGGTCTTCTCTCAGGAAAAGACTGGCGAACCTCAAACGGTTTCCATTCAGCGTGAGTCAATCACACTCAGACATCCGCGGGATTACTATGTTCCCCTCAATCTGAAACCACTGCGTTCTCTGTCCATTGCCGCGCCCATTGATGGCATCATACACACCGTCGAAGTCAAACCCGGAGACAAGCCGACCGCCAAAACAGTAGTGGTCCGAATGGATTCTTCGATTCCCCAGGCAGAGCTGGATCGGGCAGAAGCTGCTTTGGAAGTGGCCCGTGAGGAACAGAAAAATGCCACGGGCAAAGCGGCGGCTATCGCAAAAGCAAACGTGGCGCTGGCGGAAGCAGATTTGAAGCTCGCCGGTATTCGCATGGAACAGACGATTATTCGCGCACCATTCGAAGGAGAAATCTTCCGAATCCTTGCTGCTCCCGGCGCATTCGTCAGAGCAGGGGAGCCCCTGGTCGAACTGGGGGATACCTCAAAACTGCAAGTAGAAGTCCCCCTCTCGCGCGAACAGGCCCAGAAGGGGGCCAGCATCAGTCTGAATGTGGAGGAACAGGCCACCCAGGCGACCGTGGATCAGGTTCTGCCATTAGCACCACAGTTCGAGAAACTCCGTGATCTGGCAAAGTCCATCACATCTGTCGTCGTGATTCTGGATAACAAAAACGCCCAATTCAAACCAGGACAGTCCGTCAGCGTGGAGTTAATCCCACGTTATCCGATTGCTGAAGTCCCCACGGTCTCCGTCTCAAATACGCCGGAAGGGGTGCGAAAAATTCAAATTGTGCGTGAAAATGTGATCAGAGACCTCACACCCCAGATCCTGGGACAAATTGGCCCGGAACGTCTGTATGTTTCTGCTCCCTTTAATAAGGAGGATGAAATCATCGTCAGCACATCACAACCACTGACAGACGGAACACAGGTACAACCCCGGCTGACCGTGGGAAAATCACAAACTGCACCATCTGCCACCCCAGGCAGTCAGCCCGCAAAACCACCTGAAAAAAAGGTCAGCTTTTAGAATCCATTGTTTCGCTGGGTAATACAGCTCGTTACACTATATTATGCGATGCCAAGTCCTGTCCGATTCCATTGATTCACAGGCCCAATTTCAGATTCCTCACAGAAATCGGGTTTTGGCAGATCATTGTCATTGGCTACAATGATGTCCGACGGATCTACGTCGAATCACTTAACAGCAAGAGGTTGCGCAGTGGCTGAAACAGAAACTACAGAAGCAGACAATATCGTTGATGAATATGAGCTGGTGAATCTCATTGTAGATGGGTCAACAACTCAAATCTGGGAAGTAAAAGAACAGGGGGGGACCAACAGTTTCGTAATGAAACGGCTGCTGCCCGAACCGATGAAAAAACCGGAAATCGTCGCGACCATGAAACTGGAAGCGAAAGTGGCTGCTTCACTTGATCATCCCAATCTTATTCATCTGCATAAATTTGTCAAAAACAAAAAACACGTCTACCTGTTGATGGATTACTTCCGGGCCCCGAATCTGCGGTCACAGCTTTCATCAGATCGCCAGAGCGTGCAGGCCCGCCTCCGCAAGTTGATTGAATCGACGGGAATGGCGATAGGGCACATGCATGAAAAGGGCTGGGTCCACAAAGATATTAAACCCGAAAATATTCTGATCAGCAAAAGTTCGGAAGTAAAAATCATCGACTTTGGGCTGGCGGTCCCGATTGCCAAAGGGCTGGGTAAGCTGTTCGGCAAACCCAAAGCAGTACAGGGGACCCGCTCTTATATCGCTCCCGAAACAATCAAAAAACTGCCTCTGGGACCAGCGGCTGACATCTACAGCCTGGGAATCACAATCTTCGAAATCCTGACCGGCAAAACCCCTTTCCATGGAGAGAACCCCAAGGAAGTCCTGTTAAAACATATCTCCGAAAAGCCCCCGTACGCCTCCAGCTTTAATCCGAACGTCACACCGGAAATGGATGAATTTATTCTGAAGATGCTCGCCAAGAAACCGGAGAACCGTTTTGCTTCCATGGAAGAAGTCGTCTCGACCATTCGAAACCTGAAGATGTTCAAAGCAGAAATTTCAGAGGTCATCGCGCAGGAAAAAGCGGAAGCGGATGAGGCTGAAAAAGAATCCATGAAGGAAAAACGTCTCGACAGTCGTGCGGATGCGCGGCTCTCTGAACTGGTCAAAGAAAATCCGGAACTCGCGAAGCAATTGATTGCTGATCGTAAAGCCAACGCCAAACCCAAGCCCAAACCGGAACCAGCTCCACAGAAAAAACCACAGCAGCAACAGCCTCCTCAGCCCATGCCCGGAGGCTATCCGCCTCAGTACCAGCAACCCATCTATCCGCCGCAATATCAGCAACCAATGTACCCGCCACAGTACCAGGGGCAACCCATGCCTCCCGGCGGATATCCACCACCACAGGGATACCCACAGCAACCTTATCCACCACAGCAATACCCTCAACAACCTTATCAGCAACAACCATACCCGCCCCAGCCACAGCATCCGGGACAGCAGCCACCACCACAGCAACAACCTCCGGCGCAACAGCAGCCTGCTACGCAACCTCCGGCTGCGAATGCGCCTCCGCAGTCGCCGGCTCCTCAACAGGCCCCGAAACCACCTCAAAATCAGCCGGAACCACCAAAAAATGAAGAGAAAGAGCAAAAATCCAAAAATGATGACGATCTTCCCTTCATGGATGAATTGCCGGATGTGTTCTGAAAACATAAAATCTTCCAGGAATTGCCTGCATCTGGTAAACTGGCTGGCATCTTTTTCACTATCTATCCATACATTTTAATACGCGGTCTCAAATACTATGTCTGTTATGAATCAGCTTCCGTTCGAGCGTCCCATCTACGAACTGGAAGAGCAGCTCAAGAAAATTGAGCAGGAACCCAATCCGACCCCCAATACCAAAGACGCCATTCGCAATATGCGACTGGAAATCACGCGTATGAAACGTGAGATCTTTGAAAACCTGGATGCCTGGGACACATGCAAAGTCGCCCGTCATGCGGAACGACCACAGACACTCGATTACCTGGAACTCGTATTTGATGAATTCGTCGAACTGCATGGCGACAAAGCCATCGGTGACGACCGTGCGATTCTGACGGGCCTTGCGAAACTGGACGGTCAGAAAGTCATGTTTGTCGGACAGCAGAAAGGACGCACGTTAAAAGAGCGCACCGAATGCTATTACGGCTGTGCTCATCCGGAAGGCTACCGCAAAGCCCTTTCCAAAATGAAGATGGCAGAAAAATTCGGAATCCCTGTTATCTGCCTGATCGATACCCCTGGTGCTTACCCGGGCATCAAGGCCGAAGAACAAGGGATCTCCTACAACATTGCAATCAACCTCAGGGAAATGTCGCTACTGAAAACCCCCATCATCTGCGTCGTGATTGGCGAAGGGGGATCCGGGGGCGCAATTGGAATCGGCGTTGGCGATCACATCTCCGTACTGCAGTATGCCTACTATTCCGTGATCACAGCGGAAGGCTGTGCCGGCATCCTCTGGAAGGATGTGAAATATGCCAAAGAAGCGGCCAACGCTTTGAAGTTCACCAGTCAGAATCTGCTCGAACTCGGCATCATCGACGAAGTCATTCCGGAACCACTGGGGGGTGCCCATCGAGATCATCGCCAGATGGCGACCGCATTGAAGGCTTCCTTATCCGCCAACCTGAAGCACTTGACGAGCATCTCGAAAGATCAACTCGTCGATAATCGCTACGAAAAGTTCCGCAAGATCGGCAAGTTCCACGAAACACTCGAAGTAGAAACCGCATAAGACCGCCGCGGTCCCGGCATCGCAACAAAGATATCAGGCGTACGCCCGTTGAATTCCAGAAAGGAACCATCAATGGGCGTACGCTTTTTTTCGTGGCTCGTGAAATGGTAGAAGCGTTTTGACAGAAGAGCGAGAGTGAATCTTTTCTCAATACGTCGTATCCTTGCCGCCTTAAGAATCTCAAGAACGCCTGCACAACTCTTCGCCTGCATGCAGCCGTGGCCCGTCAAAGTTCTGCCACTCTCAACCCGTCAGGGGCCCGTTTGGATGCTATGCTTTGAGTAGACGTTTCCGGTCGAGAAATCGATTGAGGATTGAGCCCTTGTTTTCATGCAACGCTGATGAAAACACTTCATTTGTTCGCGTGGATTGAAACCGGTCTCTCAGAGGCCCGTCAGCGAGTTAAAAATGGGAAGTGCGATGATCGAATCACAAATCCAGTTAGAGGCCACGAGAGACGCAAAGGTGCGCAAGCAGATCCGTGAAACCGTTCTCCGGGAAGTTGACTTCAAAGGGAACGAATCGACGGCAGAGATCGCAGTCAAATCGCCCCGAGCCACAGAGAAAATGGACGCCTGGAAATCGCTGCTCAGAACCGGCCAGGTGACGCGGATCGAGACACGAAAACTGAGGTATCAAAAGACGATATCCCGTCGCTGGTTTCAGCATGGTCAGAACGTTCAACAGACGCGAACGATGATACTAACAAGGGATCACTCAGATCTCGTCGAGACACGGCAGCAGAGTGAAATCAACCTTGCTGTAAAACGGACTTCCACGAGAGAGCAGTCGCCTCTGTTTACATACCGCTTTTAATGACGCTATCCAGGGCATGAGAGCACAGGCAACACAGCTATTCTCAATAAAGCACCCCACCACGAACGTCCGATAATGTCCGTTATGTTAAGTTCGGCGTGATTTTCAGCCTGTTTTTATAGTGTTTACGATTCCCCTGATTCTACTCTCCCACTCAACGTACTATTTAAAACTGAACTCTAAATATCTCTCAATGCATCTCTGCTTCAGCATCGCATTGATACTGAAAGCAGACTCGCATTCCGCCTTAGATTTTCATCTGCGCTGTGCATCAAGCATCCGGTTCTGCAACGCAGATCCCAATGAATTTAATGGCACTTGCTGCAGTTCCAACTGACGTAGAATGCGTGTATCCAATGGTGTCGTGACATCTGTTTTAGGATCGGGGTCTCCCCCGTTTAATAACAGGTCTGCCCGCCAGTCCTGCAACGCAGCCAGGACCACCTGGTCTGGCAGTCCCGTCAGCGTGAATTCAAATTCTTCAATCAACGAATTCTGCGCTTCCGGGTAATCTGAATAGATGGCGGCGATATCTCCCAGAAGTTTTGTCCGCTCCTGAGTGACGCCTTGTGCATTCGGAACTGATTGCCCTCCATTGGCTCCAAACAGTGTACTGTCAGCCGGAAGCGAAGTCTGGGGCTGACCATCCTGCCAGTCGTTTGTCACATTTCTTAACACACCGGGAATCCGCGACTGCAGCTCTCTGGCGAACTGTTCCCGGTCCTCAGGAGCGGTCGCGTTGTAGGCTTCAATCACTCTGTCTTCCAGCTCACTTTTCAGATAGCTGGGAATAGTCTTCAGGATCTGTTTGAGTAAGGAATCCTGCTTCGTAGTTCTGACGTCCGAACCGCCATTCCCCGATTTCTCAAAGAAGGGATTAGGGAGATCATTCGAACCGGGAGGAAACGGATTGGGATCCCCGTGCTGACTATGGTCGTGATCTTCACCAAACAGTTCATCGTCATGGTGATCGTGCAGATCGACTCCCGGGTGATCCAGTTTAGCCAGACATGTATCCAGGATATGATGCAATTCTTCCGGCATCACCGGTGCCATTTCATTCAGAATCACTGCCGCTGCATAACCACTGCGTGATTCCAATACGGTCGCCCGGGCAGTTTCAGAAATGGTGATCAGGAAGAACGTCAGGAAAAGGGAAAACAGGACGCCTTTCAGCAGCCCCAGTACAGCCCCCAGATGGCGATCAAACTCATTGAATTTCAAGGAATCGATGGCGGTCTTTAAGCTCCGCGCCAATGTAAACGAGATAAATGAGAAGCCAATGTAGATGGCCAGCATTGCGATCCAGCGATTGAGTGGCGGTTTCACATTGATCAGCGGAGCCAGTTGCAATGACAGAGATTCTGCAAACGCAAAGCAGAGCACCAGCGCTGCAATCGCGGCCAGCTGCCAGACGACTCCCTTGGAGGCACCTTTCCAGACAGCATAAATAAGAATCCCAACAATCATCAAATCAAACCACATCGCGACATCCTGTCTAGTTCGGGTCGTCCATGAGAAATTTCGGGGTAGGCCCTCTCCCCTGCTTGCACTCCCCCGATTTTTCATCAAGTCAAGGGAAGGGGATTATAGGCCAAATTTCAGCTCTGCGGAAAGACCAGATTTTGGGTCTAAAATCCCGGAGGCAAAGATAAACGAGGGTAAATTTTCAAAATAGAAAAGCAGGGGTCATCTGTCAGAATTCTGCTCGCCCGGTTTCAATTTTACCTGAGTACGACAGTATTCAGAGCCGATCACAATCATTTGGCAGACGGAATAAACCAGAAGCAGTATCGAAGTGCTTAACAGGATCACAAATAAACCATAGAAATAGATCGCTAATTCTGTCTCTTCATCCAGATACCGCATGAGGTAACCGGGAGCACCGCACAGAAAAACCACGGCAGCCACACTGATAAGAATCGCGAAAATTCTCTGATACAGCGTCATAAGAACTGCCTCTGATCTGGAGCCGAGTAATTAAAACTGTTTCTTACTGTCCAACAGCAACGTGATGGGTCCATCGTTGACCAGTTCCACATCCATGTGTTCCTGAAAACGACCTGTTTCCACCGGGATGCCTTGACCACGGACTTCCGCCACAAAACTCTGATAGAGTTCATTCGCCTGTTCGGGTCGCGCTGCATTCACAAAACTCGGTCGGCGTCCCTTGCGGCAGTCTCCCAGCAGGGTGAACTGACTCACCACCAGCATTTTACCGTTCACATCAGACAACGCCAGATTCATTTTTCCGTCCGCATCTTCAAACACACGCAGACCCGCGGCTTTCTGAGCCAGGTAAATCACATCATCCTGCGTGTCATCCTGCTCCACGCCCAGCAAGACCAGAAACCCCTGCTCGATTTCTCCCGTGATCTCACCATTCACCGTCACACTCGCACGGGATACTCTTTGTACCACAGCTCTCAAAGCAATCTCTCCTCGTGGAAGTTACTCAATTAATCTTAATGCCGCGCTGACAGGCAAACGGATCCAGCGAGATCGACAATTCTTCCTCACAGATTAATTGCCGAATCAACCTGGCGGTGATTGGCGAAAGCTGTAAGCCATCCCGGTAATGCCCGGCAGCCATGATCAGGTTCTGATAACCATCAACGCGTCCCAGGTATGGCAGACCGTCAATCGACTTGGGTCGCAAGCCCGCCCAGGCGCGTTCGAATGTCGCATCCTTCAACTCTGGCACGACAGACTGCGCGAATGCAATCAGCCCTGCCACTCCCTCTGCCGTATTCTCTTTATTGAAGCCGGCTTGTTTCTCTGTGGAGCCGATCAGAATTTTTCCATCACTGCGGGGCACGAGATAGCGGCGTCCCGATTCGATCACCTGTCGAAATGGGATACGTTTCATTGACAGTAATACAATCTGCCCCTGCACGGGGACCAGCTCACACTGAATCCCCAGTCGACTGAGCAGTTCAGGCGACCAGGCGCCTCCTGCAATCACGGTTTGTCCCGCCTGGTGGATTCCAAATGGTGTTTGTATTCCCGTAACGCTCTCACCTTTGGTTTCAAATCCGACGGCAGGAGCCCCTGCATGAATTGCGACTCCTCGATTGGCACACGCAGACAGCAGCGCTTTCATATGTCTTGGATTACGAACCTGTCCCATTTCAGGCAGAGAGAAACCAGACGCGATCTGTGGATTTAAAAATGGTGCGTGTTCCCGTAATGAAACAGAGTCCAGTTCTTCGACAGCGGTCCCGGTTTTTCGCCAGTCCTCTACATAACTCTGCCAGTCGGCGATATCTTCAGACAGAGAGACATGCAAGCCACCACAGATCAGATAGCCGTTATCAATTCCCGATTCCTCTTGCAGACGACACGACCACTCGGGCCACAACGGCTGACTGGCGGCGCGGAGTTGTCCTCCGGGAGTCGTCGCGCATTCGAGTTTCGCGGGAGGCAGCATGCCGGCACCGGCCCAGGAGGCCTCCTGCCCGAACTGCTGACGATCAAAAACGGCAACCGTCAAACCCTGGTTCACCAGTTCGTAAGCGATCGAAAGGCCGATCACTCCGCCGCCAATAATATTTACATCCATCATGGGTTTCACGAGCCCTGGTCACACTCTTCAAAACGAGACATTCAAGGCGGTAGATTATAGCGGACTGACTGCAGAATCACAGGGGCTGCCACTCATTTCCAAAATCAGGAAACGAAGCCCCCTGCTTTTCTGTCTGATTCCAATGCACGGGAATATCAATTCAACTTACCGGGGCGTAGAGTCCTGGCATAAGCAGTCGCCAGTGCCCGCAGATTCGTCCCGTAGACTTTCTGCAATGCGGCAGGCGCTGCGGTTCCCGCTTTGAATTCCTTCAACAGCAGCGCCATCTTTTGTGCGCCCCCGTTGTTGATCAGAAACTCAACCAGCGTAAATCCGACAGCCGTCGTTTCGGAAGGTGAAAAGGTCCCCTCGGCAACCAGTTGTTCGGGGCGCGTCACTTTGGGAGCCGCATTCAGCGCTTCCTGTCTTAGCGACTCAAAATATTTTTGACCGGATGAACCATTCGCCGCCAGCAGCATTCCCAAACCGCGAGACAGCCACATCGGCACATCCCCTTCTCCACGTTGGATTGCCGCATTGGTCAATCCCGCAACGACATTGGTCTGCAGACCCGGAGAATCCAAGCTCGCCTCATCACCAACATCCTGCAGAACCAGATAGGCTTCCAGAGAAGTCGGAGTGACTTTGGAATGCCAGGTTGTAGCAGGGTCAACCCGGCGGTCTTCATTGGTCTGATTGAATTCTGAATAACCGAACCGGTCTTTGATCACATACACAGCCAGTTTGCCTCGCCAGAGTGGTTTCTGTTTTTCATTGAACAGTTTTCGTAAGCTGTCCGCCTGGGTTTCAGCCCAGCCACTGATCTGCTTCAGTCGATCTGAACCGACATTTCCATAGAAAATAAAATCATCTGTCTCGAGTAGTTCCGGCTTTTCGTTGTTCAATGCGCGTTTCCAGGTGGGTTCCAGTGTTTCCCGACGCATATCAGCAAATTTTTCCGGCGAAAGCGTTGCCAGTTCCGCCATCCGTTTCTCATCTTCAGTTGGAACCATTTCCCGCAAGTTGCCTTTGGCATTTTTACCATCGAATTTGGCACCTTCTTCAATCCAGGTTTTCAGATCATTGGCGTTTTTTCGTTTGAGCAATGCCTGCCCCTGAGGCATTTTGATTGGATCCTGTAAACCTACCAGTTGCCACAGACGGCTGTCGTCCGGTTTCCCGGGCACGATCACTTCCCCGGTATCACCGCCGCGCAGAATATCTTCAAAGGTCATGACAGAGAATCCACTGGCCGGGTTATTTCCGCTGTGACATCGCATACAGAAATCCAGCATCCAGGGGGCAACGTCATTCATAAAGGAAACTTTTTCATTACCCGTTGCCATCTCCACTTTGACGGGGTTCTTTTTCGCTTTTGCAGAAGCGCCAATGGGGTCAGTCTCTTTCTCACCATCAAAGCGGGCTCCTTCCTGGATCCATTTCGCAATCAATTCAATCTGATTCTGTTCCAAAGCCGGTGCATTCTTCGGCATCCGCTGATTATCTGGCGCGATCAATTTGAGTGCCAGAAGACTGGCCCTCGGATTACCCGGCACCAGCAGCAAGCCAGTCCGTCCCCCTTTTCGCATGTCTGCAAATGTATTCAAATTCAGATTCGCACTCGCCCGTTGTGCGCCGTGGCAGTTGGAACACTTCTCATTGAGAATCGGTGCAATCTGCGATTCAAAACTGATTCCTTTATTGGCACCAGGAGTACCACCTCCCCCTCCCATGGCTTTTTCGAGTAGTGTCCGACGTGCATCAATCAAGCGTTTGGTACTGAAGATGACAGGATCGGTTTCCGGAATCATTGCATCCAAAGCCAGCTTGTCCAGCTTGGCTTCCTCTTCATCGGTCAGTGTTTTCGCTTCGTCATATTTTTTCTGACGAATCAGCGTTGCCGCTTTACCCAGGTTCCGTTTGATCGAAGCCAACTCCTTACGTTGTTCCGCAGTCAGCTTCGCTGCCTGGCTGGTGGCAGTCAGGATTCCGGAGAATAGAACCAGAGCCAGGAGGAACCGGGTAATCTGAACGGACCGATGAGACATAACTTTCCTCTTAGTTTTGAAACGGGATGGATGGCGTAATTCAACGCGACTCCCCTGCTCTGCTCAATGAACGACGAGACAGGAGATTCTCTTCCGACTGAATAAAGTGGTTTGTGCAATCAGGCATCTATATCTTGAAAGTCTGCCTCAATCCGGTATCCCGCAATTGATGTGACTCTCAGTTTTCATTGTTTTCAGTATAATGGCCATGGGAATGAGAAAAAAGATCTGAATGCGATGAATCGCAGATCCAGAGGCAGACTGTAAATTCCCCTGCTAACTGAACCTCCCTTCTCCCCCGTGGATTCGTGGCTTTTTAGCTCTCTTGACTGGGAATCCCACAATTTTAACCTGAAGTTCCAAGACAATGCCGCCTCAGGTTGTCTATAATAGTCATAAATCCCACGAATTCCTGATAACCTCATATATATTCTTATCTTTTGACTATGTCTCTGACCGCAGAATTATCCCGAAAATCCACACGCCTGACGGAAATTCTGGCGAGCATGGACCGGATTATTGTCGCCTTTTCTGCGGGTGTAGACAGTACCGTCGTCGCGCAGGCTGCTTTTCTGGCGCGCGGCGAGTACGCACTGGCGGCCACTGCGGTCAGCCCCAGCCTGGCCTCGGGCGAAAAAGAAGAAGCAATCCACCTGGCCGAACTGATTGGTATTCCACATCGCCTGGTTTCCACATCTGAATTCACCACCGCAGAGTACCGGGCCAATGCCCCGAATCGCTGCTTTTTCTGTAAAACGGAACTGTATCAGATTCTCAGTCAATCCATTGCGGGAACCGAGTGGGAAACCGCCACCCTGGTCAACGGAGCCAACCTGGATGATCGCGGCGATCACCGCCCTGGAATGCAGGCAGCGACAAATTACCATGTACGCAGCCCTCTCATCGAAGCGGAGTTTACCAAAGAAGATGTCCGCGCCCTGGCACATTACTGGGAACTCCCAATCTGGGATAAACCCGCACACCCCTGCCTGTCCAGTCGCATCGCCTATGGTGTCGAAGTCACCGAGGAACGGGTGCAGAGGATTGATCGAGGCGAACAGTTTCTCAGTGAACAGTTTAAGATCCGGGAACTCCGGGTCCGTCTGGAGCCCAATGAACTGGCCCGCATTGAAGTTCCTCTGGTCGAGATCCCCAAACTGACCACCCCTGCAGCGCTCACTCAGATTTCCGACCATTTCCTGCAGCTTGGGTTCCGAAATGTCACACTCGATCTGCAGGGTTTTCGCTCAGGCAGCCTCAATAGTTTTCTTTCCATCAATGATCTGCAGATAGCCGCTCCAAAAACCTGAACTCAGGAGAGATCAATTTCTGGTCGCTTCTGATATAACAGCACTCAACACAGCATAACCGCAACGAATGACAAGGAAACCAGCCGTGGATTCAGACAGTTCGTCCTTCATCGATCTTCGCAGTGATACAAAAACCCTACCAACCCCGGAAATGTTGCAGGCCATGATCTCTGCAGAGCTGGGCGATGACATGAATGGGGAAGACCCCACCGTCAATCGGCTCGAAGCCATGATCTGCGACCTGCTCGGTAAGGAAGCTGCTGTCTTTGCCTGCTCGGGAACGCAGTCCAATCAGATGGGTCTGCGCGCTCACTGCCTGCCCGGCGATGAACTGCTGATTCACGAACTCGGTCATATCGCGATCTTTGAAGGGGGCGCACCGGCCATTCTCAGTGGCGTCAGTTGTCGTACCTTGACCGGTGAAAGAGGCATGTTGACGGTGGAAGGTCTCCGCGGAAAGATTCGCGCCAATGATCAGCATCTGACACGCACAAAGCTCTTATGCGTAGAAAACACGACCAACGCAGGTGGTGGGCACTATTACCCGCTCGACCAACTCACTGAAATCTGCGACTGGGCGCACGAGAACGGTTTGAATACTCACATGGATGGCGCACGTATTTTTAATGCCTGTATCGCTGGCGGCTATTCGATGAAAGAGGTCTGCGCCCCGCTGGATACCATCTCGATCTGCTTTTCCAAAGGACTGGGTTGCCCGATGGGATCAATTCTGGTCGGTTCTCAGGAAGCGATTACCCACGCCCGCCGCTCACGCAAAATTTTTGGCGGCGCTTTAAGACAGGCGGGGATCGTGGCAGCCGCCTGTATTTATGCCCTCGAAAATAATATCGAACGGCTGCAGGTGGATCATGACAACGCCCGCTTCCTCGCCGGACAGCTGGCTGAGATTGAAGGAATTTCTATCAATCCTGAGCACACCGAGACCAACCTCGTCTTCTTTGATGTCCACCCGGAGCTGGGAAATGCGATGCAACTGGCAGCCGCTCTCAGAAAAGAAGGAGTCGGAATCGGAGCCATGGGGAATTCCACCCTGCGGGCCTGCACGCACCTGGATATCAGCCGCGCCCAGATTGAACAGGTTCCCGCCGCTGTCCGCGCCGCGCTGCAAGCAGGCCTGGATCAGTACCAGGGAATGGCGACCGGCCCGTATGCCCGAGGATAATCGATCACCTGAAATCGTTTCTGCTGTAAGACTTAACCGCGATAGTTATTCTATGTGATACAGGCTGTTTTTCCTGCATCACATAATCGGCATAATCGATACCAGCGGTCGAGTCCTGTCACGTTCCCATGATTTCTGCATCAGGTATTAAACTTCTGACAACGGGTCAGTCGATGCAATTAAGGTTCAGACTCCCCTCAACGATTGAGGCCGTAAAGACATAGGAACATGTCTTTCAATTCAGCCTATTACTCGTTTAGACTCCATTGAGCTGGAGGATGTGCAGGAAGCCATTCTACATTCAATATTGATGACAAACTGAAAACAGGTGTTCTTTTGCTTCATTAAGTGGCAAAAACGCTGGAAATTCAGTGAATTCAATGAAAGAATTGGCCATGACTGCAGACTACCAGTTGAATCGATCCCCCGTCTTACGATATCATGAACCACATACAGTAACTAATGGTCGGGAGAATTCTACCCCGACAGGTTCAGAACCACGTGACAGGGGGAATGCCGCCATGGATGTTAACGGCACCAGTTCTATTTCCGGATCTCTGCCTATCAGTAAGCAGACCGGTCCGAGCAACACCAACATCAAACAGACACCTGCTTCGAAGCCAATCTCTTCTCCTCAGGATGAACTAGAGATTTCTTCCGCCGGTCGAATGCTGGATGAAATGACGAACAACTCCGATATGCGTGCAGAGCGGTTAGCACAAATCAAGGCGGCTATTGACGACGGAACTTATGATACGGATGAAAAGCTGGATGCAGCTTTGAGCCGTATGCTGGATCAGATATCTGATTCTGAATAAACCACGTCTAAGCGTACTAGAGAAATTAGATGAGAAAGAGATAGACCGTGCTCCATTTTGAAAGCCTGGAAATCGCTATGTCTCCTGTTGAGAAATTCAGAGAGTACCTGGCCTCCCAGGGTATAAGATTGACTGAGGAACGAGAAATCATCGTTGCTGAAGTTTTCTCTTCTGATGAACAGTTTGACGCAGACCAGTTGGTTGAGCGAATGGCAGATCAAGGTGTTGGGCGCCGCGTCAGCCGCTCGACTGTATACCGCACAATTGGTTGGCTGGAAAAAGCAGGAATGCTGCGAAAAGCAGGACGTAACAATGACCGCGATATTTATCAACCTGAATCAGAATAATCCGCGTACCTGACGACTTTAGAAGAGGAAGAGATCAACAGTGCTCAATTTTGAAAGCCTGGAAATCGCTGTGTCTCCCACGGAGAAATTCAGAGAGTACCTGGCCACAAAGGGAATGAGATTGACTCAGGAACGTGAGTTGATTGTTGCTGAAGTTTTCTCTTCCCACGAACATTTCGATGCCGACCAGTTGGTCGAGCGTATGAAGCTGCAGAAAACCGGACGTCGTGTCAGCCGTTCGACCGTCTATCGAACCTTAGGTTGGTTGGAAGATGCAGGTCTGCTGCGAAAAGTCGCGCGGACCAATGACCGAGATGTATTCGAGCATGACTATGGCTACCCGCAGCACGATCATTTTATCTGTAAAAGCTGTGGGGAGCTGTTTGAATTCCAGAACGATGATATTGCGGAAATCCTGGAAAAGCTGGCAGATGAAATTAACTTCCGTATGAACGAACACCGACTTGAAGTCTACGGAATCTGCGATGAATGTTCCCGGCCTCCTCAACGTCGTCATAAAAAGCTGGATCTCATCTGAGCCCAATCTGCCAGCGATGATTTTTGCGAAATTGGCCCCCTGCTCTCCTGACAGCACTCAGTCTTACAGGGTCAGCGGCGTTTCACAGGGATCGCCCGATAAATCCGCAATAGAACCAGCAACAGGATGAGTGCGCCCAGAGCAATCCCGCCGATCATCACCAGCCCCAGACCATCGCCGTATAATTTCCGAATCGAAAGTTCAGGAGCTGCTCCCGAAACACGCGCCGGCCATTCTGCCAGCCAGAACCATTTCCAGCCCATCAGCACAATTAAAGTGGCGGCGCACAGGTAAGGCCCGTAGGGCAGATAGGTTTTTCCACTCATCACCCGTGTGAGAAAGCCAATCAAAATCCCACATAGCGGAGCCAGCAGCAGGATCGGCAGAATCGCCTGCCAACCCAGAAAGCTGCCCACCATCGCCATCAGAGTCACATCCCCCAACCCGAGCGCTTCCTGTCCCAGCAATACGGATGATACCAGACGCAATCCCCAGGTGAGCCCGCCCCCGACAATCAATCCCGCCAGACTCCAACTCAATCCGTGCCAGTGTGAATGAACTTTGATCCATTCGGGAATATATGGTCCGCTCAGTCCCGGAACCGCCTGATTCCAGTCCACCCACAGATGAATGATCTGCAGGTGACCGGCGATCGTAGCCCCCAGTACACCAATTAGCATCCCGGGAAGTGTAATCTGATCGGGAATCAGATACTCGCGAAAGTCAATCGAGGTCGCAGCGACCAGTAGCGTCAGCAAGACGTACAAATACAGCAGCCGCCATTCCAGCATTTCCCCGGACGGACGGACGGAAGGCACTTCCAGACAGCGCAACTGCACCGCCATGAAATAAAACAGTACAAACAGCGCGCCGGTTAAAATTTCCAGCAGAACCTCTGAACGTGGCAGTCTCGCAGTACACGCTCGACACTGGTTTTGTATCGGCAGCCAGCGAAGCACTGGAATCAACTTCCAGAATCGGACGCGCGCGCCACAGGCCTCGCAGCGAGTCAGGGGGCGAATGACAGGCTGGAGGGTCATCAGCCGCACCCAGGCATTCACGACTAGACCAATAACAGCCCCTGCGAAAAACAAGATTCCAGGCAATAATATACTATTCAATTGTCCCACTCTCACTCTCGTCAGATCTTAACCAATCCTGAACAAAACCCATTCTTTCTTGGGTGATTTTACTGCAGGGCTTTGGTAGACTGACGCGTTAACTGATTTGATCGTAAAGATCATGCTGGATGGAGGATATGGTGAAGCCTGTTTCATCGAATCGCAATTGCGGTTGGATGAAAAAATCAATTTAGATGAAACTGCCTGCTCGCACAATCGTCTGAAGCGATTCATCCACTTCGCAGATCGTCCGATCAATTCAGGGAACCAAAGCGCTCGCTCACTGCTTTGACAATTTTTTCGCGCTCGGAAAGGCCTTCGTAATGAGGAGAGTCTACAGACAGATTACGTACTGTGCTTTGATCACATTTTTCTTGAGTTTATCCGGAATGGGACAGATCTTCGCTGACGAGGAAACAAGTCCCCCTCCAGAACCTTCAAGCGTAGAAGCACCAGCCCAGCTGGAAGTTTCTGCTGAGTTAAATGGTGCCGACATGGCCTGGATGATGGTCTCATCAGCTTTGGTTTTGATGATGACCGCCCCTGGACTGGCATTGTTTTATGGCGGACTGGTCCGGAAAAAGAACATTCTGGGTGTCATGATGCAATGTGTGTTCCTGATGGGGCTCATGTCAGTCGTCTGGGCAGTCTGGGGTTATAGCCTTGCCTTTGGGTCAGATATTCTCGGCGGTTTTGTGGGAGGCTTTGACCACCTGTTCCTCAAAGGGGTGATTCCCTACTGGGCAGATGGCACCTCGCATACTCCCAATAATGGCTCCATACCAGATGCCCTGTTTATGGTTTTTCAAATGATGTTTTTCATCATAACCCCGGCACTGATTTGTGGGGCGTTCGCCGAACGTATGAAATTCAGCTCGATGGTGGTCTTCTCCATTCTATGGGGTACTTTCATCTATTGCCCCATCGCACACTGGGTCTGGTCCAGTACCGGCTGGCTGTACGATGGAAATAAAGAAGCACTTTTCCCTGCTTTCGACTTCGCAGGAGGAACTGTTGTTCATATCAGTTCCGGTTTCTCTGCGCTGGTTTGTGCGATCCTGCTGGGAAAACGACTGGGATACGGTCAGGAACCAATGCCGCCACACAATCTGACTTATACATTTATCGGTGCCACCATGCTGTGGGTCGGCTGGTTTGGCTTCAACGCAGGTAGTGCCGGTGGTGCGAATGCGGCAGCCGTGAATGCCTTTGTCGCCACTCACCTGGCTGCAGCGGCTGGAGTTCTGGCCTGGGCGATTGCAGAATGGTATTTCAATGGCAAACCCAGTATTCTCGGAGCCTGTTCTGGTGCAGTAGCAGGCCTGGTCTGTATCACGCCTGCCTGTGGTACGGTAACCCCCCTGTCAGGAATGATTCTCGGGTTGATTGCCGGTTTTGCCTGCTATCTCGCCTGTACCACTTTGAAGTCCAAGTTCAAATACGATGACTCCCTGGATGCCTTTGGCGTTCATGGCATAGGGGGAACTGTGGGGGCCATCCTCACCGGGGTCTTTGCGACCAAAGCCATTACGGGAGATGCGGACGGTTCCGGTCTACTGGAAGGAAATTCGCAGCAGTTGATCAATCAGTTGGTCAGCGTGGGCGCTGCGATCGTCATTTCAGTAGTGGGAACGATTATTATTCTGAAGCTGATCGACCTGACAATGGGTCTGCGGGTCAGTAAAGATGGTGAAATTCAAGGACTTGATTTGAGTCAACATGGGGAAGAAGGATATATCTTCCTGTAATATCAGGGAATCGAGGGTCGGCTTCAGGCCGACTCTCGTTCCCATTTTCAGGAATTTCGGTCCGAAAGGCCTGTCAGATCAATAGTTCTGATTGTTTTTTCAGGGAAATCAATTTGCGGTATCGAGATTTCCCGACAATTGCGATATAATATCCTAAGTGTGATAGTCGTCTGGGTTTCTGAAAGCGCTGGAAGAAAACCGGGCATTTTTCTGGGAGTATGATTCCGATGAAAAAAGTGGAAGCTGTCATCAGACATTTCAAACTGGAAGAAGTTAAAGATGCTCTGACAGAAATTGGTGTACAGGGCATGACAGTGTCTGAAGTACGTGGTTTTGGTCGCCAGAAAGGCCACAAAGAACAGTACCGTGGTGCAGAATACACCGTGGATTTTCTACCGAAGGCTAAAATGGAAGTCATCGTTCCCGATGATCAGGTCAAAGCCGTTGTTGATACAATCTTGGAATCAGCACGCACCGGACAGATCGGCGATGGAAAAATCTTCGTGTTACCCATCGAAGATATTATCCGGATCCGAACAGGAGAAGCCGGAGATACTGCGCTTTAACAAATGACGGTAAAGCGAGGGGCGTGTTTTTGCCCCTTTTGCTTTACGTCAGTCTGGCTGACTGAAATTACGGTTTTCGAAAGAGCTTTAAATGAAAAAGATTGAGGCAATCATTCGCCACTATAAACTTGAAGAAGTCAAAAATGCGATTTCTGAAATTGGCATTAGTGGAATGACTGTCAGTGAAGTCCGTGGTTTTGGTCGCCAACGCGGCCACAAGGAAACCTATCGAGGCAATGAATACATCGTTGACTTTCTTCCGAAAGTGAAACTCGAGATTGTGGTCCAGGATGATATGGTTCCTCAAACCATTGAAACGATCACACAGGTTGCACGTACCGGGCAGATTGGTGACGGAAAAATCTTCATTACCACTCTCGATGAAGTCATTCGAATCCGTACGGGAGAAACTGGTCCGGAAGCGGTCTGATTCTTCGCAAGATTTCCTGCAAGATATACTGTCTTGAATCCGGGCTTCTTTTGTTCGCGTTCGTTTCAGCCTGGAATTGATGATGTCACACACGTCGACTTCCTGCAATGCACAACAATTTGTTGTTTATCGCACGAAGGTAGAGCAAGCCCGCCTACGAGGTCAAGAGCTCTTGCGCAATGGCGCCAGCGGCTTGCAGATCGGTACTGCGATCGCCGAATCGATCGAACAGCTGCTGCTGCAGATCATTCAGGATCAGTTTCTGCAACTTCCTGAAAAACGCCAGAAGTTACTGATTCAAAACTGCTCTATTCTCGTGATAGGTGGTTCTGGTCGCGGGTTGATGGCCCCCTACTCTGATGTGGACCTGCTGTTTCTATACCGGAATCAGGTTGACGATGAATTCGCGGAGTTTGTGGGAGACATCGTTCGCAACTGCTGGGATGCCGGCTTAAAGCTGGGACACAGCCTGAGGACGATTGCCGACTCTGTTAAAATGGCACGTACCGAACCCGAATTTGCCACTGCGATGATTGAAGCCCGTGCCATCTGGGGTGATGAACATCTTGCCGAACAGCTGATCCGGGCATTTTATCGACATGTGATTTTGTTTCGCAGACGGGTTTTCTTCGATCAGTGTGTCGAAGCACGCTGGCAGGAACGTAAACAGCATGGCGGCGCGGTCATGCAACTGGAACCCGATATCAAACGCTCTCCCGGCGGATTGCGCGACATTCACCTCCTGCGCTGGACAGGCTTTGCCCGCTATGGAACCGCGAATCTTGACATGCTGCGACTCGATGGGCGGATCAACAGTCGCGATGTCAGAACCCTGAAAAATGCCCGCGACTATCTACTCAAAGTACGCATCCAGCTGCATTACGAAGCAGGTCGCCAGCAGGATCTGTTTACCAAAGACACACAACTCTGGATGGCCGAACAACGTCAGATTGAAGGCACAAATGGTCAACGCCCCGTCGAGCTGCTGATGCAGGAATATTTCAGACACAGTAAAGCAGTCGCAGAGATCACCGAACGGTTTATCAAAACGCATCGACCTCAGCCCCTGCTCT
Organism: Gimesia algae; assembly: GCF_007746795.1. NCBI lineage: Bacteria > Pseudomonadati > Planctomycetota > Planctomycetia > Planctomycetales > Planctomycetaceae > Gimesia > Gimesia algae. The sequence goes on from NZ_CP036343.1 coordinate 1,684,812, forward strand.
CGCGCATCTACGACTTCCTGATGACACACCGTTCGGACTCAATTCTCAAAATCGCCCCTGATCATCTGGATGTGATTCCCAGATACCGCGTTCAAGTCTGCAACAGTCTGGAAGATATCCTGAAACTGTTTGATACTGCTTCGCTGTATGGAATCTCAATTGCCCCTGATCTTCTCGATGCCATCCGGGAATCAGCACTCACCCTGCCACCGACTGTCTCCAACCGGACGATCGATCTGTTTCGTGCCATTCTGAATCGCAGTACGAACCTGGGCCCGACACTGAGGACCATGTCTGAAACGGGGATCTTGAATTTACTGATCCCTTATATGAAACACGCCTATTGCCTGCTGCAATTTAATCAGTACCACAGCTACACAGTCGACGAACATACTTTTCGCGCGATCGAAGCCTCTGAAACATACTCTACCGATGACTCAAGCCTTGGCAGTTCGTATCGCCATATCGAGAAAAAAGATATCCTCAACCTGGCCATCCTGTTACATGACATCGGGAAAGGTTACGGAGAAGACCATTGTAAAATGGGTGCCATGATTGCTACGGACACTGCGGTTCGGCTGGGATTGAAAGAAGAAGAACAGAAACTGCTGGTCTTTCTGGTCTTTGAACATTTAAATATGGCACATCTGGCTTTTCGGCGTGATATTTCTGATCCGGATATCCTGTTTGCCTTCAGCCAGAAAGTCGGCAGTCCAGAAAAATTACGAATGCTGTATGTACTGACCGCAGCAGACATCACAGCTGTTGGCCCGGGTGTATTTACAGACTGGAAATCCGAATTGCTGGCAGATCTTTATGAACGTACCATGCTTCTACTGGGGGGGAAACATTCACGCTACAATCGCGATCAGCGACTCGCGCGCGTCAAACAACAGGTGCGCAGTTATTTGAATCTGCCTCTCCTGCACGCCCATGAAGAGGAACAGGAAGAGACCTGGTTCACAGAACTGTTCAATTCTTTCTCTCCGCATTATCTTTTGGTCACCCCCCCGGAACGGATTGCAGCAGACATTGAGATTCTGCGGGACCTCCCTTCAGACCAGATCGTTGTCGAAGGTGAATTTGAACCGGAAACCGCTACGGTTAATTATCATGTGATCGCTTCAGCGTTGTATTCACAATCCTGTTTTCACCGTATGGTCAGTGTATTTACTTCCCGGCGAATGGAAATCATTTCTGCACAGATTACGACCAGTGCCTCCGGTGGAGTGGTCGACAGCTTTCGCGTCATTGATCATGATTATGCAAGCGCAGTACCTCGCTCACGTGTGGAGACGATCGAAACGGAAATCCGCAAAGCTGTCATCGGCGAGAGTGACGCCAAGACCATGTTCTTAAACAATCAGCGTTTTCACGAATCAGCCAGTCTGAGTGGGGAGTTTGATCTGGGTCGAGTGGAAATCGATAATCAGTCTTCCAGGCGTTGTACCATTATTGATGTGATCGCCCATGACCGTACCGGGCTGCTGTATATCGTTTCTCGCGCCATCAGCCGTATGGGGCTCTCTGTGGTGATGGCAAAAATTTCTACGCACCTCGATCAGGTTGTGGATGTGTTTTACGTCATTGATGAGCACGAACGGAAAATAGAGGATGGAGACAGGTTGCAGGAAGTGAAAGAACAGATGGAACGCACCCTGCATGATTTTGAACTGGAAGGCTACAAACGCTACCAGCGCGTCTGACTGACCTCATGCCTCTGGCGTCGACTCAGGCGGGTACTACTTCCAGAAAAGTAACTGGCGTCTCTATATGGATTTGACAATCCGAGGCAGCCGCGGGTACCAGCAGCGTTTTTCCCTGAAACAGTTCGTACGTTTCTGCACAGCAATCCAATTGACCGGAACCTTCCAGGACGATCAGGATCTGAGCCTGATTCAATGAATGCAGTTGAAATGATTCATGGGAAACATGCCGACGAATAGAAAAATGCGCGCACGTTAGCAATTCTTCAATCTGGTGATTTGCTCGAAATTGCTTTTCGGGCTTTAAAAGATCGACGGGTCCCAAATCAAAATCAATGCAGGAAATTGCCTGCTCGACATGTACGGGACGGGGACTGCCTGACTGATCCAGACGATGCCAGTCGAATAACCGATAGGTCACATCACTTGTCTGCTGCACTTCGGCCAGTAAAATCCCCTCACCAATCGCATGCAGAGTACCTGCGGGAATATAAACACAGTCTCCTTTTCGGACAGGATAGCTGTGCAGACACTCTTCAACGGTTCCCTGTTCCAGATGTTTCCGGAGTTGCTCTGGACTCACCCCCTGCTTTAAACCTGCGTAGATACGACTCTCAGGCGATGCATCCAGAATGACCCAGGCTTCAGATTTCCCCGATTTCGTCGCATCAAAACGGGGCAGCTGACCCGCATCCGGGTGAACCTGCAACGAAAGTCGGTCAGTCGCATCAATAAATTTGATGAGTATCGGGAATAGTGGATAGCTCTTCCCCTCCCCAAACAACGCGATCGGGTTCTTTTCAATCAGCTCTGACAATGTCCAGCCAGCGAATTCCCCACTGGCAATCAGGGTGGGTGCTCCCGGATAGTCAGAGAGTTCCCAGCTTTCTCCATAATCCTGTTCGACACCAATTGATTTATGCAGCTGAGTGCCCAGACGCTCCCCCCCCCATCTGGCACGCTTTAAGATCGGCGTGAACTCCAGCGGTAATAAGGTGGCCGTGGATTGGACTTCTTGTAATGACATAATTAGATGAAAAGTAATACCCGGTAACAAGATAGAAAGACTGGAAAAGATAGAAGCTTTTATAATCGTAATTCAGGAAACCCCTCAATTGCAACTATAATCTGTACTAATTGTGAGATCGGGGATCTCCTGATTTATTTTGCTGTTTTCTGACAACTAACGATTTGAAAAGGTTTCAATTGCCATAAACGGGAACTCCTGCTAATCTCTCCCCCCTTGAAGCCATCGACAGCCAGGACAGATCCCATGTACACATATCGGTGCCCGGTTTCGACCTGTTGTCTGGTGAAATATCGCTGTTTATCGATGAAAGGCTCATAAGTGGCAGATCTGATAACTCAAAGTTTAGAAGTTGAACTTACCATTGGCGACACAATACAGATCGGAGATCAGTTTTTAACGGTAGTTGATATCGAGGGAAACGAAATCCTGTTTCAACTCGATTCGGACAATCCAACCGGACCTGCTGCAAACGCCATGAAAGATACCCATTTCTGTCGCTGAAATTCGCTCTGGAATTGGTTGTCTGAAATTAGTTCCCATTCATTTAAGGCTGAGTTCCTGATTCAGGGGGCTGCTGGAAAAAGCATCCATTTGGGTATTTCCGGCTTCAGAATTGCTGCCCGCCGGGAACGTGCTATCGTTGCCTGAAACCGGTTAACGTCTTTGCCCCAGAGTGTAGCCTGTTCATCTTCATAAATCAGGGACCAGTCATGCCTGTTCTTCAGATAGCCATTCGTCTGCTGAGACTTTGGCAGAAGAATGATTTCCGTTGGATATTGATCCAGCAGTGGGGTCGATGTGCTGGAATTCTGATTCAGCTTCTGAAATGCCATAAACTCCTCTTCCAATTGAGCTGAGTACACTGTCCGATAACGCCCATCAAAGGCAACACGAGATTCGGGAAAAGTCTGCCAGATCACGTATTGAGCCCAGCCATAATCCGTGAGAATGTTCCCGGTCAGACGTTCATTCTTTAAGACTTCCATGGCGGCCACAGGCATCCCGGGAGCTCTGCTTACTGTCTCCACTCCAATCTGCCAGGGCGGAACTCCTTCTCCCTGCAGATGGGTCACCGTATGAGCCCCCAGTCCCAGAATCGCCAGAGTCATCACGATGATCAGCACGGACCGTAATCCCAGTCTTGTGGGCCCTGACCATTGCTTGTTCATGATGGGAAACAGACTTCTTACTGCGTCTGTGATCGGCCGGGGTAAGAGAATCATTACGGCAATCGCCAGTAAAGCCACATGCCTGATATGACTGACCGCCTGCCAGGCGACCACTGCAATCAGCATCAGATCAATCCACTCCCATTTTCTCGAACGGAAAAAAGCCAGCGCAATCAAAAGAAACGGGATATAATACATCAGTGCCTGCCGGGCCTGCCACAGCGGCTGCCATTCACGGACGATCTGTGTCGTAATCAGATGATCCCAGAGCATCTGATGCAATTGAATCCCATAAGGGTTAATCAGAGTCACAAGCCAGCTCGCTGCAACAGCCACTGCCAGTCTGAGAAAATCTCTCCGCTGGTAGAGGCCTTGAAAAAAGCCCCATCCCACCCACAGAACGACCAGGGCCTCGATACCGACCCCGGCCAGAAAGCCACCGTGAGAGTTCGACCAGAAGAGCATGACCACGGGCAGATACCAGACCCCTTTTGCCTGAGGTCGATCAACATAGTCACGCAACAGTAACAGTGTCCATGCAAAACAACCAAATGTGACCAGTTGCGGGCGAACAAAAACCACAAACTGTGCCAGACAGAATGCACCGTAGACCAATAACAGGACGGCACCAGAGAGACTTGCCCGGGATTTTCTTAATGCAATCCAGGCTGGAATCAGAATCATGCATAACCAGAAATTACGCCACAGCCATAACCCGGGATTTCCCATCTGACTCCAGAGCCAGCCAAATGTCAATTCAGAGAACCATTCATGGTTAATCCAGATCGTGCCCGGTTCGGTATAACAGAATGGGTCAGTGCGTTCTACCAGAACATGTTGCTGCAAGGCACGTAAACCGTAGAGGGTATGTCCCCACAAATCGGGGTCAGCAATTGTCACACTGCCTGTTAAAAGCAGACATGCTAACCAGATACTCCCCGTAGAAAGATACCATTCACGAGAGCCCATTTCCCATTCAGCAATTCCTGATTCAATCTCAGACACTGACACTACTATTCTCCCGGTGGATTCAATTCGCGAACCACGCTGCCAGCAGCAGTTTGTCATGACTCTGAATATAAAAAAAGACCTGCACTCAATGGTACAGATCTTTTTTTTATTCCGATTTCTGTTCTCAGCAGCTTAGTTCACAATTGAGGGAACTATTTGCTTTTCAAAATATCTTCCAGGCTGGGAAGAGAATTATGAATCGGTTGCAGCGTGGGCACGCCATCACCGTCTGCTGGGAATTCTTCGTATGCTGTCAAGTCGATCTGCTCGTAGATTCGATCGAACATTTTGTGAGCGTAGGGAGCTTTCGGGTTTCCACCGAGAGCAATAATCTCACCTTTCTGACGAAGAATATTTGTGTAATTGTAAGGTCGGAAGTAATAGTATCCATGATAGACAGGCGGGTAAGGATAATGTGGGTACATATCACCTGTCGTTTTCCCACAAAACCAGCTACGCTTTTTCAGTTTGCAACCATTGTCACTGTAGCAGTTGTCCCACAGACCCCAGTGACCGAAGAGCCCTCCGGGCTGACAAAGATCACCTGTACTACAACCACCTGTCAAACAAGAGTCCGAAGCAGTGCAGGTATTTTGACATGATGCCATTGAGACTGTTGCGGGAGCACTGACCGAGTTGACGGGTACAACTTCTCCGTCGTACTGCCAGACACTTAAACCGATGAGCAATGCAAAACTCGCATTCATGAGACCACCTTTTATTTTTACGTTGTATCAACAACACTTTTGGTTAGGCATTATGGTGGACAATAAATTGATATTCACTCTGGAATCAGAGCACAAATTCTCCCACCATAATTCGTTTTCGTCCTGATATGGTCCAAATGTAAAGTGAAAATAGAGGAAATCAGTAAAATCTCAAAATATACATAAATTGGGAAACACGGCAAAATTAATATCAACCTTTCGTACAGTTCTAACCGATATGATTGATGCCATGGGATTTGTTTGTAAAGGACAAATACACATTGCCGATCATAAAGAACGAATACAACTGATAGTGTAAGTCACCGACTCTGTGACACGATAACTGGCAACACAGAACAGACACCTGGACTAAGTTTAAAATGAAAGTTCGCTTAAACGTGGTTTTAATCGGACAATAGTTATTTAATAAATCACTTACTCCAATTTCTCAAAATTGACGACCAAAGGATTGGGAGACAAGTATGTCTATAAATGCCTCATGGAAAAGACGCACAATGCTGGCAGTTGCCTGCGGTGTCGCTATCACAGCATCGCCAATTGCTGCACAGGTCCCGCCAGCTCCTCCTGTTCCGGGAAAGTTGAAAACGAATAACTACAAGCCTGGTGTGAAGAAAAAATATACACCAGTCATCAGCACTAAAACCAAAGAGAAAGTCCATCAACTCGTTGATCAGATTTATGAATCTGAAGTAGAACTCAGTGTTCAACAACGACATTCAAAAATTCTGAAAATGAAGATGGACGTGTTCCGGGTAGCCATCGCAGACCCTTCAAAAATTGAAGTGGTCGCATTTGGATCACAGGAAGTGGAAGTCATCGGAAAAGAAACCGGTACTACCACCATGACACTCTGGCTGGGTGATGAAGCGAATCCCCAGATCCTGAGCGTGCAGGTAAAAGTGGAAGGTGACAATTCCATCGAAGATCTTCGTCGGATGGAATACGGCGAATTCCAGAAAATGATTAACGAGTTCTTCCCGAACAGCAAAATTCAACTCATCCCCTTCGCAGACAAACTGATTGTCCGCGGTCAGGCTCGAGATGAACAGGAAGCAACACAAATTATTTCAATTATCCGTGCCCACTCTGGGTCAGGTGGAGGCCAGGGCGGCGGAATGGGCGGCGGTTCCCTGTTCGCAAATGGTTCTGCCGCTGATCCATTCCCGGATGGAGCTACGCTTCCGGAAGCTACCGTCATTGACATGATGAAAGTGCCCGGTGAAAAACAGATCATGCTTAAGGTCCGTATCGCTCAGATCGACCGATCCGCAGCCCGTACCGCCAGCACCGACTTACTTGTACAATCCGGTGATTTTGGCTGGGCTCAGTTATTCTCTGGAGTTGCACAGCAACTGGGGAATGGGGGAACCGGTCTCGTAACTGCTTCCTTAACGAGCAATGATGTCGACCTGTTTATCTCAGCTCTGGCACAGAATGGCTATGCTAAAATACTGGCAGAACCAAACCTGGTCACCATCAGTGGCCGCACAGCCAACTTTATCTCTGGTGGTGAGTTTGCTGTTCCGACAGTTGTCGGGGTTGGTGGTGCACAAGCTGCAACAACGACTTTCAAAGGGTTTGGAACTCAACTGTCCTTCCTGCCTACTGTTCTGGATAAAGACCGCATTCGATTACAGGTGTCTCCTTCATTCAGTACGGTCAATCCGGCATTAACATCAGGTGGGGTTCTGGGTGTGAATGTTCAAGCTGTCACTACGACGGTTGATCTGCGGGAAGGTCAAGTATTGGCTATCGCCGGTCTGCTCCAGGAACAACAGCGGGGTGACTTGAACCGTGTTCCCTTCATTGGAGACATTCCACTGGTTGGTACACTGTTTTCTAATAAAGCAGTTTCTCGTGATGAAACAGAACTGATCATCCTGATCAGCCCTGAACTGGTACATCCAATGGAACCTGAAGATGCTCCCACCGTACTACCTGGAATGGAAGTCACCGAACCAGGCGACGTGGACTTCTTCTTTATGAATAATATTGAAGGCAAACCTGACGTGCACCATCGAAGCACAGTCTGGTATATGCAGAAAAAGCGGATACACCAGCAACAGAAAGATTTCATTCACCAGAGCAAGTGTGATAAATATTACATCAATGGTGATTACGGATTCTCTGAATAATTTCAACTGATTATTTCTTTGCCAAATGATACTTATAAAAATTCCAATCACATTTTTTGAATCTTATGTGAGAGAAATACAAGGAAGTAAGCGATGTCTATACAACCCAAAATTGCAAGTTTGCCTGCTATTGCTTTAGCAGCAATGCTGATCAGTGGTTGCCAACATAATCAACATCACGCAGAAATTCCCTACGACTCTGTAGCGCCACTGGGAACCATCAGTGATGACATTTGGCAAAAGCAGGAGGAAGACGGAGAAGCTTCTGACTTTGTGATCGTCGAAAGTGAATTCGTAGGTACTACTGCAAAACTGAATGCCGCTGGCGAAGATCACATTAAACAGATCGCAGTTCGTATGGCTTCAACGCCTTTCCCGGTTGTTGTCGAACCCAGTTCGATGTCAGTCAGGGAATCTTCGGAATATAAATATCCGATACATGGCAATGACGACCTGGACATGCATCGTCGCAATATCATTGTCAAGATGCTGCAGGCGATGAACGTTCAGGATGCGGACGAACGTGTTGTTGTGGCCCCTGCCTTCACACCTGGCTTCGAAGGCTTCGAAGCCTACAGGGCTTACTCCACCGGATTCTCGAATCGCGGAAATGGCGGTGGATTTGGCGGTGGATTTGGTGGTGGATTTGGTGGTGGTGGTGGTGGATTCGGCGGCGGTGGCGGTGCGGGTGTCTTCTAAACTCGACTGACTGAAAACTGATTTAAGGTGGACGGATTCTTAAGAATCCGTCCACCTTTTAATAAAACGATCCATTCACACCTCTCATCACAGAATTAAAATTTTCAACCATTTCTGCAGACGATTTTTTTCACTGTGACACCTTAGAATTCCAGTTGAATTCTTCAATATTTTAGTCGAATTACGTCAGGACAGAGTTATGAACGACAAAGGATTGTTTTGTTCAGCTGTAATCCTCATCATTTCACTTCAGGGATGCGCCCAACTGGGAACACAGGTTTCCAAGGTGAAATCAGCTTTACCGGGAAAACATCATTCGGAACAGGTATTAACTGCGGCACGCGGCTTTGAGCGTAAAAAAGAGTGGATGGCAGCGCGGAAACAGTACGAAACCTATCTGAAAAAGAATCCTCGTAGCGTTGTCGCCTGCCATCGATTAGGGATTGTCTGCTCGCAGCTGGGTGATTCGGTTGCTGCCACACGTTACTTCACTCAGGCAAAACAGCTGGATCCTAATAATTCAGAAGTGCTGAACGACTTCGGTTATGCCCTGTATAAACGCGGTCAATATGAAGCTGCGGAAAAAATCCTGTCAGCAGCCCTGCGGAACGATGCGAATAATAAACGTGTCATGAACAATCTGGCGTTAACAGTAGGAAACCAGGGACGTTTCAAAGAAAGTTACACACTCTTCCGCAATATCATGTCAGATGCTGAAGCCCATGCGAATGTGGCATACATTCATACTCAGCGGGGTGAAGGGGAAATGGCCCTTAAGGAATATGATCTGGCATTAACCGCTGACCCGACTCTGGAAACCGCTGGTCTGGCTGCAGCCGAATTGGCTGTGATGAAAAACATCTATCTCGCAAAACAGGAAATTCAGCCACAAGCTCAACCGGACAAACAGCTCGCTGCCAGCCAGGCACAGCCTGCTCAAACCGCTCCTGAAAAAACAGCGACAAAGAATCCATTGAGCGAAAAAACGGTCACGAGACAAAGTGTCGCCAGTCGGACGGAAACAGTAAAACCGGCTGGAGAACCCGATTTTCGTAAAATACCAGTTCAGCAGAATACTCAGTTAGTGAGTGCAAATCAGACTGCTCCAGAAGAATCACGGCAGTCTCTCAATTCACCAGTCAAAATAAACAGGCAGAAACTGGTGACACAGGCGACTCTCAAGAGAGAGTTACTTGCTCCAGCTGAGCCTGCTCCTGTAGCTAAAACCGCGCCGGTTATCGAAAATCAGGCCGAAGAAGAACTGGAACCGCTGGAGATCAATTCGTTCCGCAGCCTGGATGAAATCACCGAGGAAGACAAACCAGCCATTATCCGGATCTCAAACGAGGTTCCAGCAGAAGCACCCATGTTCCGCTCACTTAATGAACTAACCAGTCCGTAAACCTCTGTCACGCTTAGTTGATCCGTGCTTCAATTGCTTTCACCGTGGAAGCAGCCTGAAAACGAAAACTGTTTTTAGTCGTAGTGCGCGTGACCTCCTCAATTTTTTTGAGGCTTTTTTCTGTGCCAATCTCTTTCAACACACGTAAGACATTCACCAGTACAATAAACTGATCAGGATCCAGCTGTTCCAATACGGCATCTTCAGCTCCACTCCCATACTCAATCAGCTTCTTAGAAGCATGATGAGCTTTCACCGGGTCCTTCAGGAGTCCTGCCACTGCCTCGACACCTTCTGGGGTTTCGTGTTTCAGGATCGCTTCCATCACGTTTTCCTGGCCCAGAATATTCACTTCGGATAACACTTCGGTCATTGCAGGAATATCATCCTTCGACGACCAGACAACAAGCGCCCGTGAGGCATCCAGCACAACAGTGATGTCTTTACTATTCAATACCCCGATTAAGATTCCGGATATTTCTCGATTCGGTTGCTCTGGCTTCGCCTGGCTTAACTTCTGCAATGCCGCTTTTCGCTTGAAAATATCTTTTGTTGCCAGATCCTTAAGTATTGTCTTCAATCCGGCGTCAATATTCTCGGGAATCTCAAATCGGGCTGCCTCCTCACGTTTTTTCATTTCAGCCGCTTGCTTCGCCATGGCTGCTTTCTGGTCTGCTCTCAGCTTTGCCAGTTCGTCTGCACTCAACAGTGTAGATGAAACGGTAATCGGAATTTTTTGCGTGATGTTCTCTGAACGCTTAATGAGTTTGTAATTCAAAGCCAGATTTTTAATGCACCCCTGTTTTTGATCGAACTGAACCGTGCCGTCTCCGGACAGTTCTACTTCCGGACCACTGTCTTCGATCATCGAAACTGTCTGGTAAGAGTACTTGACTTCTACAGTCACCAGATCTCCCTCTTGATTAACAATCTTATAATCCGTCGTTTTCTTGGCTCCCAGTGTCTTTTCTACATTCGAACCCCGTAAAGGAGAGGAAAAACGATCTGAGGAGATGACTGATATCTTGCTTTTTTCAGATTCCGACCATGATCGCTCCCCTTCAGGTGAAAGCGGAATCAGGTTGATCTGAGAGAGGTGTCCCAGCAGATAAGGCAACAAGGATGAACCTTTAACGGTATCGATTTCGCCAAAGCGGTTCAGTTTAATTTCATGTTGTTCAAACGCGCCTGAAAAGTTGCCAGACAGTCCGGCAAAAGGACTGTGTAGTTGCATTCGCATCGGGGGAATCAAGATACGCCTGCTCTTCCGTTTGGTCACGGAATTCAGACTTCCCGTACATCGTACAGAGATGGAATCGGCATCAGACTCGGTCACGTCATATTGCTCAACTCCGCTTAGCGTTTCCGCATACTCTTCCATGCTGACTTCAATTTTGACTCGATAAGCATACTGCTGGCCTTTTTCCCAGTTGTATTTCAGGCGAAGCGGCTCTGCAGCCAGGCTGACAGCCGGGGCAGTGAACAGCAGGAAAGAGTAAGCCCCAAACAGCAAACTGGCAAACATCAATCGAGAGAAGTGACGAGCGAACATTGGAGACTCCACGCAAAGAATGAAACTGGTATCTTCCGGTAAAACACCAGGCAGATGTCCCTGCCAGTATACACATAATTACTCACGTTGCATTAGTTTTATCGTGTTTTTTCCGGTCCTCCTGCATTCATCCTTTCAGCAGCCAGTCGACAGCCGCTGCTTCTCGATTTGCCGTTTCATTATACAAAGTCACCTGATTCAGTTGGCCAGCCGCATTGTATGTCGCCTGAATCAGCTCAGGAACCGAACTTGATTTTCCCGCAAGCCAGAGCGATGCTGGCTGACACAGAGACAATAATCCTTCCACGTCACCATACTTGATGGCGCCAGGCCACAAACGCAGATCCCGAATATTAGTGATCTCCTTAAAACGGAAGCCCCTCGTATCAACAGCCAGTTTCTGAATGATATCGGAAGAGTGCGCACCAGCCGCAGCCGCCAGTACTCCGGAAAAACCAAAACCAGCCAGAGCAATCGATTGAGGCTGACTATCGTGATGCTTCGAAAATGCGAGTACATTCAAGATGTCATGAACCTGCTTCGAGAAAACCGGATGATTATAGCCCAAGGTATACCCGGCGAATTCCCGGGGATTATTTACCACAGGCATTTCCGTTGGGGCCGCCTGCAGCTTGCTGAATTCTCCCTGATATAATACATCGATCCCCGCGACAGCAGTCCCGGAATCAACCAGTCGCTGGATCGGCGATTTGAGAGTTCCATCAGCTTTCAACAGTCCGGATTTCCCCTGATTGTCTAACCAGATCACGACTTTCTGATTCCATTGATCAGGCAAAAAGAAGAGGGTTGGTGTGACTTCTTCATATCGTTTGTTTTTGATCAATGTATGATACTGTCGATAACCTGATTTGGATTCTTCAGAAAGATTCTCTGGTTCCAGGTCTTCTTTATCGGGCAGCGAACGGCCGATCATCACTTCAATCGCGCCGCCGACAACTCGGCGGTACTCCGCCAGGCTCTTTTGATCCCGCGGCGTTAATCGTTTAATCTGTTTCGCATTATTCTTCGCCAGCGTATGTAGAATTTTGATTTCCGATTGTTCATCTCCGGGAGGAGCCGGGTATTTTTTGTTCCAGACAGTTAATTCCTCACGAGACAGCGGCTTGAAATCAGCTTCAACAATCGGAGAAGACAATCCCAGTTGAAAATGCTGATTGAAGAACTCATACATCATCGCCCGACTGACATAATTATAATTATGAGGGAACGGAAAGTATTTCCCGATCACATTTTCTGGCACACCCAGCATTTTAAAATGCTGTTTCAGTTCCGGCAGACCTTTGCTTTCAATTTCTTTCGTCCAGTCATCAGCCGCCGTCACGCCCAGCGGACGCGGTGCCAGCAAAGCTGCAAATTCAATATTGCCCGTTCCGACGCGCAGATAGGTCGCATTTTCACAGGTACAGCCCCCCTGCATCGCAGTAGAAACCATCACTGCTGGAAACGCAGCGGTAATCCGCTGATCGATGGCAGCCAGGATAAATGTTTGTGTCCCGCCGCCACTGGCCCCCGTAATCCCGATCCGTTTCTGATCGACTTCCGGCAGAGAGCAAACCCAGTCCAGCGCACGAATCGAGTTCAAAGTCTGCAAACCCAGCGCGCTGATCAGCCGCAATTCTGATTGCGCGCTGAACAGCCCCCAGTTCTTTTCACTCGACATTTCGGGCCGCTGTTTCGCAAAGCGGTGGATCAGATCATAACTCAAACAGAAACCGTCGGCGTATCCGAGCATATCATAATGAAAGACCATACACCCCATGCGCGCCAGTTCGACACAGCGCGCCTGTAATGGATAGCGTCCGCCGACTTCATATTTTTCTGCGCCCGCTTTAATATTAGCCTGAACCTTCTGCGCCCCACTGTCATAGAAACGGCCTTCTGCAAAATGTCCATGCGGCGAGAGTACCATCGGAAATGGTCCTGATTTGCCTTTCGGACGATACAGGTTACCGGTCACATACAGTCCCGGAGAACTTTGAAAAAATACTTTCTCAACGGTGTACTCATCCCGATCTACTTTTCCATGGAGAGTTGCGTTGATTTTTGTATTCTCTGGTTCAGGCCAGACTCCGGCGGCGACTTTAATCTGCCGCCTGACATATTCAGCTCGCTTTTCCCAGGCTTCCGGCGACTCCGCAGGCGTAAACGGGAAGTAACCATTCAGGTCCTTCAATGCTTCCAGCCGACTGTCTTTAAATGCCGGGTCTTCGTCCGCTGCGAATACGGATGCCAGTCCCGTGGGAGAACCAATGACTCCTGCGGACACCAATGCCAGGCCAATATTCTGCAAAGCAGTTCTGCGGTCCATGGAAATCTGGTCGTCATTCTGAATCATCGTAGCCCCGCTTTCTTCATTGATGCGATCTGAGAGGTAATTCCAGCTGGAATCGAGATTGAATTTCGTCTATTCAGTCTAACCGGAACCACTTGATTGTTGCCAGTCCGAGAGTGCCTTTTACGGGAGTGTCGTACCCGATTCACAGGCTTCGCAGGAGTCAGGCCCGTTTTCTGATCAGGTACACAGCAATTAGAATACACAGCAAAGCGATGCCCGATACCAGGCTCCAGATCAGAGGAATGGAATGAGGCTGTGGAGCCGCCTGATAGGTGGGAACGTGGTGGCGCTCCCCCATCGCCAGCGAGTCGGGATGATTGGGAAATGCTTCCGCAGTGATCGACAGATCTTTCCACAAAACCTGGACGGGAGTTTCCAGATCGCTCTGCTGTGCTCCCAGCCGCAGCAGATCGACATCGGCTGTTCCCAGCTCAACTTCACGTAGTTCGCGAAACTCGTCTCCCGCTCCATCAGAAACCAGGAATTTCAGCTGACTCCCGGTTCTGATCAGCTTCAGTTTTCCTGAGTTCTGCTTCGCGTCAACCAGTTTGACATCAAAATTGCGTTTTCCTTCAACTGTTGTCGAAAGAGTGGTACTGAATACGTGCTTCTTCCCCGGGCGTAATAATCGACCAATCATCGCAGCCGATTCTTTTTCATCATGCATCCTTAAATAGACGCTCGGCCCCATTCCATAACCTGACTCGGGATTTTTCCAGCCAGGCACCTCATAAGAAGCAGTGATTTCAAAATCACCACTTAACTGAAATCGAGGGCTGATTCCTACTGAAGAGATTTTATGCCCCGCCGGCAGTCTCAAGAAAAGACCATCCCTGCGCGGCTCTATCAATTTGACGATTCCTCTTCCCAGTGGCACGAGTTGCCCGTTATCAAACTGTTCTCCGAGGAAATCGAATTTCAACTCGCGTTTTTCCTGCTCGGCCTGGAGTGCTCCCGTACTCAACTGTACCAGACAGATCACGCACAAAAAAATCACTGCAGAATGAAATTGTGACTTCACAGACCTGCCCCCGTTACGGTTTCTCCACCAGAGATGGTTCCCATTGCCTGCCAGATCTCTGTATTGATATTTTCATTCACAAATCGGACAACGCCATCTCCCATCAACACATTCACCCCCTGACCATGCCAGCTGGAGGGATTCAAAATGACCCCATCCCAGGTAAGTCCATTTTTACAATTCGTCCGATTCGGAGTTCGCACATGGTTATAACGGGTCCAGTTCATATTCCCTGCCAGCCAGGTCTGCCCCGATTCGACATCATACTGGTAGGCCCCTGCTGACTGGGGTATTAATCCTCCACAGGCATCAGAAAACTGACTTTCTGTCCAGACTCCCTGCAGGTTATATAAATCTGACAGGGGATCAATCACTGTGTCATCCCAACTGCCTTTGACATGCTCACTGAACATAGCTGTCTGAGAGAGTCCGTCTTTAACATCCCGCATGCGAACGCTGCTGTTCTGCCCAAACATCCCGTTCCCTGCTCTACCCGACCAGGAACTCCCGTTACATGACCGATAGTTATTGGGCCCCCAACGACTTTTCAGGCGGTCCAGGTCACTGGGACAGATAAAAACAGGTAGCCTGGCTTGTGCAGCCGCCCCGTTGATCACTTCATTAAATCGCAGTTCCAGTTCTTCCTGATCACCATCTGCTGCATTCACAAAGGGATAAAAGGGAGCGACATTGAAATTCAACTGATTATAAACCACTGCCTGATCCAGGTAAGGCAGTAACATCGCATGTGCAGAATAGCGACGATCTGCCAGGGTCCCCAGAGAGGAGATCGGCCCATCATGATCAGCGCCCACTCCAAATGGCAGTACGTCGTGGGATGCGTGGTAAGACTGTAAGGCAATCCCGATCTGATGCAGATTATTGGCACACTGCATTTTGCGGGCGGATTCGCGGACTGCCTGCACCGCGGGTAAGAGCAATGCAATCAATAGACCAATAATCGTGATCGCTACCAAAAGCTCTATCAAGGTGAACCCAGGTCGGATCAGCTTTACTGCTCTGCTGCCTTTATATTCAATGGCCTTCATCTATAACCCTCTAATCTAGCCTCTTTTAGACAACTTCTGGACCACCACCGCAATTTTTACATTTAATTCTTTCAAATTTCTCAGTTTTCTGAGTTAAGAAATGAACCTCACTATACAACTAACTACTGAAGTCTAACTTGAGCAGGCTTTCACAGATAAACGCGCATTTTTCACAGATAAACACGCATTTAATGGTCAGATTCACTTTTTTTTGATAATTGAAACTTTAGACATCTTTTCAATAGAGGAAACCTACCTACAGTAATGCCGTATCTCCCTATGAACATTCAAACAAATATTCAGAAAAACATCGTGTTCAGGATTACTAAAGTTTTATAATCGCAACTCCAGTTAATTTATAATCTTACGATTCGTTTCCACGTCTAATTTTGTTTAACTAAATATTTTAGACTGCATAATTCAAGTATGTTTTCAATCGTCCTCCTTGCCGTGTAGACGATAGTATACTAGAATAGAAGCTATATGAAAAATCAGGATTCAATGTGAGTATCACATGAAGACACCCTCAATTCTTCTTTTCTTGATTTTTCGTACTACTTAAGAGATCCCAAAGCGGTTCTGTTTTGGGATCAGGCATTTTTTTGTTCCTGATTGTTTCAGGAATCTATGATCAGTTCACTCTATATTGAAGAAATGGGGTACTTTGTTATGGCAGGCACCAAAGCAAACCTTACACAACGACAGCAGGAAATTTATGATTTCCTGAAAGACAAGATCATTAACCGTGGTTATGGCCCGACCGTCCGTGAAATCGGTGCCAATTTTGGCATTCGCTCCCCCAATGGCGTGATGTGCCACCTGAAAGCCCTCGAAAAGAAAGGGCTCATTACTCGCGAATCTCACATGTCACGTGCGATTCAGTTGTGCGATCACTCACAGAAACGGACACGACTTCCACTGGCTGGACAAATCGCCGCAGGAAGCCCTGTTCTGGCTGTCCAGGATGATGAGCATATTGACTTCGGCTCCCTGTTTGATCCCGATGATCAGTTCTGCCTCAAAGTCAAAGGCGTTTCCATGATCGAAGATCAGATCGCTGATGGAGATTATGTCATCGTCCACAAGCAGAACACCTGCAAAGAAGGTGATATTGTTGTCGCGCTGGTCGATGGTCAGGAAGCAACCTTAAAACGTTACTATTCCGAAGGCGATCGCATTCGCCTTGAGCCCGCTAACTCCAGCATGCAGCCAATTTACTCCAAGAATGTTGACATCCTCGGAGTTGTGACAGGAGTCATTCGAAAATATTAAAAGGATCTGTCTCGCTGAATCATCTGTAGCAACACTGTAACAGATAAAAGCAGACGGTATGTTTTTCGAAGCTAATTCAAATCAATGCTCTGGCAGAAAATGCCAGAGCATTTTTTTATATGCATGGAAAACGTGGTGGACAGACGGGCTTAACCAGCGGCCCGAGTCTGATACTGATTCAGTTTGTTGTACAGCGTTTTCAATGCGATACCCAGTTCAGCCGCACATTTGGGTTTATCACCATCGTGCGTATCGAGAACATGGTAAATCACTTCCATTTCGATATCCCGCAATGTTTTCCCCTCCATGCCCTCGGTCCAGTTGACGGCAGTCGAACCAGAAGACATCGGAATCGAAGAATGCCGGGTCAGATTGGATGGCAAATCGCCGACCTGAATCTGGACGCCATCCCATAAAATCACTGCATGTTCCAGAGCATTGGCCAGCTCCCGAACATTGCCTTTCCAGTCATACTCCTGCAGGATCTCAATCGTATCTGGTGAGAGAATATCCAGGGGAATGGAATCCTTTTTCAAATGCCGTTTCAACAGCACACGAGAAATTTCCGGAATATCGCCTTTTCGTTCCCGCAATGCTGGAAGATTGATCTCAAACGTATTCACGCGGAAATAAAGATCTTCGCGGAATGTGCCTTCCGTAACCATTTCTTTCAAATCACGGTTGGTCGCGCAGACAATCCGCACATCAACATGGAATGTTTCACTGTCACCCACGCGACGGACTTCTCCTGATTCCAGGAAACGCAGCAGTTTCACCTGCATGGTTTTGTCCAGTTCTCCCAGTTCATCCAGGAAGAGTGTACCGCCATTGGCAATCTCGATCAGACCCTTACGTGGTGTATCTGCACCGGTAAAGGCTCCTTTACGATGACCAAACAGCTCGCTTTCCACCAGGTTTTCCGGCAGGGCACCACAGTTAACAGGGACAAAGGGCATAGAAGCACGCGTACTCAAGTCGTGAACTCTGCGTGCCACCAGTTCTTTCCCGGTCCCGGTTTCTCCGAGGATCAGCGCCGTCGAATCGGTCGGTGCGATCTTTTCGATCAGTTTTTTCACCCGCATCATCGGGGGCGTTTCCCCCACAATCTGGCAGGGACCTTCCACACTTTTCAAGCGGGATTCCAGGGCATAATTTTTATTCTGCAGGGATCGTTTATCAGCCACTTTCTGTAAAACAGTAGCAATATCAATCAGTTTGCATGGTTTCGGCAGGAAATCATAAGCGCCGCGTCGGATCGCCTGAATCGCTTCGTCGATACTGCCATGACCGGTACTGATAATCACTTCGGTCTCGGGGGAGACCTTATTAATATGATCGACGACATCCCAGCCACTCAAACCAGGCATCCGTAAATCAACAATCGCTGCATCAAAGGTAATTTTATCCAATGCGATTAGTGCCGACTGGCCATCTTCACAAATGGTGACATCATGTCCCATACGTGGCAGCTCAATTCGCATGACTTCCCGAATTGCCGCTTCATCGTCGACAAACAGGACCCGTAATTTATTGACCGAATTACTCAAGTTGTGCTCCTTCTTCCTGCTCTGACATCCTGTCAAAGAGAAAGCCATTTAACAAATTTCATAACCGAATGGTATTCAGGAAGGATTATGGGAAAGGCTCTGGAGAAAGCCAGTTCGCAGTGAACTGACTCATCCTGTTCTCCAGTTTCGATACTCAAAGTTGCAGCCCCGGAACCGGGACTCCATACAGGACCTTTCTCTGCACGAACTGTGTCAAATCAGGAAGGGAAATACTGAGACTTGCCTGCAGTACAGAGAACATCCATTTTCTCCTGTATCGTTAACTTTATGTGAATCATTTGTGGGGAGAGACGTGTGATATCAGATTTTGAAAATCGTGGCAATCGGAGAATCGCAGAAACTCCATCAGAAAAAAATACCACTAAAGTATTAAGCAGCAACACTTTGCAGCTTAGTCTTTTTCGGCAGTTCAACAAAAATGGTACTGCCCAGCCCGGGCCCGGGACTTTCCACTTCGATCTCACCACCATGATCTTTTACAATCCGATGTGTGATGGACATGCCCAGCCCCGTCCCTGTTCCATCTGCCCTCTGAGTGAAGAAGGGGTCAAACAGACTCTCTTTCACTTCCTGGGTCATCCCTCGACCATCATCCCGAAAAATCAGGGTGACCGAATCAACATGCTCATGGACTTCGATCTCCAGATTTCCCCCGACTTCCATAGATTCCAGGGCATTCGTCATAATATTAAGAACCACCTGCTTGATTTCAGCAGGGTTAAATTCAGCTCTACAGGGATTGCGGACAGAAAAATGAATGTTCCTGCCTTTCAGTCGCTTGATCAGGTTGACCATGGAGCAGACTTCATCAATGACTCCTACAAGATCATTCTGACTGCGAACGGAATTCTGGCCACGGGAAAAATCAAGCAGTTTCGAGGTAATCTCGCGACAGCGCATCGATTCTCGCTGAATCAGACTCAGATACTGCTCGACAACTTCAAAGTCCGCATCTTCACAATGGGGTTTTAAGTCGACGATCCGTCCCTGTAATGATTCCGATGCCATCGAAATCGCAGACAAGGGATTGTTGATTTCGTGCGCCACGCCTGCTGCCAGCACACCGATACCCGCCAGGCGCTCTGAACGTACCAGCTGTTTACTCCGCTCGTCCACCTTATGATTCAATTCGTCTCGTTTCTCTTTGAACCGCATCGTCATCTTGTTGAATGCTTCCGCCAGTTCCGCCATCTCATCGTCAGATTTAATTTCAAAATGGTGGTCATAATGTCCCTGGGCCACGATGCGTGCCCCTTCATGCAATGCCTGAATCGGTGCAAGGACGGTACGGTAGCCGTACCAGATCAGACAGCCAAATGCGATAAAAACCACCACGCAGGTCACTGATACCAGATTAAAGCGGGAACGATAAACGGAAGTCGCACGTGCCAGCACCGCTTTCGTACCAGAGGGGACATCGCGTACTTCCAGAATCATTGTTTCCAGATGGGCCACTTCCAGAATCATTTGCTCGGCCATCTCATGACGCTTCTGGGGATTTTCCAGTTGAACCTTCATCAGTTCCAGTTGATTCAGGATAGACATGCACGCACTGTGTTCGCTCAATTGTGATTCGACGAATCCTTTCCAGTTTTTGATTGCTGGATCCGCGGGCAAGCGATCCACCTTCTGCAGAAAGCCCTGGATTTCCATGCGTACTTCCTGCAGTTGATTATCAAACTCCTGCTGAAAATGTGCACTGGCTGCTGGTTTGGAGTGACGAATTCTCTGCAGGGGTTTATTGAGTGCCACCACAGAGACAACCAGGCGATCACGGTCAGGCAAGTTATCCAGAGAATACTTAAACTCATTAACCGTATTATGATAAGACTGTAAACCGGACACTGCGCCATAAGCCATGATGATGAGCATGAAGAAGATAATCCCCAGCCCCAGTCCCAGCTTGCGCCTGATTGTTTGCGTAAAGAACACACTGACCTCCGTGTCACAAGTCCTTCAGAGTCACTGAAATAAGGGACGGATCATATCTGAAACCCGTCGGGAATCCAATGTTAAAATTACAAAGATCCGAAAGTGAACAAAACCCTGCAATCCTTGCAGATTTCTGAACAGCCGACATAGAAACTGGAGCGCATCACATTTGACCAGAGCGTCTCTCGGTCTATTATAATCGGTCTCAGTGTCTCTGGAGATGCGACAGCGAATCGGAACACTGTCTAATCTTCCGGGGAAGAGGTCGGAGGCCCTTTTTTCCAGCGCGCCTGATGCACCATTTCTTTACGGTAAGAATGCAGACCCGTCATCAAGATATCAATGGCACGGGAAAAATCGCGAAATGCGTGCAGATATTTCTTCTGTTCCAGCTCTTCTTTGGCATCGTAATAGATCTTGTTGTGTTCGGACCACTCGATCGTCCATTCCTCTTCCATCGCTGCCCGTTGTAACTCGGACTCCATGGTAGTCAGATACTGCAGGAAATCCGTATTAAACTTCAGCTTCTCTGATCGATAAGGCCTCCACTCAATCGTCTTACTTTTATCCAGATATTCTTCACGTTTACTGGACTCGCGCTGCGCAAAGACTTTGCGGACCAGTAACATCACCAGTAGTGACATGCCCCCAAACGTCAGAAACTCGCCCCGGTCAAATTTGGTCAAAATCCACATCAGAATTCCGGCTGCCACCATCAGCGAAGCCACCCAGACCCCAGCCAGCCAAAACCACTCTCCATAGTCGCGTTCCAGTTCGATTTCCGGCTCTGCTTCAGGTGCTTTTTCCTGAGGTAAATTCACGTCCGGCAAGTCTCCCACGCGCACCACGATGACCGAGATGTTATCTGACCCGCCCCGCAGGTTGGCGAGATTGATCATCAGGCGACAGGCGTCACTTGGTTCCAGGTATTTGGCAATCATGCCAATCTCTTCATCTTTCAGATGACATGTCAATCCGTCACTGCACAAGATGTAACGATCCCCCTCCAGGACCGCATAGGGACCTTCAATGTCCACTTTGACAACCGGTTCGGGGCCCAGTGACCGGGTGATGACGTTACGAGGCTCATTCAGATAAACATCTTCGGGCTTCATCCGTCCCTGCCGAATCAGTTCCCACTGCAGGCTATGATCAAACGTCAGTTGATCGATACGATTTTCACGCACCCGGTAGACGCGACTGTCCCCTACATGACCGATTACCGCGCCTTCAGAGCACAGACACAAGGAACTGCAGGTTGTCCCCATTCGCATGAATTCGCGATTGGCCATCCCCCGCTCATTGATCGCCTGATTTGCAACCTCAATCGCAGATTTCAACGATTTGTCAACAGGCCCCGGTTTATTCTTGAAGAAGGTATGAGGTACCGTTTCTGAGGCAATCTTACTTGCCAGCTCACCCACGGCATGGCCTCCCATACCATCAGCAACCAGAAAGAAGTGCCCGTGATCTCGCCAGCCTTCCTGATCTTTACAGATTCGAACCGAGATCGAATCTTCGTTATTTCTGCGCCGAAAGCCAACATCACTCTGCGATGCGAACTGAACCGGATGTTCCCAACGCATTCAAACCCCCACAAACTTTAGAAACGTTATACCACTACTTGATTCCACTTCAATATCTTGGTGAATATTGAACGTAAACACCAGAGAATACTACCGGAAAACCTGTTTTTGTTACTGAAAAACAGGTACACGTTAATACTGCTCATATGGATTATTGTTCGTTTTCCTGAACGATCCTGCAGACAGAATGTCACTGTTTCGTCTCTGAAAGCTTAACGTTGATCCGGCATGGTTTTACCAGTCAAGCTGTAAACGTAGGCCATAATCTCAACGAAGACCTCATATAACTCAAAGGGAATTTCCTGTCCGGTTTTTACATCGCGGTACATCTGACGCGCCAGTGCTTTCCGTTCGATAATCGGAATCCCTTTTTCATTGGCAATTTTTCGGATCTGAAAGGCGATCTCCCCTGCTCCCTTAGCCACCACTACCGGGGCGGGCATCGATTCCGGATCATACTTGATCGCGATCGAAATATGTGTGGGGTTCGTAATCACCACATCCGCTGTCGCCACCTTGGAAAGTTCCTGAGACATCGCGAGCTTTCGATGTGCCTCACGACGACGCTGTCGAATCAGTGGATCTCCATCCATCGACTTCATTTCTTCACGAATTTCCTGTTTACTCATCATCAGGTCTTTTTCATGCTTCCACTTCTGAAAGGCATAATCCAGTCCACCCAAAATGATCAGCGACAGTGCCAACAGCAATCCCAGTTCGATCGTCGAATTAAATATGTCACGCAAAATCGTTTCAGGAGACGCCCCCATCAGTCCCAGAAAACTGGGAAACACCAGGTAGCTGAACCAGGCAGCAATCAACACCAGCAGACAGATTTTACCGAGACTCACTCCCAGCTTGACCAGGCCACGGATGGAAATGATCCGCTTGGCTCCTTCGATCGGATTCAACCGTTCCCACTTGAGTTGGAGCACGTCCGGAGTCATCATGAATCCCACCTGCACGATATTCAGGAACACCGCAGAGACAAATAACGCCACCATCATCACGACTGTCCCCTCCAGGAACAGTTCGATAATGGACTCACAACGTTCGATGAGCAATGGATGATCTACACGCAGCCAGACGGGAGTCGTCAGCGAGACTTCCATCAGATTTTTCATGTCACTGCTGAGATTGACAGCAAAAAAATAAAGGACAGATGCTGTCGCCAGCATCATTCCGGCTGCAGTCAGGTCGGTACTTTTTGCAATGTTCCCCTTCTCGCGGGCTTCATTGCGCCGACGATCCGTAGGTTGCTCTGTTTTTTCTCCTGTATCGTTTTCAGCCATGACAAAACGTTTTCAAATCGATTTATAAAACAGTACTGCGACTCAACTGATCAATGGCAGAGGGAATGGATTCAACCACAATATCTGCAGCCCCCGACAGTGTAAAAACCAGAACAATCAGACTGATCATTGCTCGAATCGGAAAACCGATCACCAGAACATTGATCTGCGGGACGGTGTGCCCGAGATAGCCCATTGAAATCGAGATTAAAGCACTGACAGCCAGTAAGGGGGCTGCCACTTTAATCGACAGTACCAGCGACTGATGCATCAGCGTCTGCAGCAGATCCAGGGTATTCGTGGATACGATCCCTTCCCCTACAGGAAAGACCTGGAATGTATCAATCAGGGACGACAACATTAACAGATGGCCGTTGACCGGTTCCATCAGCAGAAATACGGTGATCCCTATAAAATACAGATACTGACCGCTAAGTGAAGCATTCATGTCAAAGCCAGGATTGAAGACCTCTCCCAGCGCCATTCCGGCCTGCTGATCAATCATCTGACCGGCCATCTGCAGACTGAGTAGAATGATGTAAATCCCCAGCCCCAGCGAAAAACCTAACGTCAATTCCCCCAGAATCGACCAGGCATAATCCAGCAGGGAGTTCGGCATCCGCGTCACGAACCGGTAATCATTGACCGTCAGTTCTTGAGTCGCCTGGCGCCCCGCTGTGACGACAAGGTCATTAAATCGGTCCTGGAGATGTTCCGGAACTTCATCCTGACTCAGCCTCTGGTTCTGGTTGCTGTCCAGTTGATAAAAGCCGACTGTCGTCTGGTCATGCAATGTCGGAGTAATGAGCAGAGACAGGCTCAGGATCAGCAGAATTCGGATATTCGTGGGAAAAATCGGTTGCCCGAACACAGGGCCGATAATCATCAGGCCACTGATCCGCACGACCACCAGCGTAAACGCATAAAACTGCAGCATCGCCCACTGCAGCAGCTGTCCCGGAGCCAGCTGCAGGATCGGATTCATCACATATTGATCGAGGAGTTCGCTCACAGGACTCGTGGTTTCCCTGGTTCATACGACACAGGCAGTTAAAGGCGTGCCGGAATATTGGTAATCAGGTTCGTACTGTATTCCACCATTAATGAAGTGATCCAAGGCAGCGTATACAGGATCGCCAGCACCATCATGATAATTTTGGGAACGAAGCTGATTGTCTGGTCCTGGATCTGCGTGACGGCCTGTCCAATACTGATCACCAGGCCTACCACAACCGCGGTCAGCATGACCGGGCCGCTGACCTCCAGCATGATCAGCAGTCCCTCGCGTCCCAGATCAAGAACAGTGGATGTATCCATAACATTTACCTGAAATTAAGAAAGATGCGGGCGCAACCTGAGCGCCCGAAGTCAACCGACGGCCCTGATACTTTCCAGCAACATCCCGACCGTCAGTAACCAGCCATCAATCAAGACAAACAACAGAATTTTAAAGGGTAATGAAATCAGGACAGGAGGCAGCATCATCATCCCCATACTGATCAGGATAGAGCTGATTACCATATCGATCACAATGAAAGGCAGATACAGCTGAAAACCGATTAGAAAAGCAGTCTTCACTTCACTCAACATATAAGCGGGTAATAAAACCGTCAGTGGTACGTCGTCATAGTCCTTGGGTGCCTGATACGACTCAGCCCCGGGTGAACCTGGCAGAGGCTGCTGATAATCCAGAAACATCCAGACCGTATCACTGTTGCCAGTTAATTCAATCTGATCACTCATAAATTTTCGCAGGGGTGCTACGGTTTTCTGAAAAGCAACTTCAAGTGAAACCGGTGCCTGTTGCGTCTGATTCGTGTAAGGCACAATGCCTTCGTCATATGCTTTTTCCCAGATCGGCGCCATGACCATGATCGTCAGAAACAGACTCAAGCTGGTCAGCACCTGGTTGGGCGGCAGCTGTTGAGTCCCCAACGCCTGTCGCAATAATCCAAACACGATTACAAAACGAATGAAGCTCGTCGTCATGATCAGAATCGAAGGCGCCAGGCTTAATATCGTCAGCAGTAGAAACAGCTTCAATGTCGAATTCAGCCCCTGAGGCGATGTCATTTGTTCGACATCCAGCATTTCCGGAACACCCGCTCCGCCATTTTGATTATCTTGCGACATAAAAACCGGCTGAACAGGCGACTGTGGGGAATTCTGGCTGGAAACCCCCTGATTGGATAATGCCTGATTCGAAGCAGGCGGCTGTGCCTGGACTCCCTGCGCAGACAATCCCAGCCACAGGATAACCAGCAGTGATCTTAGAAATCGTACTGTTGATTCAGTCATCTTAGCTGTGATCAGTTTTGGAACGCCCCCCCGGCTATGCATGGTCCGACTCCGCACGCTCATTCAGGGACTGGCGAGGTGAATGCAGCAGCTTCTGCTGTAAACGGCTCACAGCCGAGTCATAATCTGAGTACTGGTCCTGTTCCGGAACTGGTTCTGATTCGTCAGCGTCCTGAAATGGTTCCGCTGCTGACCGTGTAAAACGCGACTCCTCTTTTTTCGATACGCTTTGAAACAGGTTTCGAAACGAATTCGCAGATCGAGCCGACTCAGCGCCTTCCCGGCACATGCCCGTGATCAGATCGACCTCTACAGGATCAGCAACTTCACTCAGCATTTCCAGTCCGGCAGGAGAGGAACCAAGAATCAGAATCCGGGATCCACACCGCACGAAGTGGATAGTCTGCCTGGCATCCAGTGGTTTTTTTCCCAGCACTTCCATCACTTCACGGGGCAGACCCGCTGACCCGAGCGGATGATGTTTCTTAAATAACTTTGCCCCTACCAGGATAATCGAGATCACTACCAGCAAAGCACCGAATGTCCCCCAGATTGAGGGAGCCCGTTTACTCACGCTTTGACTGGAGGAGCCTGAACCGGTCTGCTTCTGACGCTCCAGGGGAGTGATGAGGTTAGGCTGGGACCTCCGCACATCGACTCCGCTGCGCTGCGGCAATGCCTGGGTTCTCGACTTGTGCATTGCATTCGAATCGGAAACGACGTTCGGCCGACTGGTTTGTGCGACTGGTCGCGGTGTGCCGCTTGGCATCGGCTGCTGATATTTTTGCTGGAACTGCCCTGTCGAATGATTCTGGTTTCGAAATTCGGATGGCTGTGTAAAGGCCGGATTCTCTGCTGAATGCACAAGAGAAGTACAGGTCAGAGAACACAGCAATGCCAGCAGAGATCTATTACAAAGACGAATCATCACATCCTTTACGTCGTCAGTCTTCCCGCTTCACAGGAACACCGATTTCCAGCTGCCAATTACAACTCCGGAGAAATAATCTCTGCGACACGGACGCAGAAATTATCATTCAAAACCAGCACTTCACCTCGAGCGATAATCCGACCATTCACCAGAATATCAACCGGATCCCCCGCCAGTTTATCCAGAGGAACTACGACGCCCTCTTTCATTTTTAACACTTCTTCAATCAGCAGTTCAGTTCTGCCTAGCTCAATACACAGGTCCAGCTCTACATTTTGCAGCGATGACAGTTTCATCGCTTCTTCCGGATTACTGGCCATTGCCTCAAAATTGGGGAATGCAAACGCTTTGGTTCCACCCAGATCATTGGGAATCCCGTTTCCAGGTCCCAGGTTAGGGGAAATCGCTGCAGCCAGATTTGCTTCCGCCTGATTTAATAATGCTTCCGTCTCTTCGCGTGAAGAAAACGGCATCCCTGACTGATCGTCTGCCCCGGAGGAATGCTGATTGAACAGAGCATCGATATCATCGTTGTTGACGACTTTTCCCGGCTTGTCTGCGCCTTCGTTTTCTGTGGCTCCGGCCCCTTGCAGTAATTTTTCAATATCATCAGGATCGAGAAGATTATCTGAAGCCTCTCCCCCGGCAGGAGGAGAATCTGCAGGCGCACCCTGTCCCTGAGCATTCAGCAGTTTTTCTATTTCAGAAGGATCCAGAAGATCATCATTCTCATCAGCCACATTACCATCCTGTCATGCTATACACGCATTATTGTGTCATTGTGCGATATTCGCTGATCACAGTCTCGATGACATAACTTTTCTTGAGAACCTTGTTAACGGCCTCTTTCATCATGCGTTTCATCGTACTTAACTGCGGATCATTCAGATCACTCAGACTGGATTTTCGCACGACTTCAATGACTGCCTGCTTGACACGTGCTTTATTCTGCTCTTTGACCATGGAATCAAAATCAGCAGCAGCCCCCTGCTCGACCAGTGCTACCAGATTAAATGTGACATGAATCGTCGCTCCTGGCTCGGCGATATTGTTTGTCACGCTGAAGTTATCGACAGTCACTTCGGCTGTCGTCACCTGCAGATTTTCACTCCCTTTTGAAAGTGAATCTTCTGCCAGTTCAGCGGGTTGAGCCGGTGGAGTCAGCAGCCAGTATGAAATGCCGATCTGCAGGATGATTACCAGTAGTAACAATCCTCCAATTTTCAGCAGCTTTCCTTTCGATTGCCCCTGGGATGCTTCTTCCGTTGAAGCAACTGCCTCCGTATCGACACCAGGCTCTTGCGTTTCGGTGTCTGTTGCCACGAGTCTCCTCCTTGAACTCTCGCATCCTGTTTGCGCAAAGACAAATCCCTTGTCTTAAAATACGCTCCGCTTCAGGCGGATCAGTTGATTACAGGCTCAGCGAAATATAACCGAGTGAATCTGAAAACGCTCGATCAGGTCTTATCAATCGTCTTGCTTTAACGATTGCCTGTCTTAGGAGAGACTATATACGCATCAATTAAAAATACGTCAACCCGACGATTTAAGGATTGCTCTTCAGGGTTACGCGTGATCGTCCTGGGCTCGGCATCACCCACTGAACTGACAATCAGTCTTTCGGGTTCAATTCCTTTGGACTCAAGATATTCTGCGACATTCTTGGCCCGATAAAAAGACAACTCCTGTGAATCCAGGAATTTTGAGTCCTTTGGTAAAGGTTCTGGTGACGCATGTCCGCGGACGATCAGCCGATTCGGCGTTGGCAGAAGAATTTCGGCAATGATGTCGAGTTTTTTCTTTATTTCCGGGGTCAGCTCAGCCGAAAATCTACCGAAACTAGCCGCTCCCCCCAGAGTCACTTCCGTACCTGTATTGATACGTTCGACGGTTTTATTCGGGCCGCCCCCCCCGCTGGACTTTTCTTTCCCCGTTTTAGTTCCGCCATCAGAACTGGAGCCTTTTGAAGCAGGCTTACTCTGGTTACTGGTGGGGTCCAGAGATTTCCCGGGCACCGCAGCTGTTCCCTGATGAGTACCAAACCGCTCGCGTAACGAATCCAGCATCGCGCGGACGCTACCTTCATCGTTACGAATTTCACTCATTGACACCAGCATGATGAAGAATGTCAGTAGCAGCGACATCATATCACCATAGGTCACCACCCATTCCGGAACGCCAGGAGGTGCATCTTCTTCCGGCATCGCCATCTGAATATCCTCCTTTGCGGTCTGCGAATATCAAAAACAAAACGGTTCTGGAACGAATCAGCATTCCAGGAGCATATTCAAAAAATCAGGCTGCCTGGCTGTCTTTGCCCACCCGCTGATCCTGAGGTAAAAAGGTATTCAGTTTCTGTTCGATCACGCGCGGATTATCGCCTTCCTGAATAGCAATCAGACCTTTGATGATGACTTCACGGACTTGAAATTCCTGTTTGCTGTAATATGCCAGCTTATCTGCAAACGGAAGAAAAAACAGGTTCGAAACCAGGGCGCCATATAACGTGGTGATCAATGCCACCGCCATACCAGGACCGATTGCCTCTGGGTCATCCATGTTTCCCAACATGATGATCAACCCCATCAGAGTCCCGATCATCCCAAACGCGGGAGCATAACGTCCCACAGTATCCATCAGTGATTTACCGTTTTTATGTCTGCCGGCAACTGCTTCCATTTCCGTTCTCAGGATCTGCTCCATGAGATCCACATCGGTACCATCCACCGCCATCTGGACCCCCAGAAGAATAAACGGATCCTCGATCTCTGCGGTCTTGGCCTCTAATGCCAGAATCCCATCTCGACGGGCGATCTCAGCAAACTCCACAATTTGAGTAATCACGGGAGCCAGATTCTGCTGTTTGGGAAAGAATACTTTCTTGAGCACCTTGGGAAACAGCATCATCGCTGCACCGGGAAACGCAATAAAGCAGGCGGCGATAGCCCCGCCGACCACGACTGCAGCAGAGGGTATATCAATAAATGCTGCGAAACTGGATCCCGGCGCAATCGCAATCGCCAACAGCAGCAATGCCATCCCGGAGACTAATCCACCCGCGGTTGCCTTATCCATTTCTGCCAATGTTCCTGATGATCGTGGCCTGTCAGCCACTGTAAATTCAAATCACTGCCTGATAGAGCTCACCAGCTGTGTTTCAGTTTTATAATCCGGGTACAAGACGAATCGCCCGTGAATAGGCGATCGAACGTTTCACCACCTCTTCGACGCTTTCACGCACAATCAATCGATCATCTGATGTCAGCGTAATAAAGGTATCGGGACGACTTTCAATGCATTGAATCAACTCTGCATTCACGACGAATTCTTCGCCATTCAACCGGGTCAATTTGATCATACCGCCAACCTCCCTGGCAAAGCAGTTTCTGTGCTGCGATCATGAAACTTCATGCGCGGCTCACTATCGCCCCAGAACCAGCAGTTCATCCACCAGCTGCTGCACAGAACTGATCACCCGCGCGTTTCCACGATAGTTAGTGGAAGCAACAATCAGGTCAACCAGACTACGACCGACGTCGGTGTTTGATAATTCAATTGAACCAGCACGAATTGTTCCCGCTCCGAAGTTACCGGGTGTCACCAGGAAGGGAGGACCGGAACTGACCCCTTCCTGAAATGTCGAATTTCCGAATTCCAGTAACCCCTGTGGGTTCGAAAAGCGTGCCAGAGTCACCTGCCCCAGAGTACGAATAATACCGTTATCGAATACGCCATTGATAATCCCGGTTTCATCAATCACGAAACTGGCGAGCGTTCCCGGATCGGAACCATCCTGCAGAGTCAACTTCAAAGTACTACCGGCACTCGCAGAAGAAATACCGGAAATATCGGACAGGTCGATTGTCACATCCATTTCATCAGCGGCTGTATTAACACGACTGATTCCAAAGGTATTGGGAGTAAAATCGGTGACATTCCCGTTACTGTCAAATGTAATTGTTCCGGTCGATACAGCAATGTCTCCATCGTTATCGTCAGCACTTTCCATAAAGTAGCGGAACACCGTATTGTTAGACGAACGAGACTCCAGCACGCTGGTCATCTTCATTGTCACAGGCTCACCAAGTGAGTCAAAGATCACAAAGTCGGTAATTGCACTTTCACCATTGGACGTTTCTGTTTTTGTAAATGGCAGAGACACCGTTGCACCATCGGATGTGATATTACCGATTGTGATAGCGATGTCATTTACCGTTCCTGTATTACCGACGACTTGAAATGCTCCTCCCGCGGTTACCGAGACCCCTGGCTGGGCTCCCGTAGTGGCATCATTGGGAATGCCGCTGCCATTTTGAATTCCCAGGGTCCGATCCAGGAAATCTGCAAAGTCGGCTGCCGTCGTGGTTCCGGTTACCAGCAAGGTCAGCGGATCCAGCGAACGACCTCCCTTGTTGGGAGTAAATTCCAATGTCTCACCCACAGTAAACAAAGGCGTTCCAATCGAGGCTTCGACATCTGATAACAGGGTGGCTCCCGTAATGGCAGCATTTGCATTTCCAGCGTCTGTCAGGTTTGCTGTGGACAGGATAGACCCCTGAGTTCCCAGGACACCCGTCGGTAACAAGGCACCACCAATCTGGACGTTCTGAGTGGCCTGAGCTACGTTCAAATCCCCCAGCGGAATTTCAATATCAGCCAAAGTTGTTGTGACCAGATTAAAGTCTTCATCAACACCGTATCCCTGGACTTTAAAACCACTCTGGTTTGTCAACAGGCTCTGGCTGTTAAGTTCGAAGTTACCATTTCGAGAGTAAACCTGACCATCCGGACCATCGAGAATAAAAAAGCCATCCCCCTGGATCGCAAGGTCGGAGGGACTGGTACTGTTGGTCACACTTCCCTGAGTAAAGTCTTTTCGAATCGAGGCACTCAACGCCCCCAGACCAACCTGACGGGGATTTGTACCACCATTACTGGTCGTCGGACGTGACCCCACACTTAATGTACGGGATAACTGAGTGGTAAACAGCACATTTGAGGCTTTAAAGCCGTTCGTGCCCGCGTTGGCAATATTGTTACCCAGCACATCGATACTGGTTTCATTCAGGCTTAAACCACCCAACGATGTATTTAATGCAGATGTCAATCCCATGACTACTCCTCGGTTGAATCAACCAGGTAAAAACCTAATCCATTGGTTCCAGAGCGCAGCATCAGCTTTGCTGAGGCCGCTCCCTGTTCTGAATATCGTCTAAATAGAAACAATTCATACCATTTTTTTTAGAATGTCTCTGTTATCAGAGAACCCCATCAAAATGAAATTGCTGTAACCTTAAAAACTCTAAACACTTGCGGGCTCTTGAACACTGGTAATTGCAGAGACAGGCAATTCAAATGCACCAATGCCGACATACGACTTTCCATCGCGGACAAAAGCGCGCTCCACAACACCCGCTACCGGGTTTTGCTGGCCTTCCTGCCCTTCTACTTCTTTTCCAATTAACCCGGCTGCCTGAGTCAGCGACTGCCCTGTCGTAATTGCTTTCAATGTATCTGATAACTCAATATTCGACTGCAGTTCCCGCATACTGGAAATCTGTGCCAGCAACTGCTCGTTCCCCAGTGGCTCTGTCGGGTCCTGGTTTTGCAGTTCGGTAATCAAGAGCTTCATAAACGATTCGGCGGTTAAACCATTGAAGCCAACTTTATCCGGATCGACGACATCTACTGCAGACGTACCGCCGGTACTGCTACTTCCACCAATTCCATCAACGGCCATAACGGCACTCCTTCATCCCTGAAAAATGGACTTAAATTTGTACGTCGATCTCTTCAACATTCTCTGTCACGATCCCCTGAGAACGAGCTACCTGGGGACGATCCTGGTCGGCAGGTTCATCCTGCTTCACAGTATCCTCTACAAATGACTGCTCACCCGAGCGTTGCTCATTGTCTTGCGGGTTATCTGAGAACTGCTGAGAATTAAAATCATTTCCTGAGTTTGACTGTGTCCCTGACTGAGAAGAACGCTGGTCTTCACTGGCATCCGTATTGATGTGCACGTCAATACGATCTAACGAGACGCCTGTTTTTGATAATGCTTCTTTTAACTGGGCGATATTATCATTGATCACTTTTTGTGCATGGCGATTCTGAACTTCCAGCTTCGCCGTGTATTCACCGTTTTTCAACGAGACTTCAATCTGTAACGTTCCCAGCTCAGGCGGACTCAAACGGATCTTTAGCTGCTGCCCGGTGGAATGTGACTGTTTGACGGCTGTGGAAATCCGTTCGACCAGTTGATCAACCTGTTTGACATCAAGCACGGGCCCTGCGGGCGCAGCTGTTGTTACCTCATTTGTCACGGGAGCAGCCAGATTGCCGTTGAGTGCTTGTATATTTGAAGGATCTGTCTGCTGATTCGTGATCGTATTGTGAGTCTGTGGACTGGCCTTGGAAGCCTCTGTTAACAGGGGATTAGATGAATCTGGCGCAGACTTCACAGTCGGATGTGTCGGATTCAGGGTGGCAGCTTCTATGGAATTATCGCCCGAATCATCGACGGTCTCTGTCTGCGCATCTGTCTTTTTATCTGTCACTTCACTCTCCGCATCGGAAGTGGCATCTACAGGCTGCTGCAACTGTTGAATCACCGTTCGGGAAACTTCTTCCACAGTTGTATTTTCTGCCGACTGTTCACCCTGATTATTTTCATCCGCGGAAGAATCGGACTGGTTTTCTTCTCCGGAACTCTGATATTGCTGCTGAATGAGGGTTTGAATATCGATCTCAGAATCTTCTGTCGAAGCATCCGCGTTATCGGAATTCTCCGACTGAAATTCTTTAATCGCCTGCTTTAACTCCTCTGTTATTTTGATTTCCGGGAGTCCCGCTGACTGTAACAGAGAAACAGTCTCTTCTCCTGAATCAGCTGTTGCCTGCTCGGCTAAAGCTTCTGCTGTCAGATTCGGTTGTTGATCTGCCAGTATGAATTCACTCGACGTCCCCACCTGAGTCGATTCGGTAGATGTGATGTCGTCGCTCTGATTCTTCAATAAAGCTGCCAGACCTTCTGGAATCGGATAGGCTCCCTCTGGATTCGTTTCGGTAACTTCAGTCGGCAGTTTTACCAGAGTCTGATTCTCCGCAAACTGAAAACTGGCTGGAGGTTCTATTTCCCCAACAGTGGCAGTCACTTCCTGGAGAGATTGCTGCTGGGAATCATTAACAGCAGAATCGCTAAACAGTGAGTAGACCTGTTCTTTCTGCTTGACAGGTTGTTGTGTCTCAGCAGCCAGCGGATTGATCGTATCTGATCCGGTTTCTGCGGACTCCGTACTGCTTTCTGAAGCTGGTTCAGTTGAGTCTGCTGACTTTTCCGACACGCTGCCTGCAGCTGCCGACTGATCCTGAACCTCGCGAGAGTCGTTTCTCGAATCTTCACGCTGCAGATTGCCTGCGGATTCTGAATTTTCCTGGCTCTCAGCCGCAGTCTGAGGTGCGGGAGCCTGACTATCTACAGGAGTTCGCTCTGAGGGTAATTCCCGTGATCGGGCATCGATTTCCGGTTTTCGATCAGTAGTATTGCTTGACTGTTTTTTGGCGAGAGACTCACTTAGCTGCCTGCGATAACTCGAATCGGGATTGCGGGTTGCTCCCTGTTTCAGATCAAGATTTTGCTTCCCATACTTACTGAGATCCAGCGATTGTAGATCCAGCAGCGAAACCTTGTGAGAATCTGACATTTCTCATTACCTTTAAGTAAAATAAGTACCGAGGACAGTCTTCCTGCCGATTACTTGCGAACCGCGCAGTGGTATCCACAATGGAAATCAACTGTTTCATCAGTATCATATTCGTCAAAATCCTCACCCGGACATCACGTAAGAATACACAAAATAGATCAATTTTAGCGAAAAATTGCATTAGCCCGTTTAAAGGTCTGACCAGAGAGGGCTGAGAGGAGGTGAAGCAGACTTGATGCGAGAGTCGTGCCTGCATCAGATCACATCAAATGTCAGACAGGCTACCTGGAACGCATCACATTTTACCACAGTATGTTTCGTACTACTCTACCCGGCCGAAATGCCATGGGCGACACTACAGAAAAAAACTGGGCACAATCTAATTATTCCGGGACAATTCGTCCATCGTTCCATCGGCGAAACTGCGGAACGGTTCATCCTGAGAGATCTCTTTGAATATCTCTTTCCCGCGTTTGATTACCAGCGGGTCAGGGGCAACCAGGAATTCTTTCAAGAGCTTGGCTATAAACTTACCATCCATGCCTTTCAACAGTTCGATATTTTCTTCGATGGAAAGCTGCATCAGATATTGAACTGCATCTCCGGAAGGTAAAGCAACCAGCACTGACTGGGTCTTTTTTGTCGCGACTCCCTGACTCTGTTCTTTCAGAATTTTCAGTTCTTCTTCAAAGGTCTTTTTCGCCAGTTCAAATGCCAATCGCTCTTTTTTGAGAGAATCTGAGGATTCAGTAATCGAACTTTTCAACATCTCGATTTCATCTTCACGTGATGCTAATTCCAGAATTCGCATTGCCCGTGTTTCAGCAACTTCATTTCGTGAGGGCAGACTGGTTTCTTCCTCAATTAATTCCACGTCATCCAGTGACTGTCCAGTCACGATCATACGAATGTCCTTAACGGAATCCGCATTCAGATGTCCGCGAACCCATAAAAAACTGAGACCGAGTATTTCCGAGATAATGGTCGCCACACAAAACACACAGAGAATAACAACCAGAGGACGAATCATTGATTACCTCCTGTCTGCTGAGTTGCTGACCAGGTCTCTTCCAACTCAACCATCTCTTTCTGATTTTGTACATAGAGGAATTCGTCACGATATTTATCGGACAGTTTTTCCATTGCTTTGACTTCCTGCTCGGCTTTGGCCAAAGCCTGCCTGCAGAGTGCAATCTGTTTTGCCACTAATTCCCGATTGGCAATGATCGACTGAATTTGTGTTTGTAACTGGCCCGCGTAATACCGTAAACTGGTCGTCCCATCGATGTCGACACGCCCTT
Source organism: Gimesia algae (assembly GCF_007746795.1). NCBI lineage: Bacteria > Pseudomonadati > Planctomycetota > Planctomycetia > Planctomycetales > Planctomycetaceae > Gimesia > Gimesia algae. The sequence goes on from NZ_CP036343.1 coordinate 1,720,556, forward strand.
CAGACTGACGCGCCCGGATTTCCTGAAACTGTTCTGTACGATGTAGTTTCAATTGCTCAGCCTGATCAATCAGCCGCTGATCTGCCTGGAGAATCTCCCCCAGCAACTGATGGCACATACTGCGTTTATGCCGTCGCATTTTAAGTACTGATTCAAATTGAAAATGAAATTTTTTCATCTCACTCAGGTTCATACAGGATTAAAATACAGTTGATCGTTTGATATGTTTTATGTTAGCGGGCGATTTCTGCAGTTTGACCGGTTGCGGGCGGCTGACCTGCCACCGAACCAGTATTCATTGGTTTAAGTTGCTGCATCCGCGCAATCAGATTACCGAGCCCCTCTGAAGCAGAATGAAAATCAGAATCTTCAGTATTTCCCTGCTTCAGAAATTCATTCCAGAGAGGTCTCATCTTGATCGCCAGATCGACTTCCGGATTTGACCCCGCCTGATAGGCGCCAATTGAGATCAGATCTTCTGACTGCTGATAAGCGGCCATCAGTTTCTTGATCTGAGCCACAGCCTGCTGATGCGCGGGTGATGTAATATCGTTCATGGAACGGCTGATGCTCTGCAGCACATCAATCGCCGGCCAGTGTGATTCATGTGCCAGTTTCCGAGAAAGCATAATATGCCCATCCAGAATTCCGCGTACCGTATCAGAAATCGGCTCGTTCGCATCATCGGCTTCAACCAGAACAGTATAGAACCCGGTGATGCTGCCAGATTCAGTCCGCCCACTCCGTTCAAGCAGCTTAGGCAGGAGGGAAAACACGCTGGGTGGATAGCCCCTTGTCGCCGGTGGCTCTCCTGCTGCCAGCCCGATTTCCCGCTGTGCCAGTGCATAGCGGGTTACGCTGTCCATCATCAGCAGGACATCTTTGCCACAGTCTCGGAAATATTCAGAAACAGCGGTCGCCAGATGAGCCGCCCGTAATCGAATCAATGCAGGTTCATCACTCGTAGCGACGATTACCACACTGCGTTCCAGCCCTTCTTGCCCTAAATCACGATCCAGAAACTCACGAACCTCACGCCCTCGCTCACCCACCAGGCATACGACATTAATATCAGCAGAACTCTGACGCGCCATTTGCCCCAAGAGTGTACTTTTACCAACACCGCTCCCGGCGAAAATCCCAAGTCGTTGCCCTTTACCACACGTTAACAGCCCGTCGATAGTGCGGATCCCTGTACTCAAGGGCGTGTCGATACGGGGACGATTCAGGGGAGAGATCGGTTTGGCTTTTAAATTCGCGCGATGGGAAAGCATCGCCTGATTTTTACCATCAATACAGCGACCGCGACCATCCAGAACTCTTCCCAGAATCCCCTGTCCCACGGCAACGGCAGGCACCGATTGTATCAGACTGACACGATCTCCACGTCGGATCCCCGCCAGATCCTCATAAGGCAGCAACAGTGTTTCTTCATTCTGAAAACCAACGACTTCCGCTTCGATCGCAGAACCATTTTCCCGATCAATGGCACAGACGGATCCCAGCGGCGCCGGAAAACCGGAAACGGACGCCGTCAACCCGACCACGCGCGTGACTCTCCCAGTCAGACGAAAGGGTAAAATCTGCTTTATCTGTTGAGAAACATCAAACATGAAATGTGGCTAGTCCTGAGTCTGGATAATCAGCTCCTGGAAAATACGATCCAGTTGTGCTTCGATTCTGGCGTCGATAGTTCCATGCTGTGTTTCAATAATACATCCCCCTGAGGAGATCGATTCATCTTCAATTATTTCACACGTCTGACATCCCGTCAGATTGGTAATAAAGCTCTTTGCATTCTCTCCCAGGTGGGCAACATCCGTCGGATTCATCTGGAACCGGATATGCTGAGTTCCCGATGCCAGCTTGAGCGCTTCACTCATCATGGGTTTCACCGTTTCGGGATGTGTCTCGATCTCATGCCGCACCATCTTTTCGGCAATCACCAGACACATTTTGACGGCGGTTTCATCCCATGTCTGTCTCCAGTTGACCTGTTCCTGCTGCAAGCCTGATACGGCAGCCTGCATCGCCGGAAATACCGTACCCAGCTTTTCTTCCACGATCTGACTGGCCCGCGCTTCAGACCGTGACTGGATCTGATCTTCCACATCACGTGATGCATCTTCCAGTCCCTGTTGTTTTCCTGCCTGATACGCTTCCTGTTTGATCTGTTCTGCTTCTGTTCGCGCATCGATGATCATCTGACGCGTCTGGTTACGCACATTTAAGATATGATCTTCGCAGCGTTTCTCAATGTCATTGAAGTTATAGGCGATTTTTGAACCCAGCGCGCGAAACGCATCCGCCTTTAACAATTTTGCAGTTTCCAGTTCCGCCATATCTTCGACTATATCAATCCTGTTATTATTGGTTCCATCAGATTTTCAGGACAAAATTCAACATGCATCAGGTAATGTACTGCTCGCTTTCATTTCCGGCAGATACTTCAATTTCTCCCGCATCTTCCAGACGTCTGACGCTGTCCACAATCTGCTGCTGAACTGTTTCCACATCACTGACTTTGATAGGACCAAGATATTCCATTTCTTCTCGCAGCATGTCCGCTGCCCGCTGAGACAGGTTGCTGAGCACTTTCTGTTTGATCTCTTCCGAGGCGCCTTTCAGAGCAACCGCCCACTGATTAGTATCCACTTCCTTCAGCAGAGCCTGAATCGCTTTATTATCCAGTTTCACCAGATCGTCAAAGACAAACATCAGACGGCGAATTTCATCAGCCAGATCGGGAGTTTCCTGATCCATGCTTTCGAGGATCCCTTTATTGGTCATGCGGTCTGTCACGTTCAGGATCTCGGCAACCAGTTCCACTCCCCCTGCCTTTTCTGTCCCCTGACTGAACGTATTTTTCATGCGATGCTCCAGACTCTTCTCGACATCACGTATCACTTCCGGACTGGTTTGCTCCATATTAGCAATGCGTTTGATCACATCCATCTGTTTATTGGAAGGCAGCCCGGCCAGAACTTCCGCAGCCATGTTACTGGGCAGGTGTGACATGATCATGGCAATCGTCTGAGGATGTTCTTCAATGATAAATGTCAACAGGTTGTTTGCGCCCGATTTCTGCAGGAACCCAAACGGCACTGAATTCATCGTCTGATTAATACTATCCAGAATCGAGCCGGCACCTTCTTTCCCGAGTGACTGCTCCAGCAGTTCATTCACGGCAGCCAGACCGCCTCGCTCCATGGTGGTCTGCTCGCCGCGCAGGTTTGTAAATTCGGACAAGACACTGGCCTGCTGTTCTTTGGAGACATCCTGCATCCGGGCGATCATCATTGTTACTTTTTCGACATCCTCTTTGGACATCAGACTGAGTACTTCAGCGGCGAGCGCTTTATCCAGACTCAATAACAAGACAGCGGCTTTTTGTAGTTCATCCATTTTTCAGCCTGTAAAACAAGTATTACAATAACTTCGAATCAGAAAAATCAGTCTCAGGTTTTTGAGTGGATCCATTTACTCAACACCATCGCGGCAACTTCCGGATTATCACGAACCAGTAATTGAACTTCATCACGCTGTGTCGGTTCTTTCTTAGGTTTTTCTGCTTCTTCATCCGGGTTTGATGCGGCTGCTCTTTTCTGGGGTAACTCGATCTCTTCTGATTTGATTTCTTCCATTTGAGGCATGCTCTTATTCAGCATCCATAGAGCCCAGATCGCAAACAACCCCAGGCCAATGGTACTGCCCCACTGGCTCACAAACTCGCCGACACTTTCAGTTAATGGCAATTCGAGTTCGGGTACTTCTGCATCAATGCGTACATAAGAAGCTACACTGACAGCATCTTCGGCTGACTGGGAAGGAATCAGCCTCTGGACCTGCTTTTGAATGCTGGTTTCCACTTCGGTCTGAATGGCAGTAGTAGCCTGCTTGAAAGTGGCAAGATCAGCTTCCGCTTCTCCCTTTTTGATTCCCCGTTTCACGGCAACAGCAGAGTAGTAATCCTCCGGAATGGAAACGGAAACCTGCACCGTACTGGGCATGGCAGCTACGAACTCTTTTTCTGTCCAGGTAAATGAGGGCGCAGTGGTCGCTTCATTATTCGTTTCGGTCACTTTCTCATTTTTTTCGTTCCCCCGCGCGACTGACAGTGAGTTAGGCTGGTTCGAACGCGCCCCTGGTTCTGCCCGTGTAGGCTTTTCTGTAAGGCTGCGTTCAGTAGATTGCTCCTTCGACTGCAGCGTCACTGAGCCATCAGTACTGATCTCCTGTTTGCGTTCGACATACCGTTTCAGGTTTTCAACGTCTACATTCACATTCACGATCACATCCGGAATATAGGACAGAGAATCGAGAATTTTATCCTGGTAGTTTTTTGTATGCTTATTGACCCAGCTGATGAATTTACTGTCAAAGGCATCGTTTTTATCACCCGCGGTATAGGATGTTCCCGTGGATTGATCAAATACGGTTACCGAATCTGTCGACAGGTCGGGGACCATTGTCGAGACCGCAGCTCTCAGGCTGGTTACCAGCACAGGAGTCAGTTCCTGTCCCGGACGGGGCTTGACCATCACGGTTGCCGTCACTTCCGGAGTGGTATTATTCCAGCGTAAGCGTTTTTTAGAACGTGCCCACATCACACTGGCATCTTCAATCGCGGGGATGGCGCGGATCATCCGTCGCAACTGGTTACCCAACGCGATATCCCGCATGACCTGCAATTGGTCCTTGCTGACAAACATGCTCGATTTTTCAAACTGCTCCTGCCATTCAGAAGCCCAGTCTGTCGGAAGTCCACCACCTTCAATGAGCGCTGCGTTATAGCGGGGTACTTCATTCTGCGGGACCATAATTCTCTGCCCCTTTCGCGAGAAATCGATTAACCCGGCCCGTAACAGAACTTCTTCTGCATGAATCACCTCTTCGGTCGTAAAATCTTTACCCAGAGAGAGTGAAACATAGCTCGATTGACTGTCCCGGAAAAAGAGGAAGCCAAAAGCCAGCATCATCAGCAGGGGGACAGACAGCAAAATCGCGCGCTGGCTGCCTGACATTGTTTGAAACAGGTTTGCGAACTGTTGATATATTTTTTTTATCGTATCCATACCGGGTGACCAATCGACGAATCCGTGTCAAAATGGTGAAAGTACTGCCTGACGTGCTTGAGTTTACATTTGCATCTTCTGGATCTCGTTATAAGCTTCCAGAAGTTTATTTCGCATTTGAACCATCATTCTCAGAGCCAGATCAGCCTTCTTGATTGAGGAAAAGACTTCCGCCTGAGTAATATCTTCTCCCAGTAGCCCCGCCTGAATTGCCTGTTCGGATTGAAGTTGCAACTGATTAGCACCGTCCAGAGACTGTAGCATCATATTTTTAAACGAAGGGGCGCCGGCGGATGTGCCTGCGCCAGCATCTTTGAGCCCTGCCGGTGAAAGGCCAGGCAGTAATGAGCTACCGATATGACTGATGGAACTGGTCATGCTGTTCCCTTCCCTGAGATCAGATGAATAGATTTAATTCTGTATATATCTCTAATTTAAGCTAAAATCCGCAATGAAGTGCTGAACATTTCCTTGGTGATATCCAAAGCCGATATATTGGCTTCATAAGCGCGTCCTGCTTCCAATGCATTGACGAACTCGGTTACCAGATCAATGTTAGGATAGGTCACATTCCCATCCTGGTCCGCATGGCGGTGTCCGGGATCATAGGTTTTTCTTAAGGGTGTGTCTGTATCAATTTTGACATGATATTTTACGCCGGTTCCGGAAGCGCTCTGGTCCAGGCTCTCCGTATCTGCCTGAAAGGTGACAATCCGGCGATAAAACGGCTCTTCACCACTTGCGGGATCGTGCGACACATTGACCGCTGCAATATTCCCCGCAATCGTGTTCATCCGTTGCCTCTGGGCGACCAGGGCGCTGGTACTGATATCAATTCCTTTTAACATCTGCTGCTCCTTTCAAATTTTCTGATGTTTCCTGATCGCTTAGATAAAACCTCAAGCGCGTTCAGAAATGACCGTCAACAACTGATTCATCTGCGCCATCATGACCTCGACGGCAAACTGCTGCATCATTGAGTTTTTGGTCATCTGCATCATTTGTGATTCAACGCTTCGATTATTGGCATCCTGAAACGTCAGGTTCTGCGGAGTTGCTTCCCGTGCCTGAAACAGGCTGCGCGGAAACAGATCCTCCAGTTGTGCTTCAACTGACTTGGGTTTTTCAAGAGTTACAGGCATTGCCAGAGAAGAATGCGAGATCGGATCAGCTGCATTTTCCTTCAACACAACCGCATCACGTAAAGCCTGCTGAAACTCCTGAACGGGAAGGTCTCGCATCTTATATGAAGGGGTGTCGATGTTCGCAATATTACCCGCCAGGACATCCTGTCGCCGTTCGGAGAACGCCGCCATTTTTTCCAGCAATGGTATTGCATTCGAATTGATAATCTGATCTATCATACTGCCACCTGCCTGAATAAAAACACAAAGCCCGCGATCAGGCGGCACGCCTGACCGAAAATGTCCGTTTGGAATCTGGACCTCCTCGAGGCGGGTACCCATAGGATCTGAGTTTGCCCGAAAGTGTTCTCAACCCGATATCCAGTATTTGAGCCGTACTTTCGCGATTGCCTCCACAGCGTGCAAAAGTACTCTCAATCAGTTTCTGTTCCATCTCTCGCAGAGTCATCCCCGTCAGGGATTCAGCGTTTGAAATCGATTCCGAATCAATCCATGGCAATAAACTGGCGGCATCCAGTCGTGGCCCATTATCGACACGGTTCACGTGTTGAATCAGATTTCGCAGTTCCTGAATGTCCCCGCTCCAGTTATGTTTCTTCAACAGTTCCAGGCCATCCAGGGTTAACAGTTTTGGTATCGTGCCTTCAGAGATAGCCACTTCACTTAACAGATTTTCTGTCAACAGCGCGAGATCTTCTTTCCGGTCATTCAAACGCGGAACCGACAGAATAGAGGCGGAGAGGATTTCGGCCAGCTTTCGCTTGAACTGATTCTGGGCCGACAGTTCATGGAGTGAGACATGGCTCAGTGAGATAATGCGGCAGTTTAATTTTTTCAACTGCCTGTCTTCCGGCGAGCTATATTCGCCGTTTTCCAGAATTTTCAGCAGAGCCGCCTGCACGGGCAGTGAGGTCAAATGAACCTGATCGAGCACCAGTGTGCCACCTGCTGCCTGTTCAAGTTGACCCGGATTCCATACAGGCTCATCGGAATAACTGCTCTTTTCATTTGAATAATAACCGATCAGCTCTCGTTCCACATTTTCAATGGTCAAAGTGCTGCAGTTGACTCTGATTAAAGGATGATAGTTCAGGTACATGGCATCATGAATGATTTCTGCCACCACCGACAGTTCCGCCCCGACTCCCCCCTGAACCAGTACGGGAGTTTGCAAATGCACCAGATCTGCGATCCGATCTCTCAATGTCTGGATTGCCTGACTGTATCCGATCAATCGGCGGCTGGAACGCAGGTTTAATTCGGAAATCAGCTCAGTGCATTCGCGTGACAGTCGGGAGTATTTGATCGCAGAATCCAGGAGACGACTGATATGATCCAGTGAGTCGTTCGAACGCAGTTCCGCAAAGGGTGCCATCGTTTCATGGGATGCAGTACGGGAAGGCTTCAGACAGGCCTGTTGAATCTCGTGCGTCAGCATGGGATAATACAGTACCGGGATCAGATTCTGCTCTGTAACAGCATCGACGGCAAACATAAACTCTGTAATTGACCGTTGATCCAGGAGAACACAGATATCTGCATCCGGTCGCGGGGATGTGGGAGTGAATGTCATTTCCGACAATGGAATAACCGTATAGCCCAGATTTGAGAATTGCGTGCAGACTTCCAGTCTGCGGATACGATCCTCAGAAACAATCTGAATCAGACCACGTGATGTTGAACTGTGTAACAAGCTATGATTCATTATTTAAAACCCGTTTCAATCAGAGGGAATACTGTTATTCTTTATAGTAATTTGTAACTGTTATTGATCAATATTCAGATGCCGATGTGTTGCAGGTGCCAGACTGTCACGGTAGGCCTCCCCGACTTTCGCCCCCTGATTTAACGACTGGATCTGCTGTTTTGTCCGCTCCCGTCGATCGACCATGGACTGTGTACTGGTATCCTCATTCTTCAGCAACTGTGCCAGCACCGCTTCTGAATCACTCAAAATCTGCTCACAGATTGAGCGCTGCTCGGCGGGTAACCGGTCCCTGTCCTGCTGCCACTGCTCCCAGAGCCGAGGCAACTGTTTCTTATATTGATCCAGCTGACCAAGCAGTCTCTGTTTTTTACTTAACACGTCCAGCAGACTGGAATAATCATCTTCTTTGATCAGTTCCTGCTGTTGAAGTGACAGAGTCAATAGCGCCCGGGAGTACTCCAGACGCACTGCAAACAGTTTGGGATAATCAATTGTATTTGTCGAAGTCATATCAATTACATCATTATTCAGGTTTAACAATGAGGAACAGATCCCGTCCTCTGGAAAAGTCTCCGTTTAGGCACCATTAACTGATGGCAGCGCGCTGGTTCGACTGTCGGAATCGCGAAACTCGCGCGACCAGTCCAGCCAGCGATTCCATTCTTCTCGTCCCAGGTTCGTTGCCCCGGACTCGAAGACACTATCAGGCATCTGTTTCAATATTATTTTGGCTTGTTCCAGCATACTTTTGGCTTCATTTCTTTTCCCCAACGCTTCGTAACAGCCGGACATTTTCATATACGCAATCAACACTTCTGTACATTGCGGGTACCGGTTGACGGCATCGTGGTACGATTTGATTGCCTCGGCATATTCTTCAGTCAGATACAATATGTGGGCTTTTCCATAGCAACTCGATTTCAACAACCGCTTTCCCAGAGCATTAAGCCTGTCTCGACTTTCCAGTTGGCGCAAATCACGATTCAGATATTGAAGCTGTACGAGAGCCTGTTTCAAATAACCAATTTGCTTACGTTTTAATTCCTGCCGGGCGTTGTCTGTCCTGGCTTCCTTCATCTCCTGAAGTGGCTGATCTGACAGATTCTGTAAGGACCGTGCCAGTAGATAGCGTGCTTCAGAAATTTTCTCAGATTCGGGATAACGGTTGACGTATTCGGTCAGGCGACGCGTCGCCTCTTCATAATAACGGTTCTGCCTGGAGCCGGTGACCTGTCCTTCTGGCGGGACCTCTGCGGTCTCACTCTGTTTTTCTGACTCGGCAATCTTTCCCTGGTGAAAATTCAACTTACCCAGCGAAAACAGTGCATCCCCCCACTGCTTTGCTTTGGGGGTTAAATTGTTCGACTCCAGGATCTCTTTCCACACGGTTTGAGCCTGATCGAGTTCATTTTTTTCCAGATAAGCAATCCCCAGTAAATACTGAGCTTCGAAGGCAGACACGTCGGTCGGGTAATTCGTCATCACGCGTTCGAAGTGGTTAATTGCTTCTTCAAGCTGATCCAGCTCGAGCAAAATTTCACCACGCTGAACCAGTGCCTGCGGCATTTGCTTTTCCGGATTTGTATTGATGAACCGCGTCAGTACTTTGAGCGCGGTCTCGAAGTCCATACCTTTCTGGAAGTGTTCTGCAGAGATGGCAAGGATATCTGCATAGCGGTCAGAGGTTGTCAAGCGACGGGCGAGTTCAAAATAAGCACGCCCGCTTTGCTTCCAGTGTTCATTCAACTCGCTTCTGAGCGACTCCTGCTCCGTGACTGTAGCTGCTTCATAACGCCGTTCCAGATATTCCGCCCAGCGACGATTGGCATTCGCTGCCAGTTCCTTTGCCTGGACTTCAGGCAGCAGAGGAGGCAGATAGTCAGACAGCTGAATTGCCGCATTGAAGTAGGTCACGTCGTTTTTGATCCGGTCTTCATCCACCCAGTCGTTCCACGCATTCAGGACATAAGTCCGGACGCCCTGCAGACTGATCCAGCGATTACGAAATTCATCCGGACTGTCGATGGACCGCAATGCAGTCCGATAAGCAATTAAAGCTTCTTCAGTACGTCCATTTTTCCGCAGTAATTCGGCAAGACGCAGAAATGCTGCCTGGCCTTCCTGGGTCCCTGCATAACGATGTGTTGTCTGCTCAAAAAAGTCGATTGCACCATCAGCATTGCCAAGCGACTCTGCACACACGCCCATCAGATAGGACGCCTGTCTTGAAAATTTACGCTCCAGACCCAGGTTGTCCTTAACCGGAGCCAGAATAGTTAAGGCTTCCTGGTATTTTCCTTCCGCCATCAGGGTCTGTGCCTGAAACACAAGTGTCACCTGATTCACAGAATCCTGCTGCTTGACCTTGTCCAGAACTTCCTGTGCCTGAGCATTCTTGCCTTGTGCCAGAAAAATCTGTGCACGCTGTAAATACAATCGATCGTGCGATTCATGATCCAGGTTTTCCAGCTGCAGACATTCTGAATTTAAATCGAATGCCTGCTTTATTTCAGCAGATTCTTTGTGATCGAGATAAATATCCGTCAATGACATGGAAGCACGTAACTGACCTCCCGCAAACGTCTTGACCGCTTCTTCCAATAGAGGACGCGATTTTTGAATAGACCCTGTCAGGTAGAGACTTGTGCCCAGTGCATAGCACCATTCCGGACGATGTTCCTGATCAATGGCCCTGCGGTCTGCTTCTTTCAGGTAGCGGCTGGCAATCAGATACTGGTGATCCTGAGCTTCCCCAGTCAGCTCTTCAGCATTCCGAAAAGCAACAATACCAAAGATAAAGTACAGAGCACCAGGAAAATCGGGATCCAGATATTCCTGTTTTTTCAGCAAATAAGCCAGTTCCAGAGCCTCGGTCCGTGTTTTTGTATCTGTCGAAGCCTCCAGTTTCTGCAGTGCCTCTGTCAAAATTTCTTTGGGAGTCTTTTCCGGCTCCCCGGAGAGAGACATCAGGTATCCACCCAGCAGGAGAATCACCGGTACGCTACCCGCCAGAATCTTCCAACGTGATTTGACAAAGCCTGTTAAACGAACGCGCAACGCGACCGAATCGGAAGCAGCAGCCTCGATCTCTGCGTCTTCTGATGGTTTTGCAGGTGAGTTTGGAACTGGGACGTTCGCTGACTCATCTGATTCTGGTTGAGCTATTGTTTCATTGGCCATGACTGAGTTGCCCGTGAAGTAATCAGGTCATCCTCAACAAGGATTCGAAACCTGATTTAATATCAGCAGGTGAATTTTGGAATGGAATATTGGAGTAGAAGCAGAAAAGCTAAAATGACTTGTCGTATTCCGCGCCGGGAAGAAATCCGCTTCGCAGAATTGATGTGAGAGTGTTGTGATTATTGAAGAAGTGAGAATGAGAGAGGTGTAACTTGAGCATTAATACAAAAAAAAGTGATTTTTTGTCAATATTGATTCAAGTCTGCTCCAAATCACAGGGCAGAGAGTTGCTCAGTCTCCTGGAAATCACAAAACAGGTAAACTGAAAAATTCAGCGAAGGGCATTTCGCAATTTTTGTGCAGTCCGTTCTGGAGGCGTCTGACTGGAATGATCAAAGGGAACCCGTTGATACATTAATGTCTGCTTCAGGATTTTTGCAGCAGGAGGCCCGGCAATCGTTCCTCCATAGTGATTCTCACCTACCGAAGGCTCATTCACCACAACCAGCACGAGAACACGGGGATCATGTGCCGGGGCACCACAAATAAAGGAACTTACATGTAACTCGGAGGAATACTTGCCTGTTTGCGGGTCGGGCTTTTGAGCGGTCCCCGTCTTCCCAAACACCACGTACTCCTCAAGCTGAGCTTTCCTCCCGGTCCCTCGCGTCACCGTCTCCACCATGGGAACCTGAACCAGCCAGTCAGCGACTTCAGGAGAAACAATCGGTGTCGAAACAAGGGGGCGTACCTGGGCCGGTTCTTCTTCTGACCGGGGAAAGTAATTGTGATCGATCTGATCACGAATCAAACGCGGATTCAACAATTTCCCCTGATTCGCCAGCGCCACATGTCCGGTAATCAATTGCACCGGGGTGACGGCAATTTCCTGCCCCATCGGTATCGAACCTGTCGAATAGATATTCCAGTTTTTTAAAGGCCTGACTATCCCCCCCAGTTCACCGGGCAACTGGATGCCTGTCTTCTGGCCAAACCCGAACGCTGTCACTGCTTCATATAAGCCGGGATTGGTCAGTTTCTCTCCAATCTTGGCCATACCAATGTTACTCGACTTCACAAGAACATCAGTCACGCTCAACACCCCGTAACTGTGGTGATCGTGCAACAGTCGCTTTCCCATGCGGTATTCGCCATGCTCACAATCAAATTCTTCGTCAGTTTGAATCAATCCCTTTTCGAGCGCTGCTGCAACAATAAACGGCTTGAGTGTTGAACCAGGCTCATAGATCGAAGCGATGGCTGTATTTTTCCAGGCAGATTCATCGATGCCTTCGGGATGATTTAAATCGAATGTCGGAACCGATGCCATCGCCAGAACTTCACAGGTTTTAACATCCATCACGATCGCACAGGCGCTTTTAGGCTTCCACTCTTCTACAATCGACTGCAGTTGCCGTTCAGTGTAGAGCTGAATGATGGAATCCAGAGTCACCACCAGCGTTTCGCCATTTCTGGCTGCGACTCGTGAGTCATTGCGAACTTCAATCACGCGACCATGGGCATCACGAATCAGAAAACGATGACCATCCTGACCACAAATCAAATGGTTAAATGCTTCTTCCAGCCCCCCCTGACCTTTTCCATCAATATCCCGCAATCCCAGGGCATGCGCTGCTAAAGCCCCTTGTGGATACTGTCTGCGATATTCCTGCCGAAATCCCCAGGCGTCATCTGAAAGATCCAGTGCCCTGACCCCGGACAGTTCCCGATCAGAGAGACGACGTTTGACCCACAAGAACAATTTGTCCTGATTTTCTTGCAAGCGATTTCGAAACGCAGCCTGATCGAGTTGCAGAAGGTCACAGATCCGGGCGACGCTCTTCTCATTTTCCAGTCGCTGGGGAACGACATACAGACTGTTACTGACAATTGTGGTAGCCAGCAGTCGACCGTTCCGGTCGAGAATGTCCCCGGGACGCGCGGGAATTTTTTCTTTGTAGACCTGCTGTCGCGCCACAACCCGGGCAAACTGACGGTGACCAATATATTGCAGATAGACCAGACGCGCCGAGATCACAAGCCAGGCCAGCACCACAATCAGGACCAGGCTCCCGGTGCGCCAGCTGTTTCGCAGATTTGATGGTACGAATTTCAAAGATTGCTTCTCCCGCAGATCTGGCTTCTGCTGCTCTTCGCCTGACAGGCAGAGCACGACAGCATGCAGACAGTATTATTTTTCTGCCTGCCCCTTAAGCGGGTTTAAATGCCATTGCAGTAAAGGCATCTCACGTCGATTGCTGAGCGCAGGCTGCTGATTCGATTCGACATCCAGCTCCCCGCGTTCGATCGAATTTAAAACCTGACGGGGAGAACCCGCGCGTTGCGTTGCCAGCTTCATCTTGGCATGAGCATTCACCAGAACATCCAGCTGATAATATTGTCGACTGACCAGTCGTTTCAGCTTCAGGCTCTCTTTTTCCAGTGCAATTCCGATCAGAGAGACGGCAACCGCCAGTAAGATTGCACTACTGAAACGGAATAACATCCAATCGACCTTCCCCGCCAGCGAGAATGTTAGAGCGCATCACATTTAATTATAGCGTCTGTCAATCTGATCTTCTCGGTCCACAGGGACCTGGAGACGCTACAGTAAAACTGGACACAGTCTATAGGAAAGTTCGCCGCCAGCTAAGTTGATAATGAAACAGAACGCACCATTGCGCCTGTATTCACTATCGGCTGGATGAGTTCCCAGGAACAAGACTGACCCGGCTGGCATCATAAGGCAGCTGCAATTCTGTCCCAATTTGAAGCTTGTTCGGGTTTTGCAGTCTCTGACGGTTAATCTGATAAATCTGATACCAGCGAGACGAACGTCCCAGATGCTTCTGTGAAATATCAGTCAACGTGTCATTACCTCCCACACGATACATGGGCTGCCCGTCGGAGCTGATAAAAAATCCGGAAGGTTTACCTGACTTGCGGACGGCTTTATTACCGGCGAACTCACTGACGATGGTCTGAGTTGCTTTATGGCTGGCCTGATAGCGTGCTTCAATTGCCGCCTGATCAGGAGCGATCAATTTCAAACCCGGTTTCATTTTGCGAGGATCACTCACGCGACTCTTATTGATCTGAGCCAGCAGTTGAAAATAGCGACCGGTTCCATAGAGTTTTTTAGAGATCGTCCAGAAATTTTCACCATTCTGCACCACATATTCTCCGCCCACTGCTGTCGCAGGCTGCTGACTGAATGATTCTTTCTGAAATGATCCAAACTCTTCGGTAGAAACTTCCTGCACCGGAGCCGGCCCGTCAAACAACCCGCGCGCCTGTACCTGATTTTCAGCGGACATTTCGGCATCGCGAAATGTATTCGAATCAATGGCGGCGGCAGGACGTTTCACAGTCGTCACACTTTCTGCCTGCTGTGCTGAAAACTCTTCCGCCCGAAAATCACCAAAACGCTCTTCAGTTTGAGCGACTTCCGCTTCGCCGAATTCCGAAACGGAGGGACGTTCAAACTGCCCGTTTTGCATAGCCGGTGTTTCCGACTCAAACGTGTTTTCAGCCTGCGCTGCGGGAGTTTGTGGTTGTTCTTGAGAAAAACCGGAATCACTAAACTCGTCAAACCCCTTCGAATTTGAGATTTCCGTAATATTGACTCTCGCTGTTTTCTCGGGTAATGATTCATTGTTCTGCATCTGACCTGCACTCGAATCCTCCGCCAGTCCGAAACTGTCAAACTCGTTAGCGGCAGGTTGCTGCGGCTGCATCGACTGCGCCGGTTGCGTTTCTGCTCCGAATGGATTTTCATCCACTTGAACTGTTTCTGTTCCCGTTTCAGCGGCAGGCGCAAATTCGTTTGCGGCAGGCTGTTCCATCAAGCCTGACTGATCAATGGCAGCGGGTTGAGAAAAATCGGACACCGGTTCATTTCCAAATTCGTTCGTTTGAGGTGTTGTCGCTGGTTGCTGTGCAAACTCGTCAGTCCCGCCAAAAGGGTCCTGTTGCGGTTTATCAAAAGCGGCTGGTTCTGCCTGATTCTGCATGCCTCCCTGGAATTCATTCGCAGAGGGATTCGAAAATTCATTCGCGGGTTGTGGGGGAGGATCAAACTGTTGAAATCCGTTGTCAGCCTGATTGGCTGCAATATCGATTGACTGTGCTGGCTCACTTTGTGAATTGAATGCATTCTGATCGAACTGATTTGTGGTCTTTGATGCAGATTGTTCCGATGCAAACGGGTTATCCTGACCTGAGGTCTCAGCAGAACTCGAAAAACCTGAGTTCTCAGTCGGCGGATTAAAGTCATCGGACTGCTCAGCCATCTGACCACTGGTTTTAGAATCGTCGCTACCTGCTGCAAAAGGATCGACTTTCCCGGACGATTCCTGTTCCTGAGTTCCCTCTTCAGGACCATTAATGGCAACCGCTTCCTGCGGACGATTTATTTTCTGATAAACAACCAGACCAAAGGCACTGAGCAGGATACAGATCAGACACAGTCCTACTTTAGTTTCAATGGCGATTCCTGACTTGGGTTTTTCAATTCCCCAGTCTTCTTCAGTGGGTTGTTCTGCTTTTTTTTCTTCAGTCATGGCTCTGAACCATTTCCCGTTTAAACGAAATAAGTCTTATTCAGACAAACAGAAAACTGTCTGTCTCCCTGTTCATTTCAATAGTCACATTTATGTTTTCACAGCCACTCGCAGCTTGGCAGAGCGGCAGCGTGGATTGACTCTTTGTTCTGCCTGAGACGCCACAATGGGTTTGGCAGTCAGGTTTTTCCAGATCTTCTGATTTTTGAAAGCCTGCTTGACCATCCGGTCTTCCAGAGAATGAAAGCTGATAATCACAGCCCTGCCACCGGGTCGCAGCACCTGTGGTAACACAGATTCAAGCATGGTTTCCAGTTGTTCGAGTTCCTGATTTGCCGCAATGCGCAACGCCTGAAAGACACGTGTTGCTGGATTTTTTCTCGCGTTCGCCAGCGCTTTGCCAGGAATCGCCTGCTGTACTGCTTTGATTAAATCGGCAGCTGTTCTGACAGGAGCTGTTTTCCTCTGCTTCACTAGTTGATTTGCAATCCGCTGGCTGAAACGTTCTTCACCATACACTTCCAGAATCTCACATAATTCTGATTCCGACAGACTTTCCAGTAACTGCCAGGCAGGAACCCCGGTACTGGTATCAAAACGCAAGTCTAACTCACCTGCCGATTCAAAACCGAATCCCCGTTCATCGTCGCCTAGTTGATCGGAAGATAATCCCAGGTCCAGCAGTACTCGGTCCACAGACGAAATCTGTAATTCCTCCATCACAGCAGGTAGTGCTGCGTAACTACTCTGCCGCAAGTAACATCGACCCTCGGGCAGTGACTCTGATTTTAATTTTTCCGTGGCAAAGCCCAACATCATGGAATCTCGATCCAGACCAATTAAGGCGCCTTCTGTACTAATTTTTTGCAGTATATGCTCACTATGACCACCTGCCCCGACTGTGCCGTCAACGACAATCAGCCCAGGAGACAGATCCAGTTGTGATATCACTTCACGTAACAGGACCGGTAAGTGGACAGGCCTCCTCTGATCACCGGGCTTACCTGACATTCAACTGAAAACGATTCTAAATAAATGAATTGCACAATAGATTGGTAAACTGACTCCGACAGAAAAGTCCGACAGAAGGCAGCAGAAATACGAATTGATTTTTTCGGGATGGGGTAGAGACTTGAGAAGTGAAACTCAGAGAGATTATTGACCTGAGTCGCGGATCTTAGAACAAGTCCGAACCTCAAGCGCAGGAAGTTTAGAAAAATCCTGATTTTTTGGCAAGATCAGTTAAAGATTTTTAGGAAACGGATTTTAATAGTCCTAAGTGACTGATTTGAAACCGATTGAAAGCACGCGCGTCTGGCAGATTGAATTCAGAGGAGGCATCTCAACTCTGTTCCTGCACCGACTTCTCCTGTTCAAGGAGGGAACCCTGAAGCCATCCGTCTCAAGCAGCATCCATTCTACTTGTCATCGGAGACGAACGACTGGTGGCCCAACCCAATATCATGAGCACACACAGGTGACATCCATTTCACCTTCAATCCGCAAAGCCCGGTAGCCAGCGGAAGAGTCCCAATTTGTCCTCCTTGAACAATACAAGTTACGATTTGTGTTTATCACCTGGTCATCTAACAGAAATGTTCCACATTCCTTCAACGACTACCAGGGCAGCTGACCAAAGGCCTGAGCGGCCATTTCATCAAAATGTGGCCCATGATTATTAAGATAGGTATTCCATCGTTCTGCACTCCAGATTTCCGCATGGTCCTGAACTCCAATCAAAACCACATCCTGTTTCGGCTCCAGACTGGCCAGTTCCGCTAATCGCTCCGGGATACAAACTCTTCCCTGCGAGTCGACTTCCACTTTCTCTGCTCTGGCATAATACAGACGCAGATATTGGGCAGCTTCCGGACCATTTCTGGAAAAGTCCGCTAATCGTTGAGCCTGCTGTTCAAATCCTTTTTCAGAGTAAACCAACAATACGGACGCAGTACCGGGAGCGATATAAATCTGGGGAGACTTTTCCTCTACGAGCTCTTCCTTGAGACGTTTCGGAATTGCCAAACGACGTTTACCATCCAGAATCTTATTGAAAGTTCCCGTTAACGCCATTGAGCCCCACTCACCACCACCAGACACCACAGAGTGATGAATTTACCACCCAAATTGAAATCGTCAAGCATGATTGAAAGTTCGGTTAGAACTCGGCGAACATGAATCGACCTAGATACTTATCACGACAGGAATTGTGACTTTGCTGATTTTTAAATTTTGTTGTGGGAAGTCGATTCAGCGGCCACAATTTCGTGCAAATTCAGTCTTCTAGACCCAGCAGTTGCGTATAAATCTGATCGTATCGGTCAGCAATGGAGTTCCATGTAAACTCATTCTTCACAAGATGTTGCGCAGTCTCAGCCATCTCGATAAACCTGGCAGGATGGGCACTCAAGTCACTCAGCGCCTGAGAAATCTCAGCAGGCTCTCCCGTCGCCACTACGGTCCCCTGCTCCCCATCTCGGATCAACTCGGAAATCCCATCAACCCGGGTGGAAATGACGGGTAGTCCGGACGCCATCGCTTCCAGAACCACGTTGGGCATGCCCTCCCATAAGGAAGGCAGGACAAGACAGGTTGCAGCCTTCATCAATTGGGGAACCTGGGCCTGCCAGCCGGAAAAATGAATCCGATCTGCACAGGACAAGCTGCTGGCTTTCTGCTGTAATTCTGCTTTCAACGGTCCCTCACCTGCAAACAGTAGATGAAAATCAGCCGCCTGTCTGGCGAAGAGTTCAAACGCGGTTAACAGATCATCAGGAGCCTTCTGGGGATCCAGTCTACCTGCAAACAACACCACTTTCACGCCAGCAGGGATTCCCCAGGGAGTTAAATCCAGTGGTTCCGCCGCATCAAACAGTTCAAAATCCACGCCATTCGGGATCACCGTTACCTTGGAGGCAGGCAGTTTCCCCTGTTGAATCGAGAAATCAGCCACCGACTGGCTAACACAGATATTCAGCTCTACCAGGCGATTTGTAAGTCGGTCCAGCAACAGGTGACCATTTTTCCGTTTCTCCGAAACTCGAATTCCGGAGACAATGTGTGGGATTCCCGCCAGCTTCCCGGCCAGTCTTCCGGCCAGATTCGCGTGAAACAGAAATGTCTGCAGTAAAAGCGGTTTTTGTACTTTCAGCTTTTGTGCCAGCGTTCCGATGATACGCACATCCCAGGCAGAACGAACCAGCAGGATTTCCGTCGGAATATTTGCTGCCTCCAGACGCTCCACCAGTGGGCCTGTCCCCGTCAGAGAATAGACCACCGGCGCCCAGCGTTCTCGATTCAAGCGAGTTACAATCTGAACCAGCGCACGTTCTGCGCCACCGGGTTGCAGGCCGGTAATGCAAAACGCGATTGGAACAGGTCGGGTCTGATCAGCCAAGCATCATCTTTCTGGGGACATAACCGATTTTATCAGAATGCAGGATGCATCCCGTTTCATAACCGTCTCGTTATCAGTATGATAGCCTCTCTTCCGTTCAGGGAGAGAAAACATTTCTCTTGTTCACTTATTGCCTATTGTTCTCAGGTTACAATGCGCGACAAGCTTAGATTCGGATTTAGTATTCATTGAGTCCGGAGAAAATGAAAACCTCCGTTAAAATCCTTCATTTTCATCAGTCTACCCGACGAAATGATCAACGTTCCCTGTTCAGACTGACGGAAGCAAACTCATACCATCTCCCTTGTAATAGTGAAATTCAACTTGAAAACCAGCTGGAACCTTGCTGAATGACCGATTTAAGCTCCTTTGACTATCAACTGCCTCCTGAATTAATCGCAACCGAGCCGAATCAGCAGCGGGATCAGTCGCGCCTGCTCATCCTTGACCGCAAATCTCAGTCTATTACACATGGTTCCATTTCTGACCTGCCTCAATATTTAAACCCGGACGACTGTCTGGTTCTGAATAATACCCGTGTCCTGTCAGCCAGGTTATTCGGCACGCGACAGTCCACGGGTGGTAAATGGGAAGGCCTCTATCTTGGCTCCCCTGCTCCGGGTGAGTGGAAACTGATGAGTAAGACCCGGGGTAAACTGCATCCGGGGGGAATCATCGAGTTGCGCCCCGCGCATCAACGGTCACTCGAGAAACAGGTGACACTGAAATTATTGTCGAAAGATTCTGAAGGTTACTGGACTGCCCAGGTACAATCCGACGAAGATCACCACAGCCTGCTTGCCCATTTTGGGACGATGCCCCTGCCTCCCTATATGAAACGCGATCTTGCCACCGAGGAAGACTGGGAACGTTATCAGACGGTGTATGCTGCTCAACCAGGAGCAGTCGCTGCCCCGACTGCGGGATTACATTTCACACCGGAGTTGCTGGAACGTTGTACCCAGCGGGGAACCAGAATTGCGAACGTGACGTTGCATGTTGGTATTGGAACATTCAAACCAATCTCAGTAGAAACTCTCGAAGCCCACCAGATGCATTCGGAATGGTGCGAGCTGCCTGCCGAATCGGCAAAGCTGCTCAATCAGACGCGACAGCAGGGAGGTCGGGTTGTCTGTGTCGGCACGACCAGCGTTCGTACTCTGGAATCGGTCGCACAACAGGGGCCGCTGAAAGCCTGGCAGGGAGAGACCGATATTTTCATTTACCCCCCTTACCAGTTTCAGGCCGTGGATTGCCTGCTGACGAATTTTCACCTGCCGAAGTCGACATTGCTGGTGCTGGTGAGCGCCTTTGCCGGATCAGAATTCATTCGCGAAGCCTACAAAAAAGCTGTAGAAGCAGATTACCGCTTCTACAGCTATGGTGACGCCATGCTGATTTTATAAGTTCAGTCTGACTGGGGCAGTTTTACTG
Organism: Gimesia algae; assembly: GCF_007746795.1. Taxonomy (NCBI): domain Bacteria; kingdom Pseudomonadati; phylum Planctomycetota; class Planctomycetia; order Planctomycetales; family Planctomycetaceae; genus Gimesia; species Gimesia algae. The sequence goes on from NZ_CP036343.1 coordinate 1,741,057, forward strand.
AGGCTTGGCGATCTCTTTGGGAACCTGCCCACTCAGATAACGCCAGTTTTTAATGAAGGAAATCAAATCGGCCATCTGTTGCGGATCAATCGTCTTCTCCAGACCGACGGGCATCAGTGAGACACCATTCGATTTCATCTCATCGATCTCATCTTTCAGAATCGTAATCGTCTTACCTTCCGGCTGCGTCAGGGTAATGGACGCACCACTGTCTGAAGAAATGATTCCCGTGTGAACCACACCATCGATGGTGATAATCGTATAGCTGAAGAAATTCGCATCAATGGCCCGGTTGGGGTCCAGAATATTTGTCAGCAGATACTCTGGAGTCTTGGTTCGTGAATCCCCGATATCGGGAGCCACATTCACTCCGATCTCGCCAATCTTGTGACAGGTGACACAGTTCTTGGCAAACACCAGTTTGCCTTGCAGAGGATCAGCTTTCAATGACAGCGATTTCTGATAGTCGGCTAATACTTTCTGGCGATCCGCAGGAATCGCAGCGGCAAACAGAGCAGCTGCCCGCTTTTTGATTTCGGGATTGCGATGACGCTGCAGACTGCTGGAACGCGAGGGTCCCAGTTCCGAAATTTTGATCTGATCTTTTTCGATCGCATCCAGTAACAGGCTTGTGCGATCCTGGTTCGACAGCATCGCATCCAGAACAGCACGTCGCATGCCAGGTGTTTGAGTCGAGAAACCATCCATTAATATCTGGCCAATCCGGGGATCAGAATAAGGGCTGATCGCTGCGATCGCTGCGATTTTCACCGCTTGAGAATTGCCCTCCTGGATCAGCGAAAGCAGTGTTTTGCCGCTGATTTCAAAACCGACGAACTTCAAGATACTGATGGCATTCAACCGCTGTGCCAATGGGGTTTTGGAACTGGCGGCGGCATCCACAATCTTCTGATAAAACTTCTTCAGCTTCTGCTGATCAGTCTCAGACAGCTTCGCCTGATATTCCGTGATCGACTTGCCACGGCGTCTGAGACTGTTACCCAGTCCTTCAAAACCGGCAAGCTGTAACGGCAGGAGTGCATCGGAATTGAGACCGGCCAACAAAGACAGCGTTTTCTGAATTTCCTCTGGTTTCAACCGGGGACCGATGACGGCTGTCATTTCTCCGACGGCATCAGCGACGCCCGCCTGAGCTGCCTGCTTTTCATCACTGGCTTGTAACTGTTTTAAGAATGAAGTGAAAATCTCCACCGTCTGTTCGGGTGCAGAGGAAAGCACAGCCGCACGCGTAAATGGATCTGCGGCGCCATTTAACATCAGGCTCGCCAGCTGATCGACCGCAGACGGGCCGCCTTTCGCTTCCCCCAGACTGATCGCCAGCTGAAATCGCAGGGGGCCATCCGCAGACTTCACCAGTGACAGCACTTTGGTTTTCAGCTTGTCATTCTGAGACAATCGGGGCTCACTCAATCGTACTGCCTGGGCCACAACACGCTGAGACTGGTCCTTCAATGCCGCTTCAATGAGAGCATCACTAAGTTTTCCCAGTCCTTCCAGAGCCCACAAAGCAAGAATTCGCGACTGTTCCGTTTTACCATTAGAAACCAGTTGTTCCAGTTGGGGTTGAATCGATGTATCCTGACGTTCGAAAATCAAACGGGAAGCCGTTTCCCTCTGCCAGGCATTTTCTGAGGACAACGCAGCGACCAGCTGTTTCACAGTCGCATCTTTCAGAGATGTATAGACATTCTTGTCGATCTTCGCTCCCTTGGGAAGAATGCGATAAATCCGGCCACGATCAATTCCATCATTCAGATCGGAGCGTTCTTTCAATTCGACAGGCATAAACTGCGGATGCTCGATCACAGCGCGATACATATCACACAGATACAATGCACCATCCGGGCCATTGGCCAGGTTGACGGGTCGGAACCATTCATCGCGGCTGGCGATGAACTCCACCTGATCGCGTCCGTATTGAGAGTCATAGGTCGCGCCCATGGGAGTCAACACATCCCGGTGAACCAGATTTGCAGTCGGTTCGCAGGTGAAGCTGTTCCCATAAAATGAGTGGGGAAACAACCCGCCACGATAAATCGTCACGCCACAGGCGGCTGTAAACTGCCCTGCGTGCAATGTGGAAGTTGTCCAGGTACGACTAATCGCATACACGCGGGAATCTTCTCCATCGGGTGAGACATCATGGTAAACCGACTTCACTGCGAGATAAGGATTACGCTTCAGGTAGCGATTTTCCAGGACGATATGTTTATTGGGGTTGCGATTGGTACAGACAAAACGATTCCCGTAATCATCAAACGTCAAGCCGAACTGACCGATGCCGGAAATCGATTCATATTTTCCAGTCAAAGGCTGAAAGCGAAAATCCAGACCGCTAATAGGAACCTGTTCCGCCTTCTTTTTCCATTCGGGATGAGTGGCAATCACCGAACCGCCCCGTAAGCCGTTGGCAATATAAATATGATTGTCTAAACCCAGTGTCGGGTGATTGGCCCGCAACTGAGAGTTATCTTCTTTGAAGCCGGTAAACCAGGTCTCGACGAGATCCGCTTTGTCATCACCGTCAGTGTCTTTCATGTATTGAACTTTACCCGCCAGGGTGACAATCAGTCCCCCTTTCCAGGGTTGAATTCCTGTGGCAAACAGCAGTTTGTCGGCAAACACAGTGGCCGTCTCATAATAACCATCCTGGTCTTTATCCCGTAATAATTTGATCCGACTTTTCGGTTCTTCACCTGGCTTGGGACCATGGGGATAGTCAGTCATTTCCACTGCCCAGAGCACTCCGGTTTCATCAAAGGCAACTGCCACAGGATTGATGATATTTGGTTCTGAAGCGACCACCTGCATTTCAAAATCAGGATGCACCACCGTCTGCTGCAAACTTTCCTCCGGTGTTAAGGGAGATTTAGGCACTTCTTTTTTCGGAGGATCGGCAGCAAAAGAGAACTTCAGGCAGACAGCGGCCACCAGCAGGAGTGCACCCCAGCGGAAGGCCAGAGTAGGAATTCCCGGGATCGAATGATTTCCATCACCGGCGGGTCGTTTAAACGCAAGAAAAGTAGCTGATTTCATGTGGGATCACCGTAACAATACAGATTGAATTCTGATGTCTTATCAGACCTGGAATGGCACGTTGGTCGAAATCGTCCGCACACTGGTTGGCGTGCTCGCCTGACATCGACCACCTGTCAAAACAGGATTGATGGACCAATAGTTTAAATCACAAAAAATGAATTTACTTCGAATCTATCCTAACCGACAGGATGACGACTCTCTATCTTACTTGAACCTGCTTTTTGAGAATTTATAAACAATATTAACGTTTAACGAGACGCATTGCACCCCTGCAGCGAGACTCTCCCTTTTTTTCGGTATCACTGCCAGCTATTTTGGGGATTCGTACACTCGGCGACTCAATTGGCTTTTCAGTCCTCTCCTGAATTGATTAACCTGATAGCACGCTTTTGAGGAAACAGAAATTAATAACTACCGAAACAACGTTCTATTGAATAATAGTGAATTATGCAGTCATTCAACCTGGTTTTAATCCGTTTCTGTCTGTCGGCCTGGGTAGGCGCAGCCGTGATCTTTGTGATCAATGGCGTACAGGACGTCACCTTTCAGCCTTTTGACTCCTTAACCAGGGATCAGCTGATTACATTACATTTCCCTGTTTACTATACGATCGCCTGGGTGCTCTTAACGGGATCTTTTGTGAGTTCGCTGGTACTTAGAACAAAAAACATCTGGTCCCGGAACAAAGCGAACCTGATCACCGCTCTGATCATGCTGAGCCTGGCCATCAGCGTAGTGGATTACTTCTGGATTTATTTGCCTCTGGAATCCATGATTACTCCGGCCGGCAGCCCGCGGCCTGCTCAGTTCCATCACTACCATCAGGCTTCGAAGTACATTAACAGCGTGAACATTCTACTGGCATTGATCGCAGCAATTCTCGTCAACGGCCCCCTGCTGTCCCGGATGCCAACAAGCAGCGACGCAGACGGCTCAGTCACGAATGTGAAATAACTGTTTGAGCGCGTCGAGCAGACCATGTGGTGTGCCTTCCCGGGCTTCCTGTCTCAACACTTCCAGCGGTGGATGCAGGAGTTTATTGACGATCTGTTCAATCGAGCGTTTGATGAGGTCCTGGTCTTTTCCATCCAGATGCGAAAGTTTGCTGAACAGTTTTTCGACTTCCTGTTCGCGCACATCATGCCATTGTTCGCGAAGCTGTTTGATGATCGGCCCTGTCGCCCGGTGATAGACGCCGTGCATGAAACGTTCTGTTTCTTCGTCGATTATCGCGAGCGCCTTTTCGACTTCCTTCTGACGTGCCCGACGATTCTTCTCACAAGTCGCTTCCAGGTCATCGATATCATACAGGAAGATATTATCGTTGATCTGACCGACTCCCGGTTCAAAATCGCGGGGTGCACCCAGATCAAGAATGAAGAACGTTTTGTTTCCGGATTTCTTCAATACCCGTTCAAAGCAGGCGATATCGACAATCGGTCGTGAGGCACCCGTTGTACTCACAATCACATCAGCCGCCGCCAGACAATCTTCGAGGTCCTCATAAGGCCGGGCTTCCCCGCCCCACCTGCCTGCCAGTTTCTGCGCATTTTCCAGGCTGCGATTCACGACGATGATGTGTTTGACGCCCTCATCTTTCAGATAAGTCAACGTCTCTTCCGCCATTTCGCCGGCACCGATAATCAGCACAGTCTTGTCATCAAACCGTTCAAAAATTCCTTTGCCGAAAGTCCCTACAGCCACACTGGCAATCGAGACTCTGCCTTCCGCCAGTTGGGTTTCGGTACGTACCCGGGCGGAGACCCTGATCGCCTGTTGAAACAGTGCATGCGTGAGCGGCCCACAGAGTGCATTGTCTGTCGCACACTGGTAGGCTTCTTTGACCTGATTCACAATCTGGGGCTCGCCGAGCACCATGCTGTCGAGACTGGAAGCCACCTGAAACAGATGCCGCACCGCATCCGGTCCCTTGCGTTCCAGAAAATCTTCGAAGAAATCGCTGACGGGTACCTGATGGAATTCAGAAAAGAATCGGGCCAGATCCTGATGCGAAGGCCCGATTTCGGAATCCTGTGTAGCGGTATACAATTCCACCCGATTACAAGTCGAAATCACCACGATTTCGGTATCGGGATAAGATTGCTTCAAGACAGAGTACGCCTGATCCAACTGCTCTTTGGAAGAAAAAGCCAGTCTCTCTCGAATATCCAGACCCGCAGTCTGATGGTTGCAATACACGACCTGCAGATTCACGACAGAATCCTTTCTGCAGGCGAGTCATGCAATTCAATCACGGGGTTGGTAATCTGTGAATGCCACGATTCAAAATTGAAGGGGCGTACATTGGAAAGGATCTGAATGCCGATCACCGTCAGCAATATGAGGCCTCCGGTCCAGATCGTCAACTGAGCAATATGCTTCTGATTGGGCTGTTTAGTCCGCAGAATAAAAATGACACTCAGCATCATTCCCACCCAGACCAGTTCATAGACGATGATCACAGGATCAAAAAATGAAATGGCATGCGCGCCTTTGCGAACATAAACCCCCAGCCCGATACCGATGCCCATCCCCACTGTCATCAATGGTGCCGATATCATTAACGCCCAGCGATTCAGGCGAGACAGCTTTGCCAGGCTGGGCAGATTGAACCCGCTCGAAAAATTCTGTTTCTGCTTTAATCGTCGATGCTGAATCAGATACATCAGACTGAGGACAAAGCTGAGAACAATGCCCACCCCTCCCAGCACCAGTAAGGATGCATGCAGCATCGCCCAGGAACGAATGGAAGGTTCCATCAATGGGCTGGTAACGTCGTCTACAAAATAAGAAGAAATCACCAGCGCCAGCACCAGGGGGATCAGGAACAGTCCGATCGAGAGTTCTTCATCAATCAGATTGATAAACAGAAATATCGCTACCAGCACCCAGGAAAAAACAATCAGCCAGTCATGGGATGAACTGAGCAGAGGCGGCAACTGTGTTGTCCGGGCTCGATTCAGCAGATACGCGGTCTGGGCGATCAGACCAGCGAGTGAGAACAGAAAAATCAGAGGCCGCAGAAATCCGTTTTTTTTTCGCAGAAATCGGGTCAACTCTAATCCGAGAGCAACCAGATAGCTGGCCATAAAACAGAAAACGGTCACTTCCGACAACATGCCTGGTACTTTGTCTGATTAGAGAGGAAATAAAGTGGTGGGCTGTTTACATCGCTGATGGGACATCAGCGGCCTCTCTATTATAGGGCTGTACAGCAGGTAGAGGGCAAGTCATCTTGCTTCGGATTCTAATTCGTACTCCGAGATTTTTTTATGTAGCGTGTTCCGATTAATACCCAGACGCGTGGCGGTCTTGGTCTGTACACCCTGGCAGGACCTCAAAACCTGCAAAATCACTTCTTTTTCCACAAGTGATACAATCTGAGCATGCACATCGGTTGAAGACTCGCCTACACGCTGTAACTCCATACTCACCAGATCACGACACATCGTCTCTGGATTCTGTGTTTTAGACGGTAACGAGCGTGCGATCGCCTTGCCGGTAACGTGTCCCGGCAACAGGTCCAGCGATGGACCATCCAAACCGGAAAGCACAATCAAACGTTCGACGTAATTTTGCAGTTCGCGTACATTGCCCGGCCAGGCGTAATTCTTAAAGGTCGATAAAACCTCTTCAGAAAATTCAGGTAGAGGTATTTTCTCCCCGGCGGAAAACTGTTTTGCAAAAAAGTGAACCAGTTCGGGAATATCTTCCGATCGGTCTCGCAGGGGTGGCAGGTTAATAGGAATCACGTTCAGGCGATAATATAAGTCTTCTCGAAACCGCTCTGCTTCGATTTCATCCAGCAGATCACGGTTCGTGGCAGCCACAATCCGACAATCCACCTGAATAGACCGCGTATCACCGACACGCTCAAATTCGTGTTCCTGCAAAACCCGCAGCAGTTTCACCTGCAATGTAAAACTGACCGAGTTGATTTCGTCCAGAAAAATCGTGCCGCCATGGGCCGCTTCAAAACGGCCCGTACGATTTTCAACAGCACTGGTAAAAGCCCCTTTGATATGCCCGAACAATTCGCTTTCCAGCAGACTTTCACTGAGTGCGCCACAATTCACCCGAATGAACGGACCGGTGGCGCGAGGACTTAATTCGTGAATCGCGCGGGCAATTAATTCTTTACCTGTCCCCGTTTCTCCCGTTAGTAAAACGGTCGATGACGTGGCAGCAGCGCGGCGGGTCAGTCGATAGATATTCCTCATGGGCGGACTTAAACCGACCATATCTTCTAAAATGGGGCGATCGTCTTCCATTCTTTGTATTGGAAAATCCTATTCATTCACAGGGTAAAGTATCGAAGAAGCAAATCTGTGAGATATTGGAATCGCAAAGCTTTCGGACCACTGGCTTTCCGAAAGAAATCGAAACTCCCTGTTAACCAGCATGAAAAAACTGCACCTACATGCTCAAAAAGATGGCGAACGCTAAGATATTGTACGCTGCCATAGCAGAAGAGGAAAGTGGCAGACCTGTTTTTTTTATAATTCAACAGTATTAGATCAGGTCAGATTATAAAAAAACCCAACCCTGCACAGAACGGAAGCACTACGCACACTTAGTGGGCACATCAATCAATACTGGATACGGCAGCCACTTCCGGAGTCACTTGAGAATTCTGAGAATCAACGAGTACCACTTTGGGCTGATGCCGACGGGCCTCTTTCTCTTTATATTCAGCGTAACTGGCGATAATTACCAGATCCTGAGGTTTCACCAGATGGGCGGCTGCACCATTAATACAGATGACACCTGAACCCGGCGCGCCGATGATGGCGTATGTGGTCAATCGAGTACCGGAAGTGATATTGTAAATCTGCACCTGCTCGTACTCGACGATATCTGCAGCGTCCATCAGTTCCCGATCAATGGTTACACTTCCGTTGTACGCCAGATTTGCTTCGGTCACAGTTGCCCGGTGGATTTTTGATTTCAATAAAACGCGCTTCATCATTCTTAACCTGAAAGAAGTAGGACTTCTTTTTAACTGGATACAGACTTTCAGACTGAAAGGATCGGCGTATACTAACCATTCGCCTTAACGATAAGCAAGAATATATTCATTTGCCCACCAGGGTGTGTTTTCAGGTCTGTATCTGCACGGGGCCTGACACGGGATCCTCATGTTTATTATAGTCAGCTCCCTCTTCCTTTCCATCCATTTTACGAATCCAGGGTTCATCTGCTTTGGCCCCCAGTGCCCGTGCATAGAGATAGTAATAAGTGGGGATCAGGAACAGTACGAGAACTGTCGCCAGCATTAAACCAAAAATCAGGCTGGCGGCCATGGGAATAATAATTTGTGCCTGGAAGGAAGTCTCTTTTAATATCGGCGCTAAGCCGACGATTGTTGTCATGGAAGTCAGCAGAACTGGTCGAAAGCGACGACGACCTGCATCGACCAAGGCTTCGCGTAAAGGCAGACCGTCTGCCACGCGATGGTTGATAAAGTCGATCAGAACAATCGAATCATTGACCACCACTCCCGTTAACGCCACCAGCCCAAACAAAGAGAAGAGCGTCAATTCCATACCTAATATTGCGTGACCAAATACCGCACCAATAATACCCAGTGGAATGATCCCCAGTATGATTAAAGGTTGAAAGTATGATCGAAATTCGACAGTCAACAGCGCGAACATGGAAGCCAGGGCAATCAACAGACCTACAATCAGACTGTTTACAGATTCATCCGTCTGTTCCTGCTGCCCTTCCCAGCGAACCCTGACATTGGGGTAGTTTGCCAGTAACTGATCCATAAAGCCTCCCGACTTTTTCAGGGACTTTACAATCTCGCTTGCATTCCCCTCTTTTTCATTCAAATCGGATGAGACTGTAATGGATCGTTGCTGATCGATTCGATTGATTTCTGAATAGCCGCGCTGAACCGTCACGTCTGCCAGTTCAGTCAAGGGGCGTTCTGCTCCATCACCGGTTCGCACCCGAATGTCATCAAAACTCATTAAAGATCTTCGATCTTCTTCCGGATAGCGCACCATCAGTTTGACTTCGTGTCGTCCCCGCTGCAGACGCATCACCTCTTCTCCATAGTACGTGGCACGAACCGTTTCTGCTACATCGGCCAGGGGAATTCCCATCGACCGCGCTTTATCCTTAATTTTGATTTGAAATTCCCATTTACCAGGGCTGGAATCGTCGTTGACATCTTTGACCCCCGGATAGGTTTCCAGTTCCCGCTTACAGGCTTCGACTGCCGCCTCCAGTTCGGTGATATGTTTCCCATCTGCCAATAGTTTGAATTCAATCGGCTTGCCTCCCGGCCCCATGGAAGGAGATTTGAATGTGAGTCGGTCGACACCCGGGATTTTCCCGACCCGCTCTCTCCACATATCGAGGATTTCCTCGCTGCCCAGTGTGCGTTCTTCTGCCTCCACTATTTCGACGCTGACTTTTCCGACATGGCTGCCTTCTACAGAGCCTCCCAGATTTGCCCCTGATTCATCGCGTGTCCCAAAACCGACATTACGTCGCACGAGTTTAATCAGGGAAGTACCATGTACTTTCTGATAATCCCGATTCAACGCTTCAAAATCATCCTGAATTTTACGCGTCGTTTCCCCTGTAATCGACTGCGGGGTTCCATCCGGATACTCCACCGTCGCTTCGATCATGCGGAAATCGGTTTTAGGAAAAATATTGAAAGGCGCAAACCCGCCCATAATCAATCCGGCGGACATCAGCATCAATGCTCCCGCAACTGCCAGAGCAGACGAGGGATAGTTCAAGGCCGCTTTAAGGACAGGCAGGTAGCAGCGGTCGATAAACCATTCCAGTTTTCGACTGACAAATCCCTGTTCCTGTTTTTGAAAGCTCCCGTCCGCTGGCTGTTTCGCATGTGCCAGGTGGCAGGGAAGAATAAACGTACTCTCCATCAATGAAATCAATAACATGGCGATCACCGCGATCGGCATCACCGCGATGAATTTTCCCATGATCCCGGAGACGAACAGCAATGGCATAAAAGCAATCACAGTTGTCGTAACCGAGGCACAGACAGACGGTAACACTTCGGTGGCACCATCAATGGCGGCGGTGACAAATGATTTCCCCATTTGTCGATGTTCGTAAATATTCTCACCCACCACGATCGCATCGTCGACCACAATCCCCAGCGCCATCAGGAAAGCAAACATCGAAAGCATATTCAAAGTCTGGCCTGTATAATACAGAACCACACAAGCACCAAACATCGAAATGGGAATCCCCAGCGCCACCCAGAATGCCAGCCGGAATTCCAGAAATATCGCCAGTGTGATAAATACCAGAATCAGCCCCTGTAACCCGTTTCGGGTCAGCAGGTCCATACGGTCACGCACATCCACTGACTGGTCTTTCCATAATTTCAGCGAATACCCGGCAGGCAGTTTGGCAGTTTCGACGAAAGCCCGTACCTCTTCCACAATCGCCAGTAGATCTTCCTGAGCGGTCCGTTCCACGGCAACCGACAAAGCCGGCTTGCCATTGATTTCACTGATCATGGTCGTATCAGCAAATTCATCCTGAACGTGTCCCAGGTCCCCCACTGTCAGCACAACCCCGCCCGGTTCAGTGACGAGGGGGATCTTTTCAATTTCTCTACCGGTCAGATGTTTATTTTTTCCGCGTACTAATACGACCTCAGAAACGGTATTCAGCTTCCCCCCGGGCAGCTCCATATTTTCTCTGCGTACGGTCCTCGCTACATCCTGTAATGTCAGCCCATATTTCCGCAGGGTGGCTTCAGGGATTTCGATATCAATCTGATAATCGCGTGCCCCGGCAATATTGGCTTGAGATACCGATTTCAGCTTCATCAAATCATCACGAATTTTTTCTGCCAGTTCACGCAGTTCCAAAGCGCTATTCTCGTCCTCGATCCCCGGACCAATCACGGCAACTTCAATTGCTACCTGCCGAAACGTGATCTGCTGAATTTCCGGATCTTCCGCCAGCTCCGGAAAACTGGGAATGCGATCGATTTCAGAGCGAACCTCGTTCAGAATTTTCTGCACATCGGGTACATCTGCCCTTAATTCGAGAACAATAGACCCTGATCCTTCATTGGCAATGGACGTCATCTTTTTAATGCCGTCAATCGCGCGAACGGCCTCTTCCATCTTCTGGCAGATGCCTTCTTCGACTTCATCGGGACTGGCGCCCGGATAAGGCACCGAGACCAGAATGATTTCCAGTTCAAATTCCGGAAAGACTTCACGCCGCATCATCATCAGTGAAACCAGGCCGACCCCCAGTACTGTGACCATCAGCGTATTCATCGCTGGGGAATTATTGATGGCCCATTTGATGATCGACCTCATTCTGCGTCTCCCTCACTCACCAGCATGCCTTCATCAGCAGTGCTGAGTGGCGAGACGACAACCCGATCTCCCGGCTTCAGGCCGGAGGCACCCTGCTCGACCAGCAACTGATCACCACTCATGTCCACCACGCGAACTGTTTCAGAATGCAGTTTACCATCCCGGACGACCCACACCAGATTTCCCGGACGAATGGCCATCTCGGGAAGTTTCAGCAGGGAAACATTCCCTTTAAGCGGAATATCAATCACGACAAACATTCCCCGTGTCAAAGGGGGGGCCCCCACAATTCGATTGGTCGGCTGCCCATTTACCAGAATGGCAGAGGGGCGTGGATCAGATACAATAATGCGACAGGGAACCGTTCTCGTTTTTTCATCAAGACCAATGCCATCGAAACGGGACAATTCACCATCCCAGACAAACTTGCGCCCGCCGAGTTCGTAGGAAACTTTGACGGGCAGTTGTGGCAGTTGGTATCCCAGATCATGACGATTGGAGGGATCGGTAGCAGTACGATTCCCCTGGGCAGCCTGAGCTGCGTGCTGCCAGAGCAGAGAGAGTTCTTCCATTCGCAGATCCGTGCTCACTTCTACGGCGGAAGTATCTTCAATTGTCACCAGCGGGTCACCGACTTTGACATAACCATCCTCCTCGACCGAATCCTCAACGATAACCCCATTGATGGGTGAATAGATCCGGGTGCGGCTGAGATCCAGCTTGGCGCGAGACAGTTGCACTCCCACCAGGTCGCGGGCATGCATCATACGTTGTCGTTTCGAACGCAGCAGGTCGGCTTCATTAGTCAACTTCTGCAGTGCGTTGCGGGCGGCCAGTTCACCACGTTTGGCTTCTTCAAATTCGGTATCCGAAACCACATTTCTGGCTCTTAATTTTTCCACGCGATTCAAGTGTGTTTTCTGCAGATTGACTTCTTCATGCGCCAGATCAATCATCGCTTTGGAGTTATCGATTTCCACTTCCAGTTCATCGATGACATCCTGCGCCTGTGCATGTTCCTGGGTCAGCCGCTTGACTTCGAGTTCGTAGTTCTCGGGATCAATCTGGATCAACAGATTCTCTGTCCCCGATGCCGCCCGTTCCTGATCGGTTGCTTTGCGTACCAGATTCCCGACCTTGCATCCATTACGCGTCAATAAAACCCTGCCTGCCACTTCCGCCGCCAGCTTCACTTCGCGGGAAGGAACCACAGTTCCATCAACGGTTACCGTAAAACCGGAATCTGTCGGGATCACAGGCTGAGTCAAGACCAGAGGTGCGGCCTGGGCCAGTAGTTTCTGACTCTGTTCCGGTTCTTTTTTCATCGCCATTAAAACAACCAGGCTGCCACCACCTGCAGCTAAAATAATAACCGGAAGCATGAAATGCTTCAGCTTTTTATAAAAGCTGCCTGATTTCTGATTTTTGAAGTCTGACATGATTATTTTCTATCGTGAATTGCATCACAAATGAAATTGACAATAAACGCGAAAAGTCAATTACGAAGTATCAACAGTGATTTTTGAGTTTCAATTTCCGTCGCTCAGCATTAATGCCTTGATCCAGAAAGCTCTATTTAATTTCGACTCAGTTTGATTAATGTTTCCCGATTGTGTACCGGGTCGGTTCAGAAATTGTTAAGTGTTGAAGAAGAATCCATTTCTGATGAGAGGAATTCGTGTTTCAGATTTTTGATGGCTGCCAGAGAAAACTGAAGAATATGTTCAATAATTTGTTCGGTATTGTAATGAGCTTCCTGTTCTTCCTCTCCCAGCATCAAAGTAACCAGACCGCCTGAAACACGGTAGAACTGACACTGAGCAGCGATACTGAAAACACACTGCATTCGCCGATGATCCGGTACCTCTTCTCCCAGAATCTCCAGCAGGATTTTGTCGGCGATGTTCACAAACGGACGGAACAGATCCTGAACCAGATGCTCACAGGCCCGTGTGGGCCTGAGTACTTCGCGCATTATCAGATGATTACTCCAGGAAAGCTCCCCCGTGCCCAACATCCGTCTCACCAGTGTTTTGACCCAATCCTCTAATTTTTGTTCGGGGGGTGTATTCTCAGTCCATTCCGGTAAAGGAGCCCGGGAAACTCCCATCTGTTTCGCCAGGCAGATCACTTCCAGGTAAAGCTGTTCTTTATCCCCAAAATAATAATTGACACTCGCCAGATTGACATCCGCTTTCTGACAGATTTCACGAACCGTCGCCTTCTCAAAGCCTTTCTCTGAGAAAACCGGTCCTGCGACCTCCAGCAGTTTTTCACGGACATTGATTGTGGACATGGTGGTATTCCGACTCTTTGTAGCGCTAACCGACCGGTCTGACAATCGAATGATTACAGCCTGATCGCGATATTCATTAAACCCGCCGTTTTAAACAATTGTATTAAACAGCCGTTTAAATTCAAAGCAAATTTTTAAAAATCAATGTATATATTCATAAAACGCTACTATAAATTGACTTATAGCACACACAAGCACACCAGTATTGTCGAAATACCGAATATTGAGCAATTGATTCGAGATCAGCTGGCGAAGCGTTCGGGACCTTCTTCGCGGATATCAAACCGCTGAAACCCGGATTCATCAAGGCGCTGCCTGAGAAGTTCTCTCCACAATTTTTGAGGGAGTCCATTCAGAATTCCGTACAGGACCATCCCGATTGTCAGGCTGGCGACTTCGACGACGCGCATCGGCAGCGAAAATTGCTTCAAATCGGCGAATATTTCCTCGGCACTGCAGTATTCACCAAACTTTTGATCGTGGTACATAAATTCCACGCCAGAGAAATCTTTGCTCCATTCATAGTCGAACGGACCAAATTCTCTTCTACGATGGAGTACCCAGAAGCGGGTTCCCTCAAAACGTATTCCGTGTGTACCTTCCAAAACGAATGTTCCTGAATAGAGACTGATACTTTTGAGTGCCATGTGTGTAAGAGACCTCGTATCAACCAGATGGAAACAAAATGGACTATAAATCATACGTCATTCTCCTCCTTTTGCGAAGTCCGTTTTAGAACCTCTGGTTGGCTTCCTCTGTCCATCCAAGCCGATAAACCTTCTTTTTTTCCAGGAACCGTTGGGAACCGGAAAAAAATAACCACCATAAGTCGATAAGTATTCAGAACTTGCTATCATTATGACAACCCAGTTGTTCAACCCGGTTCGATTCAAAACACAGGATCCATGAAACATTCAGAACCGTATCTTGCAGCGGTCGAGATCGTCCGCAAACTACGTGACGCAGGCTTCCAGGCCTTGTGGGCAGGCGGATGCGTACGTGATCTGCTGCTGCAGAAAGAACCCAAAGATTACGATGTCGCCACGAATGCACTGCCTGAGGAAGTGCGCACACTGTTTGGCAAACGTCGAACTCTGGCCGTCGGTGCCAGCTTTGGAGTCATCATCGTCCGCGGACATCAGCCCGACTGCGATGTAGAGATTGCCACATTTCGCAGCGAAGGCCCTTATCTGGATGGACGGCGTCCCGAACACGTGAAATTCACCACAGCCGAAGAAGATGCCCAACGCCGTGACTTCACCATCAACGGCATGTTTTTCGATCCCATCAACGACGCGATCTTCGATTACGTAGGTGGCAAAGCTGATCTCAATCAGCACATCATTCGTGCGATTGGAAATCCTCTGGAACGAATGCAGGAGGACAAACTCCGCCTGCTCCGCGCCATACGGTTCGCTGCCACGCTCCACTTTCAACTGGAAGAAACCACGCGTCTGGCAGTTCAGGCGATGGCAGATCAGATTAACGTGGTCAGCCCCGAGCGGATTGCAGACGAGTTGCGTAAGATGCTGGTTCACCCGGCCCGCAGCCAGGCGATTGCCCTGGTTCAGGAAACTGGGCTGCTCAAACAGGTTCTGCCTGAACTGACTCCACTCTGGGAATCCGCAGAAAACCAAGACCTCTGGCTTCACACACTCGACCGCTTGAAACTGGTAAATACACACAACTTTGAAACCGCTTTTGCGACACTCCTGCTGGATTTACCCGCTGCGGGTCCTGATCAGCGTCTGAATGAAATCTATGAGATCTGTAAACGTCTGCGTTTTTCCAATCATTCTCTAAACCTGGTCCACTGGCTGGTGCAGCAGCGAAACAGTCTGGAGCATGCCCCCGACATGAAGCTGTCTCGGCTCAAACGCCTGCTGGCACATGAGGATTGCCCACATCTGTTTGAATTAATTGCCGCCGATTTAAGTTCTCAAAAACAACCACTGGACGACCTTGAATTTTGCCGTCAGTATCGTGATCATACTCCCAGAGAAGTCTTGAATCCCCCTCCCCTGATCTCAGGTAATGATCTGATCGACCTGGGTATCAAATCGGGTCCTCAGTTCAAACATCTGCTGACGCAGGTTCAGGACGCCCAACTGGAAGAATTGATTCATACGCAGGACGAAGCATTTGCGCTGTTAAACCAAATACTTCAAAAATAAACATCGTATTCGAAATTTCATTAACAGTCGTTCGCTAAGGTTTTCTCATGGCTGATTTAGTTCGTATCGGAATCATTGGAGCAGGCGCTGTCTCCGATTACCATCATGTTCCCGGCATCAATCTTGATCCCCGCGCGGAACTGGTCTCCATCTGCGATCCGAACTCCGAACTGCTGGCCCAGCGTCAGAGCGACTGGGGAAAAACCAAAGTATCGACGCGATTTGAAGACATGGCTGATGACCCGGATGTGGATGCCGTGATCATTGCGACTCCCAATTTCACTCATCATGAAATTGCGTTGGCCTGCATCAAAGGTGGCAAGCACGTGATGTGTGAAAAACCACTGGGATTGAACTACACCGAGTCAGCCGAAATGTATCGCGCAGCCCGTGATGCCAATCTGCGACACATGACGGCATTCACTTATCGCTTTGCCCCTTCGATGCGATATGTGAAACACCTGGTTGAATCCGGGGCGCTGGGAGTGCCCCGACATTTTCGCAGCCAGCGTTTTCTCGACTGGCCTGAATCCAGCTGGGGTTGGCGGCAGAGTAAAAAACTGGCCGGCGCCGGTGACCTGTTTGACATGACGATCCACCGTATCGATTTCGCGCAGGATCTGCTGGGACCGATTAAAAGCATTTGTGGAGCCGTCGCTCAATTTGTTCCACGAGATAAAACAGCCGAGGGTGAAGCCTGCGAACCGTCAGAAGTAGATGACTGGTCGTCCCTGATTGGTCAGTTTGAAAACGGAGCCGTCGGTGTCTGGGAAGGCAGCACCCTGATGAAGGGCTATCACAACGATGGCTTCGGCTATGAATGGGCCGAGGTCAACGGTTCAGAAGGCTCCGCCGCCTATCAATTGACCGATCCCAACAACATCCTGATCGGAAAACCGGGGCAAACCATGGAAAAGTTACCCGTCCCCGATGAATACCTGGTGATTGACGGCAGTCCCCGCAAACCTCACGAAGGCGTTCCCAGTACGGTTTTCCGCTATGACCTGGTCTACGAATTCGTCTCTGCGATCGTCGAAGAACGGGACGCGATTCCCGGTTTTGATCACGGTGCCTCAGCCCAACTCGTGGCTGACTCGGTACTGGAATCGTTCGACAAACGCACCTGGATCGACATTAACTGTGATCTCTGAGACTTAAAATGTCAGCTGGTAACGCATTATACCCGTAGGCGAAATATCGTAATTGCCGATATCGGATTTGTATTCCAGCTTTCGGTTGAAAACGAATCCGACTTCCAGTTTGCTGATCATTCCGCCGGTATGTTTTGTTTCGAGACCGCCAATTAAGCGCAGATCACTATAAGTCGCGATATCATCAAAGCCTGCTGTGCCACGCCGAATTCCCCACGAGCCACCGCCAAATTCACCAGCGACATACGCCCACCGTTCGAGTTCCTCTGTTTTTTCAATACGGTACGTGTACTTGGGCTTGGGAAAAATCAATTCGAGTCGTGATCCTTCACTGAACCACATAATCATCCCCGCTGCAGGCAACATCTGAATATTTTCGCGATCCAGATACACGACTCCCATGACAAACTGCTTGGAGCGGGAGTGCACATAATAGGCAAGCCCTTTCCCGGTTATCCGCAGAGAATCGGACGTCACATTTTTGAAATCACTGTAAACTCCGGGAGCCACTTCCAGTTCATAGGACCACTTTTCGTTATGTTTTTTGAACCAGCGAAACGCCACCGAGGTATCGTAAACTCGCGCTGGTAAATCAGTCTGTATCGGTCCATCCAGATAATGCACGCCAAAATAAGGGGTCACCGAAAAACCTTCTAACCGCGGCACTTCGATTGTTTCCGACAGATTGATGCTGAAAATTCCAAGTTCATCCCCCGTTCCCGGCAACCATGTGACTCCGGCGTCTGCCTGCTTATGAGAGATTAATGGCACAATCGCATCACAGTCGACGCAGTCATCGCCTGGGTCTGCCCAACTCTGATCGTCATCCAGCAACTGAGGCGGAATCCCCAATGCTTCTCGTGAATCAGCATCCAGCACATTGGGGATCTGGGGAGACTGGCTCACCTGTTCGATTTCAGCCTCGCGCGGCATAAAAATCGTTCGATGCTGCAGCGCTTGTGAACTGCCTGTCGCAGCATCACCACGCGACTGAACAGACGCACCTTGTGCCCATGCCGTACCATCAACACTCTCCATGCTGAGCGCACACAGGGCAACGACCAGAAACACAACCTGGCGGGACCGAAAGAACATGACCGAATTTCCCAAATGTATGATAAGGATTTACCTGGAAATCATTATCAGAGCCCGAGCACGTAGACCAGGGTCAGATAGATGAGAGGTGGTAAGGGGAGGAGTTATGAGAGAGGTAGCAGGGAGTGCTGTATGAAATATCAGGGAATGAATATCAGGTCAACCCGAATCTAGATCAGTGGATCTCTCAATTCTCTGCAAAAATGCCCTGTCCTGAACGTTGCCCCTTACCATATTAGATGTTAGAATCAAACTCCTTAGACAGAATATATACATTCGAACATAGCAATTTTCTTTTATCAGGAACTAGTGAGAAATGGGACGTGTTGAAAAAGGGCGTGAACTGGCCCAACGTCGAGTCCGGAAACACAAGCTGAAACAGCTCCGGGCAAAGTTTGCCAAAGCGAAAGATCCTTCGGAAAAAGAAGCGATCAAAGAAAAAGTTCGCAAAATCAGCCCCTTCACTGTCCTGGAAGAATCTGCATAAGCAGTTCCAGCAGTCAATGATGAAACATGACGCTGACTCGCCTGCAGCCAGCGTCGTTTTTTCGTGCGCTGCCTGAAACTGTATCCGAGTAAAAAAACAGCCCTGGAATTTGGTTCCAGGGCTGATTTGCATTTTCCTGAGGTTGCCTGTTCATCTACCCGAGAACAGAAACAGTCCCTCATGCGCATCCACATGAATCGTGGCTCCCTCCTCAAAATCTCCCGAGAGCAGCTTGTTGGCCAGTTCATTCTGAATGTTCGATTGAATCGTCCGCTTTAAGGGACGCGCTCCATACACCGGATCATAGCCTTCCTCCGCCAGCAGATCTTTGGCAGCAGTGGATACTTCCAGAGTGAAACCATTGTTTTCCACCAGCCGGGAAAGGTTTTGCAACTGCAGATCCACAATCTGGCGAATTTCTTCCCGCCCCAACGGATGGAATACAATCACTTCATCAATGCGGTTCAGGAACTCCGGTAGAAACTCATGCTGTAACGCATCCATGACCCGATCATGAATCAGGCCCTCGTCTTCTTTACCAGACAGATCCATAATCGTCTGGCTGCCGATATTTGAGGTCATTACCACAATCGTATTCGAGAAATCCACAGTTCGCCCGTGGCTGTCTGTCAGTCGCCCGTCATCCAGCAGTTGCAGCAGGATGTTAAACACATCACGGTGTGCTTTTTCGACTTCATCCAGCAGCACGACCGAATAAGGCTGCCGCCGCACTGCTTCCGTCAGACGGCCTCCTTCTTCATATCCAATATACCCCGGAGGCGCACCAATCAGACGCGCAACAGAATGTTTCTCCATGAATTCACTCATATCAATGCGAATCATGCTGCGCTCATCATCAAACAGAAACCCAGCCAATGCTTTACACAGCTCTGTTTTCCCCACACCCGTCGGCCCGAGGAACATAAACGAGCCAATCGGTCGATTCTGGTCCTGTAAACCGGAGCGAGAACGTCGCACTGCATTGGAGACAGCGTGCACGGCTTCATTCTGATTGATCATCCGCGTGTGAATTTCGTCTTCCATCCGCAGGAGTTTTTCACGTTCCCCCTGTAGCATCTTCGAAATTGGAATCCCGGTCCACATGCTGATCACCTTGGCAATATCTTCCGACGTGACTTCCTCGCGCAGCAGTCGCTCCCCACTCACATCCCCGAGTTCATTGACACGCTGCTCCATCTCAGTCAGTCGCTGACGCGCGGCGTTCAATTCCTGCTCTGCATTGTAGGCCTGCGAATAGTCTTCGTTGGAATTCGTCTGCTGAGCCCGGTGAAACGCCTGCTCATAAGCGGTATTCAGCCGATCGATATCTTCCTTTAAAGGCTGCAGACCCGACAGTGCCTCTTTTTCCGTTTCCCAGCGTGTCTTCAACGCATTGACACTCTCTTCACGATCAGCGATCTGCTTGCGCAGTTCTTTCAACCGTTCCTGACTGTCAGGCGTCGTTTCTGTCGCTAAAGCAGCCGCTTCAATCTGCATCCGGGTCAACTGCCTGGTTGCCTCATCAATTTCGGCAGGCATGGAATCCATCTCCATTCGCAACTGACTGGCAGCTTCATCGACCAGGTCGATCGCTTTGTCAGGCAGGAACCGATCATTGATGTACCGATCCGATAACGTCGCAGCATTGATCAGCGCATCGTCAGTGATCCGCACCCCATGGTGCGTTTCGTAGCGTTCTTTCAAACCCCGCAGGATGGAGATCGTATCTTCGACCGTAGGTTCAGTCACCATCACCGGCTGGAAACGCCGTTCCAGCGCAGGATCTTTTTCGATGTACTTGCGATACTCGTCCAGCGTGGTGGCCCCCACACAATGTAGTTCACCACGAGCCAGAGCGGGTTTCAACAGATTCGAGGCATCCGCGCCCCCCTCCGCTGCGCCTGCCCCCACGACGGTATGCAACTCGTCGATGAACAGAATAATCTGTCCCTTCGCCGCTTCGATCTCCTTGAGCACTGCTTTCAGACGATCCTCAAATTCCCCTCGATATTTGGTGCCTGCAATCAGGGCGCCCATATCCAAGGCAACGACACGTTTATTTTTCAGGTTCTGTGGCACGTCACCCATTACTATTCGATGTGCGAGCCCTTCCACAATGGCCGTCTTCCCGACCCCTGCCTCTCCGATGAGTACCGGATTATTTTTTCGACGCCGGGACAGAATCTGAATGACACGGCGGATCTCCTGATCGCGACCGATGACCGGATCGATTTTCCCCTGCCTGGCCAGTTCGACGAGGTCTTTCCCATACTGCTCCAGAGACTGGTATTTCTCCTCTGGACTCTGATCGGTGACGCGCTGACCCCCGCGTACCGCCTGCAATGCAGAGAGCACATCATCCTCTTCAATTCCGTTGAGTTCCAGCAGCCGCTTAGGCTGTTCATCAACGGTCGTACAAGCCAGCAGGAGATGCTCGGTGGAAACAAAATTGTCCTGCATCTGGTCTGCACGATCCTGCGCCGCCTGCAGTATTTTGAGCAATGCCTGCCCTACGCCCACCTGCATGGTGGCGCCGGAGACTTTCGGCAGGCGACTGATTTCATCATCGACCATTTTCTGCAACTGAGGCAGATTGGCACCGATCTTCTGAATCAGCGGCTTCACAACCCCCTGCTCTTCATCCAGCAATGCTTTGAGCAGATGCAACGGTTTGATTTCCTGCTGACCAAAATCTTCAGCCGTCTGCTGAGCACGCTGCACAGCTTCCTGGGCTTTCACAGTCAACTTTTCAAATCGAAATGCCATAACACTCCTCCGTTCTATTGTTAACCTGCGCAGCAACTCAACAGCCTGAATTATCATATCAGATAACTGGTCGGTAAGCAGTGCCTGTAGAATAAATTTTAAGTGAATCAGACTCGGGGAGGGAGAGTATTGTGAGTCTGACCAGTGGTTTGAAACTGAAAATAAACAGTAACTTAGAAATGGATTTCATGAGAGGAATCCGGGGCCCAAGACGACTCTTGAGCCCCGTTCCTTATCTCAAAGAACTGAATCAGTCCTTTTTCTCAAATTCTGCATCAATGACATCCTCTTCATCGGACGCCGCAGCACCAGCTTCCGGAGCTGCCCCTTCGGCTGCACCGGCTTCCTGGCTCGCTTTATACATCTGCTCGGTGAAGGCATGTGTTGCCTGCTGCAACTCTTCACAAGCAGAATTGATGGCCGCAACGTCTTCCGTTTCGAGAGCATCATTCACTTTCTTAACAGATGCTTCGATCGCGGATTTCGAGGATTCATCAATCTTTTCAGCATGTTCCTTCAACAGTTTTTCCACATCATAGACGATGCGAGAACCGTTGTTCTTTGCCTCAGCCAGTTCTTTCTTCTTCTTGTCTTCATCAGCGTGCGCTTCTGCCTGTTTCTTCATATCTTCGATTTCAGATTCAGACAGTCCGCTCGACTGTTCGATTTTGACTGACGTCTCTTTACCGGTGGCAACATCCTTGGCTGACACGTTCAGAATGCCGTTCACGTCGATATCGAATACCACCTTAATCTGTGGAACCCCGCGTGGAGCCGGTGGAAGTTCTTCCAGATTAAACTGCCCCAACAGTCGGTTGTCGCTGGCCATCTGTCGTTCCCCCTGGAACACGCGAACGGTCACCGCAGTCTGATTGTCAGCAGCAGTCGAGAACACCTGATCTTTCGTCACAGGAATCGTGGTATTACGTTCAACCAGTTTGGTCATCACGCCACCTTCAGTTTCGATCCCCAGAGACAGGGGCGTCACGTCGAGCAGTACCACATCCTGAACATCACCAGAAATAATCCCCCCCTGAATCGCAGCGCCAATCGAAACCACTTCATCCGGGTTAACCCCTTTGTGAGGCTCTTTGCCGAAGATCTTCTTGACAAACTCCTGCACTTTGGGAACACGTGTTGAACCACCAACCAGCACGACTTCGTCAATATCGCTGGGGCTGAGACCGGCATCTTTCATTGCCTGCTCAACCGGTTGACGACAGCGTTCCACCAGGGGATCGATTAACTTTTCGAACTCAGATCGAGTAATGGCCATCTGCAAGTGCTTTGCACCACTGCTGTCAGCGGTGATGAAAGGCAGATTGATGTCCGTCGACTGCGAGGATGACAGTTCCTTCTTCGCCTTTTCAGCGGCTTCCCTCAGACGCTGCAACGCCATGGCATCAGTTCGCAGATCAATGCCCTGCTCTTTTTTGAACGCGTCTGCTATGTGGTTGATCAATTCTTCATCGAAATCGTCACCACCCAGGTGACCATCGCCGTTGGTACTCAACGTTTCGATGACTTCATCGCCCACTTCGAGAACAGAAACATCGAAGGTACCACCACCGAAGTCGAACACGACGATTTTTTCGTCGCTCTTTTTCTCCAGACCGTAAGCCAGAGCAGCCGCAGTAGGCTCGTTAATGATTCGAGAAACTTCCAGACCGGAAATCTGACCCGCGTCTTTGGTCGCTTGCCGCTGAGCATCATTGAAATAAGCGGGTACGGTAACAACCGCCTTATTGACCTTATGCCCCAGGTAGCTTTCGGCAGCTTCTTTCAGCTTCCGCAAAATGGAGGCGGAGATTTCTGGCGGCGTATAAGTTTTGCCACCGGCTTCAATTTTGACGTAGTCTTCCGGTCCACCGATAATCCCATAGGGGACAATCTTTTCTTCGCTCTGAACCTCGTTATGACGACGTCCCATAAAGCGCTTGACCGAGTAAACCGTATTTTTAGGGTTGGTGACCGCCTGACGCTTGGCAGGCTCACCCACAAGAGTTTCCCCCTTATCAGTGAAGGCCACGACACTGGGAGTGATACGATTTCCTTCCAGGTTGGGGATCACTTTTGCTTCCCCACCTTCCATGATTGATACCACTGAGTTGGTTGTACCCAAATCAATACCGATGATTTTTTCGCCTGATGACGACATATGAGTTTCCCCTCTTTCCTTATTCGTATTTCAGATCTGTACAAAGCTCAAACAACGAGAAAACTCTCCCAGCCTCATACACCTCAATCTTGTGTTTCAATAATTTCGTTCAATTCTGCCTGTAAACACAGGCTACTCTGCTAGACAGCAATGAGTGTGCCAAGCTGAACACCATCACAAAAAAAACACCTATATCCCTTATTAACAACAACTTATCGATTCAGACCGTTTTTGCATGATTAAATATACGAAGCAGGCACTGCCAAATTGACACCGCCGCAATCCCATTCTGCCTCTGAGTCAAAATGACATAATGGCAGTCAATTCACCCTGCCCGCTGGAATAAAAGCTAAACAGTTCACAGGTCTGGCCTAACCGCTTGACAGCCCCTAAACACGGCGGTACAAACTAGAACAATTGAAGACCAAACCGGTGACTGGTAAACATCTCACACAGAATGAACCCGGTCTTCAACTCCAACGCCTCTAACCGATTATTATATAATATTTTAAGCAAAATATTCAAGAATGAGATTCGGGAGAAATCCGAAGTTAATCAATTCTTAAGGGACTGTAATCCAATTGTGAAACTGGCAGTAAGCAACGAAACACAACCAGGGAAGGCGTGTGATCTGGCTGCGGTTAATTTTCTGAGAGACAGAAACGAGACTCACATCCTGAAAGATTCCGATGGCCAAGAAAAAAGCGGTTAATAAACGAACTTCAGTCAGTAAGCCGAAGTCGTCAGCCAAGAAAAAAGTGGTCCAAGCCAGCGTCAAACGAAGTCCCGTGTCGCTTCAGTCAGAACTAAAAAAAATTGACCGAGAGATTGTCAAACTGGTCAATAAACGCTGCTCAATGACAGTCAAACAGATCAAATCTGATCCCGAGCCCCGCAAGGCCATGTTTGACCCCAAATCTGATGAAGAACTGCGTCAAACCATAGAAAAACTGAATGGATCTGGCCCGCTGACCAACAATGCAATCCGGGGAATTTTCCGCCAGATCCTCAGTTCTGCCCGCAGACAGATCCACCCCCAACGCGTTGCTTACCTGGGCCCCGCTTACAGTTATACCCACCTGGCGGCCCTGGAACGGTTTGGCGGAGGAGCCGATATGGTGCCTGTAAACACCATTGGTGCCGTCTTTGAAGAAGTTAACCGGGGCAACACCGAGTTTGGTGTGGTTCCCATTGAAAACAGTACCGATGGACGGGTTGTTGACACACTTGATATGTTCACCCGACTTCCGTTGCGGATTTGTGGTGAAGTTCTGATCGCTGTACACCACAACCTGCTGGCACGCTGTGAACGCAGCGAAATCACCGAGATTTACAGTAAACCTCAGGCCCTCTCACAGTGCCGCGAGTGGCTCTCCCGGAACATGCCTCAAGCACACCTGCATGAAGTCACCAGTACTTCGACCGCCGCACAACTGGCAGCGACCAAACCAGGTGCCGCCGCAGTTGCCAGCCACCAGGCCTCTGTAGAATACGATCTGCAGATTATCGTCGAAGGCATTGAAGACAATGCCAACAACGTCACACGCTTTGCCGTCATCGGCGAAGAAGTCTGCGATCCGACCGGTAAAGATCGTACCGCGATCCTGGTTCAAATCGCCCATAAAGCTGGCTCTCTGGCTGATACCCTGCAAATCTTCAAGAAAAACAAGGTAAACCTGACCTGGATTGAGTCCTTCCCACTCCGGGGAGAAGAGCCGGGATACCTGTTTTTCATCGATTTTGAAGGCCATGTTCAGGAACCTCATATTAAACGGACCCTGAACGAACTGGAAAAACGCGTGGTTCGCCTGGAAACGATGGGCTCCTACCCCCGAAGTGGGATTCTGGAGTAGCAGATGACGGCAATCGAGCTCCCTGTCTCGTCTGATTCATGAGAATTCCGTGAAAACAGGGGTCATTTCAGGATTTTCAGCTCAAATCCTTGAATCATTGCGTTTGACTCAATAACTTATGCAGCAGCTCAGACTGCAGCTTAAGAGCGTGATTGAAAATAATTTTGCCAATCACGGCTCCTTTTCGCTTTTGTATGGCTCTGAATTCCTGGGGAAATCAGGTTCCGTACAGTCATAACCAACATTCACTTTAACTTCAATCACAGGATTAATTATGCGTCGCTTCCTTGTAGCCGGTAACTGGAAAATGAATACCACCAAAGAATCCGGTGCACAGTTGGCACAGGCCCTGGCATCAGAAGTGCCATCTGAAAATCCTGCCGTTGAAGTTCTGGTCTGCCCTCCGTTCCCCTACCTGACCACCATTGGCGATATCGTCACAGGCTCAGGCGTCGGCTATGGTGCACAAAACTGCTACCATGAAGCTCCGGGGGCGTTCACAGGTGAGACCGCGACCGAAATGCTGACCGATATTGGCTGCCGCTCCGTCATTCTGGGACACAGTGAACGACGTCATGTCCTCAAGGAAACAGACGCAGACATCAATCTCAAAGTCAAAAAAGCCCTCGAAGCGGGTCTGCAGGTGATTCTCTGTGTGGGTGAATTACAGAGTGAACGTGAATCAGACCAGACAGAAGCAGTGCTCAATACTCAGATGACCGGTGGCCTGGCAGGCGTCGACGGAGCCGCTTTCGGGCAGATCGTCATTGCTTATGAACCAGTCTGGGCTATTGGAACCGGTTTAACAGCAAGCCCTGAACAGGCCGAAGCCGCTCATCTCTACCTGAGAAACTGGTTAAAAGACCAGTATTCTGCAGAAATCGCTGATGCAACACGGATTCTGTATGGCGGTAGTGTCAAACCGGATAACGCAAAAGAATTGCTTTCACAGGAAAATGTCGATGGTGCACTGGTAGGGGGAGCGAGCCTTAAAGCAGAACTCTTTATCCCGATCATTCAGGCTGCTGTGGAGTTATCCGCAGAATAGTCCAGAGTTTCTGCCATTTTGACAACACTCCGATTCCAGAATCGATTTACAGACCGTATGCCATTACTGTATGATGCAGGCGATCTTACTTCATCAACTGCGGGTGATACGATCAACTCGTTCAGAAGATATTATAAGCCATTTAGGATGACACAATGATTTTTGCGACGTTCCTGGAAGCCATTACGGATCCTGCTACCATTCTGATGACATTTCTGATGTTCTTCGGAATCCTTCTGATCATCATCATCCTGCTCCAAAAAGGCCGCGGCGGTGGTCTGGCCGGTGCTTTCGGTGGTGCCGGTGGTCAAAGTGCACTGGGAACCAAAGCCGGTGATGTCTTCACGAAAATCACGATCATCATGGCTGTGATCTGGGTGATCCTGGCTGGTGTCTCCGGCATCACCACACGCGCCAGTTCCGGAAAATACAGCGGCGGTAGTGCCGTTTCTGAAGATACTGAGATCAGCTCTGACGACAGTGAGAAAAAAGAAGAAAACCCTGCTACTGAAGAAACACCAGCAGGTGGCCCGGAATTCACACCTCCCAAAGACCTCGCTGAAAAAGAGACACAACCCGCCGAAGAGAAAAAGCCTGCAGCAACTGAAGAGAAAGCAACCAAGCCGGCTGAACCAGCCAGTAAAGATGCTGCTCCCAAAGCTGCCGCTCCTGAATCTAAAGAAGACAAAAAACAGGAAACTCCTGCTCAACCTGAGACAACCAAATCTCAACCCAAGTCAGAATAGTCAACTCAGCTGAACCCCTTGTTCGGCAAAGTGATGCTGGTTCTCTAAACCTCAAATAATTCCTGTTAGATCAGAAAAGAGTGTGTTGTGCTGCTGGGCATGACTGGATTTGGAAGTGCGACCGCAGAAAACGACCGGCTCTCGGTCCATGCGGAACTACGTACCGTCAACAATCGTTACCTGAAAGTTTCCACCCGTTACCCGGACTTCTACGCCAAACTGGGAAGCCAGATCGAAAAATTGATTCGCGGCTCAGTCTCGCGCGGGACCGTGAACCTCACGCTGCGAATTGACAGTCTGGATCGCACCAGCGATTACCTGCTGGACGAAGAAGTCATTAAACAGTACTGGGAACAGCTCAAACACCTGTCCGAAGTCTGCCACACTCCCCTGCCCGATCGCGTCGATCGTCTGTTAACGTTACCCGGTGCAGCAATCGATAATTACTCACGCTCGCATACCCCTGAGTCGGACTGGCCTCTGATTGAACAGGCCATTCGTGGCGCTTTGAAGGAACTCACTGAGTTTCGCAAGAAAGAAGGGGAATCAGCCCAGGCAGACCTGGAGAGCAGTAATCAGATCATTCGCCAGCAACTTGCCGTAGTCAAAGAGAAGGCGCCGCGTGTCGTCACCAGCTACCGCGATCGTCTGCATCAGCGACTGACAGACCTGCTTAAAGATCAGGAAGTCGAAATGGACCCTGACAGCCTGATCCGCGAAGTCAGCATGTTTGCAGATCGCTGTGATATCAACGAAGAAATCAGTCGACTTACTTGCCATTTAGAGCAATTTGATACAATTATCTCATCGAACACATCTCAGGGTAAAAAACTGGAATTTCTGGTGCAGGAGATGTTCCGCGAAATTAATACGATCGGCTCGAAAGCCAACGATGTTGAGATTTCCCATGCCGTGATCGAAATGAAACTGGCTGTTGAGAAAATCAGAGAAAACGTCCAGAACGTTGAATAGTATAAAATTATTGATCTCACTGAGATTGAATAGAGAGACCACACAACGATTACTCTGGAGCTTTGCCAAGTGTCTGAACCCCAAGCCTGTATCCCACCGCACATTCCGATTGTTGTGCTTTCCGGCCCGACGGCCAGTGGCAAAACGACCATTGTCAATCGGCTGATGCAGGACTCTCCCGTCAAGCTGATCAAAGCGATTTCGGCTACGACACGACCTCGTCGGAAAGGGGAAGTGGATGGCGAAGATTACTATTTTCTGTCGACAGAACAATTTGAGAAACGACAGGAAAATAACGAATTCCTCGAATGTGAACAGGTTCATGGGTTGGGATACTGGTATGGTACGTTAAAATCAGAAGTAGGCCGGGCAGCGGAAGAAGGGGGCTGGCCTTTTCTGGAAATTGATGTGCAGGGAACGCTTAAACTGATCGATCAGTTCCCTCAGACCATTACGCTCTTCGTCAGAACCTCTTCCGATGAAGAATATGAAAAACGCATCCGCAATCGGGGAACCGAATCAGAAGAAGTGATCGAGAAACGGCTGGCAACAATTCGCAAGGAACTGGAGCAGGCCCAATATTATAGTCATGTCATTATCAATGACGATCTGGAACGTGCTGTCACAGAAATTGGCACCATCCTGAAACAACGGGAGCAAGAAATTAATGCTGGAAGAATTTAAAGAAGAAGAAATCGTCAACAAAGTCGGCGGACGTTTCAAACTGTCTTCACTCATCCAAAAACGCATCGTCGCGTTGAACCGAGGCGCGCGACCACTGGTGGAGATGCAGACCAAAAACCACATGGAAATTGTGGTCCAGGAAATTATGGAAGACAAAATCTATCTCGATCAATCTGGTGAAGTAGCGGTCACAGACGATGGAAGCCCGCTGGATGCCATCGAATATGACGATGCAGGTCCCAGCCTGGAAGATCTGGTCTAACGCACTGATTCAGAACCATGAGCACCGCAAACAAACCCATGCAGGGGCGTGAAATTCTATTAGGTGTTTCTGGAGGAATTGCCGCATACAAGACGGCTGACCTCGCCAGTAAACTGGTGCAGAAAGGGGCAGCCGTCAGCGTCGTGATGACACATGCCGCGCAGAAATTCATTGGTGCGACCACTTTTGAAGCCCTCACGGGCCGCCCGGTCTACCAGGATGGTTTTTCCCCCCGGGAGCATTTTCAGGGGGAGCATATTGGCCTGGTCAGAAGAGCCGAACTGTTTGTCATCGCGCCGGCAACTGCCAACGTGATCGCTCAGATGGCGCATGGTTTTGCGGATGATCTACTTTCCACGCTGACGCTGACCTGCACCTCTCCGATACTTCTGGCACCGGCTATGAACGCTGATATGTGGGCCAAAGCATCGGTTCAGCGTAATCTGCAACAGATTAAGGAAGACAGAATTCAGATCGTCGAACCAGGTGAAGGCTGGCTGAGTTGCGGTGTCATCGGCAAAGGACGGATGGCAGAACCCGCAGAGATACTAACCCGAATCGAAGAACTACTGGGATAATTCGAAACGGTACTGCCCTGCTTCGAACTTCTCCCTTTGATTGATCCCCAAATGCGAATCCTGATCACAGCCGGTCCTACACGAGAATATCTGGATGATGTTCGCTATCTGTCCAATGCGAGCAGTGGGCAGATGGGATACGCTTTGGCGCGTTCCGCCATTGCTGCTGGCCATGAAGTCGCGCTGGTCTCAGGCCCGGTCACCATTAATCCCCCTGCGGGATGTGAGATTTATCAGGTCGAGACTACGGATGAGATGTTCGCGCAATGCGAAAAACTGTTCCCCAACTGTGATGGTGTGATCGGCACTGCCGCGGTCTGCGACTATCGCATCAAAACCCGCAAACCCGGTAAAATCGCTAAAACCGGCGAAGCCATCACCCTGGAACTGATTGAAACGATCGACGTTCTGGCAGAACTGGGAACCCAGAAAGGGAGTCGCTGGGTCATGGGCTTCGCGCTGGAATCTCAGGATGCCCGCTTCAATGCCGTTCGCAAACTCTACAGTAAAAAATGTGATGCGATCGTGCTGAACAGTGTGAGTGCCATCGGGTCCTCTGAAAACTTCGTGGAAGTCATCGACCAGAGCCAGGAGATTGTGGCGACTTACTCGGGCGAAAAGACCCAGGTGGCAGATTCGCTGATTGATTGGATTCAACAGCATCTGGCAGGCAGCTAAACCGACTGCCCACAGAGCCCCGCCTCAACAGCACGCTGCAGGAAACCGGGAAACTGGTCAAAACCTGTCGATTCCGCTCAACCGTCAAAATCGGTGCGGTGAATTCCTTAACACTTCCTCTGACTGTTCTAACCCGAACCGCACTGACGCGTGTGGTAAAAACACAACATCGTTTGTTGACTTTTTTCGACCTCCCTTCAGTTTGTGTGATAGGTTTGAGTAGTTAAGGAAATCAACATTTACATGAATCCATACTTTTGTTTGGTACGTCTCAATGCCCCCCCATTGAGACACTGGTCGTGAAAATATTCCCGTCTGTTGATGTTCTTGGGTTTTCATCGCAGACGGGAACTATTTTTCATTCGAACGAATTTTCTGGTTTATCCCACAAAAAAGTAACCACCTTTTTGCGTCCGCTTTGCGCGCTGTTGATTCTCCTTTGAATATACAATCCGAAATTTCAAACATAGATTTGCAGGTTGGTCAGCATGATCGACATTCAACGGTTCAAAACAGATTTAATCGCGCTGGGATTACTGGCAGCGACAGTCTTTCTTGGACTGAGCCTGTTCAGCTACGACCCCGCCGATCCCCCTGCGCAACTCGTCTTCCCTGTCCGTGATGTCGCACAAAACCTGTGTGGCGACTCCGGCGCTCAAATTGCCCATTACCTGCGAACCAGTTTCGGTATCGGTGCCTGGGGAATCTTCATGGCGTTAATCGTAGTCGACATGCGCATGTTTTCGCGCCAGCAGAACTCGGGAGTCTTCGTCGAACTCATCGGCCTGGCTTTGATTCTGATTTCACTCTGTATCGCCAGCCAGATGATGCTGGGACAAAACAATGCGACCCCACTGATTGGCAGTGGCGGGTATATTGGCGCGCTTGGTTTTTCTTTACTGGAAACCCGATTTTCGATCGCTGGCTCATTGATCCTGCTGACCTCGATGTTTCTGGCAGGACTCTTACTGACTGCAGATACGCTTCCCGTTCGTCTCTTTTTTTCCTGCCTCACCTTTCCTTTCAAAGCCTTGAGTCGTGAATCGGCTGAAGTGGATGAAACAGAAGCAGAGGCAGACGAAGAAGAATATGTAGAGGAAGAAGAAATCGTCGCTGAAGAAGAGGAAGACGAGTACGAAGAAGAAGTCGTCGCCGCTCCTAAAGCGAAAGTAAAACCTAAAAAGCGCAAGCCCATCAAGGTCAATCCGCCGGCGGGAATTCGTCTGGCGCGACCGTCTCAGCCGATCGAGCAAAAAAAAAACAGCTCTTATAAACTACCCGACTTAGAACTGCTGGAAGAAGCGGAAGATTTTCCGTTCGAAATGTTAGCCAAAAAGGCGGAAGAAGCGGCTGAAATCCTCGAAAATACTTTTGCTGATTTCGGGCTTGATATTCAAGTCTCTGAAATCGATACCGGTCCGGTATTAACCTTATTCGAATTGAATCTGAAACCGGGACTGCGGGTTGCCAAAGTCACCGCTCTGGCTCATGATCTGGCCGTTGCTTTACGTGTCCCTTCTGTCCGGGTGGTGCCTTCCATTCCAGGAAAAAATACGGTCGGCGTTGAAGTTCCCAACGACAAACAGGTCATGGTCCGTCTGAAAGAACTGATCGAAGCCTGCTCCGATGAAGCAGAACACAGTCGCATTCCTCTGTTCATGGGTAAAGATGTCAGCGGTCACCCCCTGACGGCCGATCTGGCTAAGTTGCCTCACCTGTTGATCGCTGGTCGAACCGGAACCGGGAAAAGTGTCTGTCTCAATACATTGATTCTTTCACTGTTGATGACCCGCACCCCTAACGAAGTCAAAATGTTGATGATCGATCCGAAGATGGTGGAATTAAGCGGTTACAAACGCATTCCGCATCTGATGCATCCCGTCATCACCGATATGAAAAAAGCGGAAGCCGTACTGGCGTGGGCCGTCGATAAGATGGAAGAACGCTACGATCTACTTGCCCGCTGTGGATCAAGAAACATCGAAAGCTTCAACAAACTGGGTAAGGATAAAATTCTGGACCTGGCTGGCATCGATCCTGAATCGGAAGAAGCATTGCAGATGCCGGAGAAAATGCCTTCGATCGTGATCGTTGCCGATGAAATTGCCGACATGATGATGACCTCTGGTAAAGACGTGGAAGCGCATATTATTCGCTTGGCACAGAAATCTCGTGCTGTCGGAATTCACCTGGTTCTGGCTACTCAGAAACCAACCGTTGATGTCATTACCGGACTGATTAAATCAAACCTGCCTGCACGTATTTCGTTCCAGGTTGCTAGTCGCGGCGACAGTCGTGTGGTTCTGGATGAAAACGGTGCAGACGCCCTGCTCGGCAATGGTGACATGCTGTATCTGGCTCCCGGGACCAGTAAACTGACCCGTGCCCAGGGCGCGTATGTCAGTGATGAAGAAATCGAACGCGTAATCGACTTCTTCAGCGATATGGCTCCCGAATACAGTCCGGAACTGGAGCAAATCACCGCAGCCAATTCCAAGAAAAATAATGGCGGCGACTCGGACCGGAAAGAAGACAGCTTGTACGACGAAGCAGTCGAAGTAGTCATCCGTGAAGGTCGCGGTTCCGTCTCACTCCTGCAGCGTGCGTTGGGTGTTGGATATGGACGTGGTGCCCGGTTGATCGATTACATGGCTGAAGATGGCATCGTGGGTGAATATAATGGCTCACAGGCACGTGAAGTTTTATACACCATGGATGAATGGGAAGCCGTGAAGTCAAACCAGTTCGAAGACGATTTCGGCGAAGAAGAATACGAAGAAGAGTTCGTTTAAACTTCTGCTATTCTCTGCTTCATCGGGAATTTGACCTGAAAACAAGGTCAAATCAGCTTTTGGTTTGACTCCTACTCCCCTGCTGCTTATGATCTTTCCATTGGCTGTTTGTGATTAATAGTACCAACTCAATAGAAGGCTCTCTGGTCTATGTTGTCTGTCTCAAATATTGTCTGCATCAGCGGCATTATTATTATTTGCGAAATTTCAGACTCCCAATGACTTGAGGATCATTACCAATTTAACAGATTTTCATAACCTCAGGTCACAACCTGAGGTTTTTTTGTTATGTAGACCAGGACAGATCAAGCATTGCCCCGGTATTGCCTGAAAAGAATAGCAGCAGATAGAAAAACAAGAGTCAATCTCTTTATTAAACAGAAAAGAAAGCCCCGACGATGGCCCGAATTCAGATGTATGACACCACTTTGCGGGATGGCAGCCAGGGAGAAGGCGTGAACTTCTCATTGGAGGATAAGCTGCAGATTACCGCAAAGCTCGATGAGATGGGTTTCGATTACATTGAAGGCGGCTACCCCCTTTCGAATCCGAAAGACACTGAATATTTCCAGCGTGTCGCGGAAATGGATCTGAAGCACGCCAAAGTGACCGCATTTGGCATGACCCGCCGCAAAGAGATCGAAGCCAAAGACGATGTCGGCATGCAGGCTTTGCGTGACTCACAGGCCCCCGTGGTGACGATTGTCGGTAAAACCTGGGACCTGCATGTGACTGAAGTCCTGCGGGTCTCACTCGAAGAGAATCTGGCGATGATTGCCGATTCGGTCGGCTTTATCAAATCATGCGGACGAGAAGTCATCTACGATGCAGAACATTTCTTTGATGGCTTTCGCGCCAATCCGGAATATGCACTCAAAACCATCAAAGCAGCAGCCGACGCAGGAGCAGATATCGTCATCCCCTGCGATACCAACGGCGGCAGCCTGCCCGAAGTCATCACGAAATACGTCGATCTGGTACGATCAGAAGTGGACGTTCCACTGGGAATTCACTGCCATAACGACTGCGATCTGGCGACTGCCAATTCACTGGCGGCGGTCGAACACGGCGCCATCCAGGTTCAGGGTACTATCAACGGGATTGGAGAACGCTGTGGCAATGCCGACCTGATCAGCGTGATCGCTAATCTGGTAACGAAAAAAGAGGGGTATTCGGTTTTACTGGACAGCAAGCTGCATCACCTGACCGAACTTTCGCGCTATGTATATGAACTGGCTAACATGAATTTCCGCTCCGGCCAGCCTTTTGTCGGCAGCAGTGCTTTTGCTCACAAAGGGGGCATGCACGTGCATGCCGTCAACCGCATTGCACGCAGCTACGAACATATCGAACCGGAAGTTGTCGGCAATGAACGCAAAGTGCTGGTGAGTGAACTGTCAGGTCGCTCCAACATCGTCGCTAAAACAACTAAGATGCAGCTCGACAACGATCCGGAACTGCTCACCCGGATTCTAGAAAAAGTGCAGGATCTGGAAAACGAAGGCTATCAGTTTGAAGCCGCGGAAGCATCCTTCGATCTGCTGGTCAAGAAAGTCGCCGGGACCTTCAAACCACATTTCGAAAAGATCCATTATCGCGTGAATGTAGAGTCCGACAATACCCACGAACCGCTCACGGAAGCGACCATCAAACTAATCGTCAACGGCCAGCAGGAGCATGTGGTGGGCGAAGGTGACGGTCCGGTGAATGCTCTGGATACGGCTCTCAGAAAAGCCCTCTGCCCTGCTTACCCTGCCCTCGAAAAAATGCATCTGGTTGATTACAAGGTCCGCGTAATCAACTCCGCAGAGGGTACCGCCGCCAGTGTGCGTGTGGTGATTGAAAGCCGGGATGAACACAAGGTCTGGAGCAGTATCGGCGTCAGTGAGAACGTGATCGAAGCCAGTTGGCTGGCGTTGGCAGACAGCGTCGAATATAAGCTCTACAAGGATGAAGGAACGATTTTAGGCTAACCGGTGTCCATGTTGACGCGATCGTCGGCTGAGATGCACTCCCAATCCAGAAATCCGGACCGTCAACAATGCCCGCCATGGCTGTTTTTGCGATATCGGAACTGGTATAGTTCGTGTCAGTAACGGAAAACCAGCTATTTCGTGGCAGATCGAATTCTCCACTTTAACCATGTCTCAAAGCACAAGACCCAACTCGAAATCATGACCGAATCGTTAGAGAAACAGTATAACCCTGAAAGTGCACAACAGAAGTGGTATCAATTCTGGGAAGAGAAAGGCTATTTTCACGCCGAACCCAATCCGGAAAAAGAACAGCACACGATTATGATTCCGCTCCCCAACGTCACCGGGGCACTGCACATGGGTCATGCCCTCAATGGGACTGTCCAGGACCTGATCACCCGCTGGCGACGCATGCAAGGTTACGAAGCCCTCTGGATGCCCGGAACCGATCATGCCGGCATTGCCACTCAGGCGGTGGTAGAACGCCGTATGAAGGAAGAGGAAAACCTGACACGCCACGACATCGGTCGTGAAGCGCTGGTCGAGCGGATCTGGGACTGGAAAGATCAATACGAAAAACGCATTTTGAATCAGCTCAGAAAACTGGGCGCCAGCTGTGACTGGCAGCGCACACGGTTTACCCTGGATGACATGTGCTCCAAAGCGGTCCGCCGTACCTTCCTGAAACTGTTCTCTGACGATCTCATCTATCGTGGAAAACGCCTGGTCAACTGGGACCCGTTCCTGCAGACCGCTGTGGCTGACGATGAAGTTTTTTCAGAAGACATTGCCGGCCAGTTCTGGACCTTTCAGTATCCGGTTGTCGGCAGTGACGAACGGATTTCTTTTTCGACCACGCGTCCGGAAACCATGCTCGGCGATACCGCTGTGTGCGTTCATCCTTCCGATGAACGTTATACACACCTGGTCGGCAAATTGGTTCGCATTCCGTTAAACGGGCGCGAAATCCCGATTATTGCGGATGCATTGCTGGCGGATAAAGATCTGGGGACCGGAGCCGTCAAAGTGACTCCCGCGCATGATCCCAACGACTATGCCTGCGGATTACGAAATGATCTGGAGCAGATCAATATTCTGAACCCGGACGGCACGATGAACGACGCGACCGGCGCGTATGAAGGCCTGGATCGTTACGCGGCTCGTAAAAAAGTCGTGGAAGATATGGACCAACTGGGTTTCTTTATCGAAGTCGAAGACCGACAGATTCCTGTCAAACACAGTGATCGTTCGAAAACTCCCATCGAACCTTATCTCTCCGATCAATGGTTCGTCAAAATGGATACACTCGCGCAATCTGCCATTGATGCTGTTGAGGATGGTCGCGTGCGATTCTTTCCCAGCCGCTACTCCAAAACGTATCTGGACTGGCTCAAAGAAAAGCGCGACTGGTGTATCAGCCGTCAACTCTGGTGGGGACATCGCATTCCCATCTGGTACTGTGATACCTGTTCTGAAGATGACCTGAAGCTGGCATTTGGCGATCGCTATGATGTGGATTATCGTCGCAACGATGAAGATACCTGCTGGCTGATCTGCAGTGAGACGGATCTGACAGGTGATGAACTGGGAGTCGCGCATAAGTTGACCCAGGATGAAGATGTCCTGGATACCTGGTTCAGCAGTGCACTCTGGCCGCATGCCACGCTGGGCTGGCCGGACAAGAATCCGGACCTCGATTATTTCTATCCGGGCAGCGTACTGGTCACCAGCCGCGATATTATTACCCTCTGGGTGGCCCGCATGGTACTGACGGGCCTGTATAACATGGAAGACATTCCCTTCAAACATGTCTGCATCCACCCTAAAATCCTGGACGGTTTCGGGCAGACCATGTCCAAATCCAAAGGCAACGGCGTTGACCCTATGGATCTGATTGACAAATACGGTGTCGATGCGGTCCGGTTTACGATTGCTTCATTCGCAGGAGAAACACAGGACGTCCGCCTCCCGGTGGGTTATGAAGACCCGGAAACCGGTGAAGTCGTGCCTCAAACTCTGGAGCATCAGACAACGACTCCCTCCGGCGGCGCAAAACCACGCATTAAATTCCCCAAGAGTGGAAAATCGTATCAGTATACGAGTCCCTGGTTTGACCCGGATCCCGGCGAAAAGGTCGCCCGCATCGTCAGTGAGCGTTTTGAGTATGGCAGAAACTTCTGTAACAAACTCTGGAACGCCAGTCGCTTTGCCATGCTGAATCTGGAAGGTTACACCCCTGCTCCGCTTCAGGAGTCAGACCTGAAAATGGAAGATCGCTGGATTCTCAGTCGGCTCTCTACGGTTGCAGAAGAAATGACCACCGTATTAAGTCGCTACCAGTTTGATGTGGCCACGCGCGCGATCCGCGATTTCACCTGGAATGAATTCTGCGACTGGTACCTGGAAATGATCAAGCCCCGTCTGTGGGATGAAGAACAGAAACCGGCAGCGCAGCGCGTTCTGGTAGGGGTTCTCGATGCCCTGCTGCGGCTGCTGCAGCCTTTCGTGCCCTTCATTACCGAAGAACTCTGGCAGCGATTGAATGAGATTGCTCCGAAACGGGGACTCTTCACCCCGGAACAAGGGGCAGAAAGCATCATGATTGCTGACTGGCCGGAGCCACCGAAAGACTGGCAGGACCCGCAGCTGGAAAAACGGTTTGAGCGCCTGCAGGAGATGATTGTCGCTGTGCGAAATATTCGTGCCGTCTATAAAATTTCACCGGCAACGCCACTGCAACTTTTCCTGCGTTGTGAATCCAGCGTTGCCGATGATATGCAGAATGTGGCCGGACAGTTCGATAACCTGGCGAAAACATTGCTGGAATCAGCGGGCGCGGATGTCAAACGTCCCAGCGGGTCTGCTACGTTTTCTCTCAACGATGTCGATGGTTTCATCGCCTTGGAAGGCATTATTGACCTGGAAGCAGAATTAGAGCGTCTGCGGGGCGAAGCCGAAAAGCTTGAGAAACATATCGTCACCAGCGAAAAGAAACTGGCCAATAAGAACTTTGTTGATCGGGCCCCCGCGGATGTTGTGGCAGGGGTGCAGGAGACTCTGTCAGGAAATCAGAAACAGCTGCAGAGCGTTCTCAAAACCATCGATGAACTCGAGGGAAAATAGTGTCTTATCAGACCTGAAAAGATTCGTGGCCCGACATGGTTCACGATTTGATATAGAATCTGTTGTCCTGCTCGGAAACGGTGTATAATAAGTTCAAAATCACAGGTATTTCAGTTTTAACTCTCTCTATAGAATCTGGTTTGCAGTGAATTCCCTGTCTGACCTGAGGAGGCTCTCTTGTTAGTGGAAATGGAGTTATCTCGCATTATTATCAGCGAGATCGGTGATCAGCAGGTGATCTACCTGCGCGAAGTCGAGGGCGAGCGTGTCTTCCCGATCCTGATTGGGATCTTTGAAGCCACCACGATTGACCGCCGTGTGAATCAGGAGTTTTCCCCCCAGCGTCCGCTCACGCATGACCTGTTGAAGAATACCATCGAATCCCTGGGGGGCATCTTAAAAGATATCGTGATCACGCACCTGGAAGACCACACCTACTATGCCGTCCTGCGAGTGGAACAGGATGGGGAACTGGTCGAGATTGACAGCCGTCCCAGCGATGCGATCGCGTTGTCGATTCACTACAAACCACCACTGCCGATTTATGTGCATGAATCGGTTCTGGAGCAGACAGCAGGTTAAGTTCGCTGATCCACCACTTCAGATAAAATAAAAAAAGGCAGCTCGAACTCAGACTTCGAGCTGCCTTTTGTGTTTGTTGTGAACGGTTTAATTACACTCCGCTACGAGTGGACCGGCCAGTTCGTCCAGAATAATCAGGCGCCCGGGTTGAGTCGTCATGTAGGTAGACGGAATCCAACTGGAGGGTTCATGTCGTAACGTCATCCAGACACTCATCCCCTGCCACTGCATACCCCGCGAGAAGATGCCGTCACAGCCACCGATAATCTTGTCGGCCTGCAGAAAACAACCGGGACCAATCGTATTGGCATACGCGGGAACCAGAGTGGTGCGGCTTTTAAAGCTCGTCACAGCGTTCTGCTCAATTGTTAAAGGATGCAGCTTGGCACCGATGCGATGTGTCTGTGCTTTCCATTCTTCCTCGGAATTGAATTCTCCGGCGAAGTGAGGTTCCCAGAATGCGATATGACAGACACGTCCGATACCGAAAATGACCCCCAGTTTCGCACCCGCTGATTTCAACTCACCAATTTTTTCTGCATAAGTGGGAAGAGTCTCGGCAGTCGCAAAGTGACGTTGGTTCTCGGGAACCGTCAAGTCACCGAGAGGACCATAAAAAGCCTGCTCCATAGCGTACTGAAACGCCCCAGGGTTGGTGGGAGGCAGTGTATTTCCGTCCGCATCGCTCCACTCATCCATATTGAAGCCATACACATGGTCGCAGGATACACCCCATTCTTTGAGGAAGTACACAGCCCAGCGATACATGCCCATCGGGCCTACGGGCAGAATCAACGCCAGCTTTTGACCAGCATCTCTAGACTGCTTAATCGTTAAAGCGATCTCATGACCCAACATCGTATCGAAATCAGTCACGCTCCCGCACAGGACAGGCTCAAAGCCTGCATGCCACCAGGACTGACGGTCTAAAATCGTCGTGGGATCGGCACTCATGCACTGATCGATTTTGGTCAGATCCCATCCCGCTGGAAAAAAACCTTCCATCATGGAACCGGCAATCGTACTCATTAAATCCATAATTCTTCCCTTCTCAAAGCAATTTCACAGGTTGGCCAAACTGTACCAACTGTCAAAAATCAATATTTTCTTATCATTGTTGCATAATTCAGAGGCTGGAGTGGATTTTAGCATAGAAAAGGCATAAGAACAGGAAAGATCAGCCTGTGATTTTATAAACAAAAGAATATTTAAACAAAGACGTTGAGAACGACAAACATCTTGAATTCTCTAACCGATATAGTTCTAATAGTAGAGCTGAGTCGACAACTTAAATGATTTATCGGTCCTGCCTTAGCTTACCTGCCTTAAACAACCAGAAGTTTATCTTTACACGATAACCGTCAACCTGCCCGATTGCACAACAGAGTCCCTCTGCTGTCATACATCAAGAGCTTTTACAAACTGATTTTTTATTGAACGAGTCTGCGATCAAAGATTCTCGATCAGTAAACGAATTGTTTGCTCAAAGGCTCCTGCTGCGGTTCACACAACCGGAGAAACGAAAAGATGAAAGTACTGATTGCCCCTGCCTGTACGGCCATAGCCATGATTGCAGGCTGGCTGGTTTATGAACACTCCCTCAACAATACGCAAACGACTCCCACGAAAATCCTGACTGACCCCATTGCAGTCCAAGTCACCCGCTCTACAAAAAAGACTCTCGAGAAACGGATTACCCTGGTGGGTAACCTCGAAGCAGGTTCCCAGGTCGAAATCCGCTCAAAATATAGCGGGTACATCAAATCCATCCCGTTCGACGTGGGAGATCAGATCAAAGCCAACGACGTCATTCTGGAATTGAATGACACGGAACTGCAGGAACTGGTCAGTAAAGCAGATGCCTCTCTGATCGTTGCCAAAGCACAATTGAAAGCGCAGGTCACTGGCCAGGAACTGGCTCAAAAGGCGTATGAACGCCTGCTGGTTCTGCAGAAATCCGGTGTCAGCACGCAACAGGAGATGGAAGAAGCGCTGGCCAACAAGGCAATTCAAGAAGCGCAGACGGAACTCGAAGAAGCCCGCGTGGAACAGGCCAAATCCGATCTGGAACAGAGCCGCCTGCGACTGCGAGAAAATAAAGTGCTGGCGCCGACCGATGGCTTTCTGGCAGAACGGATGGTCGATGTGGGTGATCTGGCAAAACCAGATGTCCCTTTAATGAAAATTGTCAACCTGGATCATGTACGGACCATCGTGCATATCGTGGAAAAAGATTACGAAGATGTCAAACTGGAACAGAAAGCACTGATCACGGTTGATACATTTCCGGGCAAAACCTTTACGGGCCATGTGAAACGAAAAGCACCGGTACTTGATCCGCAGACCCGAACCGCCGCCGTGCATATCGAAATTCCGAATGCGGACTTCGCGCTGAAACCGGGAATGCATGCCCGCGTGCAGATTGTCTTTGAACATCACCACAAAACCAGCGTCCTGCCCATTGCCTCGCTGACTCGCAGAAAAGATGGCCCGGGTTCCGCAGTTTTCATCATCGGCGGAAATCCCCCCATCACTGAACGACGAAACATTGAAACCGGGATCAATGACGGCGAACTCGTCGAAATTCTATCGGGGCTCAAACCGGAAGACCTGGTGATTACCCTGGGTAATCGAATGGTCGACGAAGGACAGACCGTCACACCAGTAGAAGTGCCCATGGATCAGGTGATTCAAACACCCTCCCCGTTACCACAGAAAACTAATTTGTGATCAGGATGATCATTTGGTTCAACAGTAGATCATAAAAACCTGAGAAATCCACTATGTCCCTGACTCGACTGGCAGTTCAGCGTCCGATTACAACCCTGATGTCCTCACTGGTGCTGATCATGCTGGGCGGGGTTTCTTTATCACAGCTGGCTGTGGACCTGATGCCTGACATTCAGAATCCCAGCGTCAGCGTGATCACGATCTATGAAGGCGCGGGGCCCGACGAGGCAGAAAAACAGATCACCCGCCCGATTGAACAGAATTTGAGTTCTGTTTCCGGCATTGAGAATATTCTCAGCAGCAGCATGGAAGGCAGCAGTACCGTCCGCCTGCAGTTTCAGTGGGGCACTGATCTGAATCTGGCGATCAACGAAGTACGTGACTCGCTGAACAAGCTGAGAAACAAGCTGCCCGAGGGAGCCGAAGACCCTTACATCCGCCATTTTGATGTCGCGGACCGCCCCATTCTGTATCTCGGGTTGAACAGCGATCTGGACCCGATCACACTCACACGCCTGACGGAAAATCAGATCATCCCGCAGTTTGAACAGCTGGAAGGGGTCGCCCGGGTCCGCATGCGGGGCGCGATTGAACGCGAGATTCAGATCAACCTGGATCGCAGCAAGCTTGAATCGCTCAACATGGGCGTCAACGAAGTCATCAATGCTCTGAAACAGGAGAATATCAACCAGCCCGCCGGTAATTATGAAGAAGGCCATCTCAATCTGCATATCCGCAGCCAGGGGGAATTTACCAGCCTGGATCAGATTGAAAACACGGTCGTCCGTGAACAGGCGGGTGCCACAGTTCATGTACGGGACATCGCCGAAGTCGTCGACGGTGAGAAAGAACGGACTGAGCTGACGCGTATGAACGGACAGCCCGGTATCCTGTTGTACGTGTATAAGCAGTCGGGTGCGAATACGATCAGCGTGAGTGACCAGGTACAAAAGCAGGTCGAGCGGGTCAACAAATCGCTGCCTGACATGAAGCTCACCATTCGCGTGGATAATTCGGAATACATTCGACAATCGATCACCAATATTCAGGAAGCCGCGCTGTACGGTATGGGGCTGGCCATTCTGGTACTGATTGTCTTTCTGCGCAGTTTCCGCAGCGTACTGGTGATCGGCGTTTGTATGCCTCTCTCAGTCCTGGCGACATTCACCCTGATTTATTTTCAGGGATTTACTTTGAATATTATTTCCTTCGGCGGGCTGGCTCTGGGAGTGGGACTGCTGGTTGACAATTCAATTGTCGTGCTGGAAAGCATTTTCCGGAAACGGGAAGAAGGTCTGGACCCCAAAACGGCGGCCATTGAAGGGACTGAAGAAGTTTCCTCTGCGATCATCGCCAGTACGTTGACAACACTGATCATTTTTCTGCCCCTGATCTTTATCCATGGTACAACGGGTATCCTGCTGCATCAGCTGGCGTGGGTGGTTTCCTTTTCTCTGGTCTGCTCGCTGTTTGCCAGTCTGACTCTGACACCGGTCATGAGTGCTTACTGGATCCCGGAACAGGCATCGACACCGCATACAGGCTGGACCCGTTACTGGTTCAAGCTGATCGATGGTTTCCACCACCTGAACTATCAGATCCTGTTAAAACTGGAGCGCGTCTACGAACGAATTTTAAAGTTCAGTTTGAAACACGCCACATTCACCGGCTTCCTGCTGTTACTCTGTTTTACGACCACATTGGGTCTGATTCCCCATGTCAAAACAGAATTTTTACCGAAAACAGACGAAGCCGCCATCAACGTCTTCTCGAGAATGGCGGCCGGGATTCAGCTCCGAAAACTGGATCAACAGACACGTATTCTGGAACAGGCGACGATTGAAGCAGTGCCCGAAGCGATCGCAATTGCTTCCTTTATCGGTGATAGTGCCGATGACGCAGATCAGTGGAATCGCACGACTTTAAGACTCCAACTGCAACCCCGCGGTGAACGCGAACGGGGAATCGAAGAAATCCGCAAAGCGCTTGACGATGCAATCGGCCCAATTCCCGGCATGAAAGTCCAGGTGAAAGCACAAACAGAAATGATGCTGATGCGGATGATCGGGAGACGAGGCGGTGGAGATCTGGTCGTACAGGTCGCCGGCCACAACCTGCAGTCCGCGCAACAGATTGTCGACCAGGTCGTTTCTGTTATGAAGCAGACGCCCGGTCTGATCAATGTGGAAGCAGAGGTTTCGGATCAACGGCCTGAACTGACCGCATCCATCGATCGTGAAAAAGCGGGTCTGCTCAAAATCAGTGTGCAGGATATCGCGCAAACTCTGGAAACGACCATCCGCGGGACCGAAGCCACGCTCTATCGTGAGGAAGGCGATGAATTTCCCGTCGTCGTCCGTTTGCGGGCGGAAGACCGCGATCAGATGGATGACGTACAACAGGTGGGTGTAACAACAGCAACCGGTCGCACGATTCCTTTGAAAAATATGCTCACCTTTCAAGCCAATGATGCACCCGTTGTCATTGAACGCCAGAATCAACAGAGAATCCTGAGAGTCTTTGCCGATGTCGAGGGGCGCGACCTGGGCAGTGTTGTCCCTGAGCTCGAAGAAAACCTGAGTG
Organism: Gimesia algae; assembly: GCF_007746795.1. Lineage (NCBI taxonomy): Bacteria > Pseudomonadati > Planctomycetota > Planctomycetia > Planctomycetales > Planctomycetaceae > Gimesia > Gimesia algae. Next base: position 1,785,184 of record NZ_CP036343.1, read on the forward strand.
CCATCCAGGTTCCCTCCGGTTTTTCTGTCAGTGTCGCAGGCGACTGGGAAGAACAGCAGAAAAGTTTCACCGCGCTGAAACAGGGTTTTATTCTGGCGATTCTTCTGATGTACATGATCATGGCTTCGCAGTATGAATCTTTGAGCGATCCGTTTTACATTCTGTTTGCGGTTCCGCTGGGAATGATGGGCGTGATCTGGGTCTTTGTCTTTACAGACACCACCTTAAATGTGCAGTCATTCATCGGCATCGTGGTTCTATCAGGAATTGTAGTCAACAATGCCATCGTGCTCGTTGATTATATTAACCAGCTCCGACGAAGATTTCCGGAGAGACCGGTGAACCAGCTGATCATCCAGGCAGCCACACGCCGTTTCCGACCGATTCTGATGACCACGCTCACGACGGTCCTGGCCATGATCCCGATTGCCCTGGGCTGGGGTGAAGGAGGCGAACTGCAGGCTCCCATGGCGCGGGTTGTTGTCAGCGGCCTGATTGCAGGGACCACAATCACGCTGCTGGCGATTCCCCTGATCTACCAGACCTGTACTACTCCTGCTGCGAGAAAGACAACGCAAAATCAGGAAGTTTCAGTACAAGAACCGCTCATCGGCGAGCCGGTAAAATCCAGCTGAAATGGTCGGGATATCCTGTCTACGATAGCATCAACTCAGCCGGTCTGTCTATAATACGCCTCTAGTTTGTGTCAGACGGAGCGAGTGTGTTCGGATTCCATAACCTGAGATCAAATTGACCTGGAAACACACAATCTCAATCTGAATGCAAATAGAGGGATTGACGGTCTTTCTGTTACGGATTTTGAAATACAGAATGTTGTCAATCGGGCATCTCTCTCATCTCTGGGCATCTGGATATTCACTCTGACGATGATGAATCAAAAACCTGCACTGATTACCGAACCAGTTCCTTACAAAACACTGTTTCCCTGGCTGAACCTGTTTCGGGTATTTCGACTGGCTGTCGATTTCCAGAAAATCCTGCTGGCCGCAGCAGCGATCCTGCTGCTCATGCTGGGTAATCAACTGTTTAATAAACTCCCGTTCGCACCTCAGCAACCCGCAAGCAGTCGTTCGGCTCTTGTCCATCAAAGGATTGAATTTCCTCCGCGAAATTCCGATCTATTTTTACATTCTCCTCAACAGGGACTGATCCCGGAGCCAGAACAGCCGCCTGGACTGGCCAACCTGATCCGGGGCACCACCCTGCTGGAACCGATGTCCTATTTCACCAACCCGGTTCTGACCCTGTTTGAAACCGGTGCCAGCTGGAGCATGCTGGCCTATGCCACCACACAACTGCTGTGGGCGATTATCGTCTGGGCGGTATTCGGCGGTGCCATCACCAGGATTGCCGCGATTCAGTTTGCGCAGGATGATCATATCGGTATCCGGGCGGCATTAAGTTTTTCACTGAAACGCATCCTCTCGCTGGTCAGTGCCCCCCTGCTCCCGTTTGCGGGCATGGGTTTCTTCTGGGTCCTCTGTCTGCTGATCGGACTGTTAGGCAATATCCCCAGTGCCGGGGGAGTGATCGTCAGCCTGCTGTGGGGACTGGCTTTTCTGTTTGCTTTCGTAATGAGCCTGATCCTGCTGGTGACTCTGGCTGGCTGGCCTCTGATGATGACCACCATCAGTGTGGAAGACAGCGATGGCTTCGATGGCTTAAGCCGCATCTTCAGCTATATTTTCGGGCGGATCTGGTATTTTCTGTGGCTGGTGCTGGTCACACTCTGCTATGGAGCCGCCTGCCTGTTTTTTGTCGCACTATTGATGCAACTGGTCTCGCGCCTGGCATTCTGGGGCGTCAGCTGGGGTATGGGCAGCGAGCAGGCATTTCAGCTGTTTAACCAGGGGCAGACGACCCTGGCGACTTCCATTTCCATGGGCTGGGGATCGATCCTCAACATCACTTTTTCCGGTTTTGTGATCAGTTTTTTCTGGTCGGCCAATACCGTGATCTATTTCCTGCTGAGGAAGTGTGATGATGGCACCCCTATTGATCACGTCTACTATGCGGAAGAAGAAGCGGATACCGCCAATGAGCTTCCGCTGGCAGGTGTTGCCAAAGCAGGCGAACCCGTGATAGAACGCCCGGTAACTTCGAATACAACAGCTGACGGGGAACAGCAGGATGCAAAAGAGACGACAGACCCCGAGTAAGCCTGCAGGGAAATCACCAGGCTGCGCGGGCAGACAACCGCTGGTGGAATCAATTGAAACCAGCGGAACAAGGTGAAAAATCTACCAGCGAAACAAGCCTGTGCCCCAGGCAAGTCCGGCACCAAAACCACTCAGGAGAATGGTATCGCCGCGATTAATCCGCCCCGATTGAAACGCTTCATCCAACACAATGGGAATCGATCCGCCGGACGTATTCCCATAACGGTCGAGATTGTTAAAGACCTTCTCGCGGGGAATTCCTAACTGTTCGCAGGCAGAATCAATAATTCGGATATTGGCCTGATGCATCAGGAACAGGTCGACATCATGCACGCTCATACCTGTTTTGGTCAGCATCAGATCAATAGAATCGGCAACCGTTCTGACGGCCCACTTGAAGACACTGCGGCCATCCATATTCAGAAAATGACGACCTGCAGCAATATCTTCGGCTGTGGCAGGATTACGGGTTCCACCGGACGGACGATCCAGCAGAGAGCAACCACTGCCATCAGAGCCAGTCTGATAGCACGTCAATCCCTGATGGGGATCTCCTTTTGACAGCAGGACAGCACCGGCACCATCACCAAACAACGGCGCCACGCGGCGATCTTCCGGATTGACAATACGGCTGTTGCAGTCACCACCAATTACCAGCGCCAGTTTACTGTTTCCTGTCGCGACATACTGGGCCGCGGTCACCAGAGCATACATGAAACCTGCACAGGCAGCCTGTAGATCAATGGCAGGGGCATCCAGTCCTAAGCGATCCTGCACCAGGCAGGCAACGGAAGGACATTGAAAATCCGGTGTAAACGTACCGACAATCAGCAGGTCGATGTCTTCCGGACTGACACGGGCCGCACGAATCGCTTTCAGTGCCGCCTCGTAGCATAAATCACTGGTTGCCATTTCTGGCGGGGCATGTCGACGTTCCAGAATCCCCGTTCGTTGTTCAATCCATTCCGGGTCAAATCCAAAACGCTCCTGCAGATCGTGATTCGTAACGACATTGTCGGGTACATACGATCCACTCGAAACAATTTGTACTCCCAACAATGAATTAGTTCTTTGACTAATCACCTGGCGACCACGCTTGCTCTCTATTTTTTTTGTCTCAGGTAGCTGATCCCGCTGTTGATTTAACAACCCGGATGCATCCAGAACGGATTCCAGATCCGTTGAATCGACCTGATTTTTTGATTGAAGTTTCAAAGACATCTTGTGCATAATCCTGACATCCTTATTCAGTTTGAGTCAAGCTTGCCGAACAGACAGAGCTCGACCTCCTTTCAACACGAGTCCGATCGTGATGCAGCACAATTCCATTGAATACAGAATCTCAGTTTGAGAGATTCTGCGTCAAATGCAGATGCACTAACTGATTACCAAAACGATTTCGCATTAGTAACCAAAAAAGCCATAAAGACTGGCAGCGAGAAGGGAAATAAAAATCTCACTGACTGTTGACGAGGGCCGTTCAGACCAGACTCGACAACAATGTCCGCAAAGTATAGCGATTCACAAAATTGGAAACTAGCGAAATATAGAAAATTCCAGCTAACGTACAATATAGGCAAGATTCATTGTCCTGCAAACAAACTTAAAAGCCTATTTTGACACATTTTAGACTTAATTCAATTTCGGTTCCCCGATAAGTTCTGCAAATCAGCAGATATCCCAGACTACCCTGATGATCAAAAGGAGACCTGTTTCAGGCGACATCCTCATTGAGTGCCTGATTGGTCACCCAATATTGCATCACTGCCTGAAATTCCTGCTCCAGATCGGCAGAGCGTTTAACCTCCACGCTGACACCATAACCACGGGTTTCCAGGATCCGAGTCCGGACAGGCAAACCGGGGTCAAACTCGCAGTTCACGGAGAGTTTTCCCTTCAAAGGAGGGTAAAGACCGAGATGCACGACCCGAGTCTTCTGCTGTGGTTCAAATTGCACCAGGACCCCGCCTTCAATGCATTCAAAACCTGACTCATCTGAGTTGCGATTCATCCACTGTGAACAATGACTATGTTCCTCGTCATCTGAATGCGTTTCTATATCAGACTGGTTTTCTGTCAGTAAAGCCTCAAATCGCTTTTCACGGTCTGCATCGATCTCAGTCAGACCTGATATTTGTGACTCAGCAGCATCAGAGCAGGACTCCGCTGAATCTGCTGCTGGTAACCCCTGATGGGGATCATTGAATCGATCATTCTCCGCGAGTTCCGCTGCTTCCCGGTCAAGCCATTCCAGTACCCCGGCAAAAGCCATGAAATAGGTCAGGCAGAAAAACAGGATGCCCATCAGATTGAGACCGTTTTCTGGTAACACTGCCAGCATTCCAGACAGAACAGGTAATACGAGCGCCAATGTGAGACCACTCTTGTGGCTGTTTGAGAGCCTGAGCAATCTGAATTGTCGCAGTAACAGCAGGTTTCCTGCGACCAGAGACGACATCAGAGCGCCGACGGTCAGGACGGGTAAATAGCTGTCTTCTACCTGAATCAAGGCGACTGCGCGCAACAGCAACAGCCCTACTCCACCGGCACCAATGACGCCTGTGAAAAACAGAGGGGAAAGCCCTCTCAAAAGAGACAGCTTTCCCCGTGTCATTTCATTTTCCAGGCGATAAAGATTCTGCTTAGACTGTTTCATATCGAGCATCCTCCGTTCTGCCCTGCCAAAATCCGAGTGAACTGATTCGCTCAGGACATGGCAAATTGAGGCTCGGGTACTTCATTACCCAATCCGGCAGCGTCTCTCAATTCGGCTGCTTTATCAGTTGCTTCCCAGGTAAAATCGGGATCGTTCCGACCAAAGTGACCACCCCAGGTTGTTTTTCTGAAAATCGGGCGGCGTAACTGCAGATGATTAATAATCCCCTGCGGGCTCAGCGGAAAGAGTTCTCCGACCAGTTCGGAAATCTTCTCTTCGGGTATCACTGACGTTCCTTTGGTATCCACATAAATGCTGGTTGGTTCGGCAACACCAATGGCGTAGGAAAGTTGAACTTCACACTCAGCAGCCAGTCCGGCAGCGACAATATTCTTGGCAATATAACGTGCCATGTAGGCAGCAGAACGGTCTACCTTCGTAGAGTCTTTTCCGCTGAATGCGCCACCGCCATGACGTCCCCAGCCACCATAAGTGTCCACGATAATTTTACGTCCGGTCAGGCCGGTATCGCCGTGGGGACCACCAATCACAAAACGACCTGTGGGATTGATATGATACTTTGTTTTATCATTTAAGAAGTCGGCTGGAATGACTTCCTTGACCACTTTTTCAGTGACAAATCTATGAATTTCTTCCTGAGACACATTTTCTGTGTGCTGAGTGGAAACAACTACAGCGGAGACTCCCACAGGTTTGCCGTCTTCATAATCCACGGTGACCTGACTTTTGCTGTCAGGTAATAACCAGTCTACTTCTCCATTCTGGCGAATTTCTGTGAGCTTATTCAAAATGCGGTGTGAGAGCGCAATCGGAACCGGCATGTATTCTTCGGTCTGATTGCAGGCATAGCCAAACATCAGTCCCTGGTCTCCGGCTCCTTCTGCATCCACGCCCTGGGCAATATCGGCACTCTGCTGATGCAGTTTCACCAGAACTTCACAGGTATCGGCATTAAACCCGATGTCATTACTGGTATAACCAATATCACGAATCACGTCGCGAGCGATCTTTTCATAATCGACCTGGGCATTACTCGTAATTTCACCAGCCAGCACAACGAAGTCAGTGGTACACAATGTCTCACAAGCGACACGTGAGTAGGGATCTTGAGCAAGTAATGCATCCAGGATACCGTCCGAAACCTGATCGGAGACTTTATCGGGATGTCCCATACTGACGGATTCACTTGTGAACGAAAAATTAGCCATGCGTTACTCCACCTATATACTTTGCCATGATGAGCGTACCTGGACCCGGGCAACACCGGGAACCTGATCCATTACCTCAAAATATGAAACGAACTGCCTGAAAGAACATCTCGCCTTTCATTTTACGTTTCATATCAACTGATTTTGCCTAATTGTAGAAATCCAGAGTAAACTCAACAAGAGTAGCTTTCGCTCTGCTTTCTGTTTTAGAAAATGTTTCTGGATGTTCCACTGCTGAAAATGTCCACGCGGGCACATCAAACCGGATTGAATCAGGCAGCCTTATCCTGCGAATCCGACTTTCCTCCCGAAATGAACGGTAAGATCAAAGCCAGTGTGCGCAGCGTTGCTCCCCGTTGATCCAAAACGAAGCGTTGTGCCCGTGATCCCTGATCTTCCGCCAGTCGTGGGTCTTCCAGCCATTGAATCAGTGTCTCCTGAAATGCAGTCTGATCCTGAACAATCGTGGCAGCCTGATGTTGCAGCAGGGCGTCGACCACATCCTTAAAATTCCAGGTATTCGGCCCCAACATCAAGGCGGTACCATATCCTGCCGGTTCGATCATATTTTGTCCACCACGTTTTGTCAGGCTACCCCCGACAAACGCGAAATCAGCCAATCCCCAGCAGGATTTTAATTCTCCCAGCGTATCCAGCAGCCCAATCGCAGGTGCCTGGGTAGTCGAAAACGGTAAGACCGCCCCAGCCTCTTCCGACTCCTGATCGCTGCGCCGAATCAGTGGGAGTCCCTTTCGCATCACCAGCTCAGCAACTTCATTAAAACGTTCCTGGTGACGTGGTACCAGAATCAGGCGCAGCTTGGGAAATCGCTCTCTGGCTGCCAGGTAAACCTCCACAGCAATCTGTTCTTCCGGCGACTGAGTACTGCCTGCGACCAGAACGGTTTCATCTGAATTCAGCCGAAAAACACTTCGTAGTTCTGCCGTCAATCGATTCGCCCGATCCACCTGAATTCCGTCAAATTTAATCGAGCCGGTCACCTGAATGCGATCTACATGGCCTGTCAGGTTTTGAAAGCGTTCCGCATACGCGTCGGTCTGAACAGCAATCAGTTGCAGACGGTTCAACAACGGCCCGATCAACCAGCGAAGTTTTCTGTATCCGCGAAAACTTTTTTCACTTAATCGACCATTGATAATCGAGACTGGAATGCCCGATTGATCTGCCGCTAAAACGAAATTCGGCCAGAGTTCCATCTCCACCAGAATCACTGCCGTTGGCCTGATGCGCTGCAACGCCCGTTTGGCCGCCCAGGAAAAATCCAGGGGAAAGTAACAGACGGTCAACTCGGGAAACTTCTCTTTCGCTACTGCATATCCCGTATGCGTCGTCGTCGAAATCACAAGTTCGAGAGTGGGATTTTGTCGTTTCAGCTCTTCCAGCAGGGGCGGCAGTTGTAATACTTCTCCCACGCTGACTGCATGAAACCACAGGCAAGGCTCATCACTGTTTCGCTCGGGCAACTGCCCCAGAAACTTCTGCGCCAGCCCGCTTCGGTATTTTTTCTGAACCAGAACCCGGTACAGGATAATCGGCGAAGCACAGGCCAGTAACAGGCAGTAAACCAGATTCAACAGATACGCATATATTTGCACGGGATTCCATTCCCCAACCGGACATCAATTCCGGAATTTAAAAACTACAGATTCTTTCCGCAGCACTTTTTAAATTTTTTCCCACTGCCACACGGACAGGGATCATTTCGACCTACTTTGGGTTGCTGATTCACAATTGGATCGATTGCCTGCTGAGCAGGCTCGGAGGAATTCGTATCCCCCTCTTCATCTTCGCCATAATCGTAATCATCAGTGACTTCTTCATGTACCGTATCTGTGACCCGCCATAAGGAACCGACGAAATCAGGGCTCTGTTTTTCCAGGCGGAAAATGGCGGAAGTGACCTGTTGGCCAATGCGCCCCCACATGCTGTCAAAGGCCTTCATCCCTTCACGGCGGTATTCCACTTTGGGGTCTTTCTGGGCATACCCAACCAGACCAATGCCGGACCGCAAATGATCCATATAATACAGGTGGTCTTTCCAGGAGGTGTCGAGCACTTCCAGAATCAGCGAGCGTTCTGCCTGACTGAGTTCCGGACGATAACGTTTATTGTAAGCCTGATACAGACGGATTCTGACTTCATCGTCTGTAAGCGGTTCCAGTTCTTCCGTCGTCAGATTTAATTCGAGTTCCGTATTTGCCCAGTCAGCAAGCTCCCCCAGAGCGGCTGTATTCTGCACGGGATGAGCACTTTTCCCCGTGGAAACGGACTCTTCTCCCGTATAAGCTTTGGTCAGGAACTGCTCGATCTGCTTAGAGGCTTCGCCGTTAACAAAGACCTTTTCGCTTTCTGCAGACAGGATATTTTGAATTTCATTGACCTGTTTTCCTTTTAAGGCTTCCAGATCGAGGTTGGAATGAAATCTTGAGTTGGCCCACTTCACCAACCCGACCCGGCTGTTCGCTTCATTCCCGGGTTGTTGCTTGCCTAGAAAATTGTACATACCAACGGTTACCGGGAAGGTGACTTCTTTTTCCCGATACAGTTCTTTTACTTTTTCCAGTACTTTGGCTTTTGCTTCCGGAATACTCAACGATTTGAATTCTTCCGGGTCGGCTTCGATACCGAACTGGTAGTTCAAATAACCTGCCAGAGAACGGGAACCCCATTCTTCATCCAGAAATGCCTGCAAGGGGGTGAAGTCAATGCGTTCGATGGCTTTTTGAGCATGGTCAAACAGCGTCTGATGCAGTCCATCGCGACCGATTTTCTTTAGTTCGCGGTCATTCAGATTCAAATTGAAATAAGCATTCGTCCATTTGGTCAGTGCCTGCCAGTTCCAGTCATCTTCATATTCTTCGGGCAGATTTTCGTTGATCTGTTCTGCAATGATATCATCTGCCTGCAGGCTGGCTTCGTCTTTCAGATAGCTGACCAGCTGCTCATACGTCATTTCGCGTACGTTAGCGGATTCCACTTCGATATGGGCTTCCTGACCACACCAGGCGGCAATCGTGTCCCAGCTGTAATTTTTATCGAGCAGGCGCTCTGTTTCTTCATCGACCTGGCGTTCAATCATCTCCAGAATCAGATCGCGGCAGTTACAGCCATCCAGAATCCGCTGACGGTAGCCGTAGACGGTTTTTCGCTGTTCGTCCATGACTTCATCATATTCCAGCAGATGCTTTCGCTGCTCGAAATGGGTCTCTTCCCGTTTCTTCTGAGCGCCTTCGACACGTTTGGAAACCATCCGACTTTCGATGGCTTCTCCCTCTTCCATGCCCAGGCGAGACAGAATATTTTTCACCCATTCACCGGCAAAGACCCGCATCAGTTTATCTTCCAGCGACAGGAAGAAGCGACTGGATCCTGGATCTCCCTGTCGTCCCGAACGACCGCGCAGCTGTAAATCGATACGACGGGAATCGTGACGTTCAGAACCGATCACATGCAAGCCACCCAGTTGCATGACTTCTTCGGCTTCGACATCCATACCTTCCCGTTTTTCAATCTCTCTGACCAGTTGATCCCACTCCGCTTTCGGCACTTGAATACGAGATTCGTATTTCTGGCTCAATTCTTCCCAGGCAATATGCTCGGCACTTCCCCCCAGAATAATATCTGTACCGCGACCAGCCATGTTTGTGGCGATGGTGACGGCTCCTTTACGACCTGCCTGTGCAATGATCTCGGCTTCACGTTCATGATGTTTGGCGTTCAGAACGTTATGCGGAATGCCATACTTGCTCAGTCTGTGACTGACAATCTCAGACTGTTCGATCGAGACTGTCCCGACCAGAATCGGACGCCCCTCTTTATGAACTTCCCGGACTTCGTCGGCAATGGCGGTCCATTTTTCTTTTTCCGTCTGATAAATCACATCAGGATGATTGATCCGCTGCATCGGACGGTTGGTCGGAATACTGACCACATCCAGTTGGTAAATCTTCCAGAACTCTTCCGCTTCCGTCATCGCGGTACCGGTCATACCGGACAGCTTATCGTATAACTTGAAAAAGTTCTGCAGGGTAATCGTGGCCAGAGTCTGAGACTCTTCTTTAATTCTCACACCCTCTTTGGCTTCAACCGCCTGATGCAGTCCATCGCCCCACTGACGACCCGGCATGAGTCGCCCGGTGTGATCGTCGACAATAATGACTTCGCCTTGCTGGACGACATAATTCACATCCCGTTTATAAAGGTGATGCGCTTTCAGCGAGTTATCAATCAGATGCGGCCATTCCATGTTCCCGGCGGTATAAAAGCTTTCTACACCTGCCAGTTCTTCTGCATGTTTGACCCCCGCATCCGTCAGGTGACAGGTATGCTCTTTTTCTTTGACTTCAAAATCCGTGCCTGGAATCAGTTTCAATGAAACAGCATTCGCTTTGGAATATTTCGTTAAATCATCCTGAGCGGGACCGGAAATAATCAGTGGCGTACGTGCCTCATCGATCAGAATATTATCGATTTCGTCTACGACGGCGTAGTTCAAAGGTCCCTGCACCTGCAGTTCCTTCACCGGTTTCATATTATCACGCAGATAGTCGAATCCGAATTCATTATTGGTTCCGTAAGTAATGTCGCAGCCGTAATGCTTCTGACGTTCTTCAGGCCCCATTTTAGACTGGATCGCTCCGACCGTCAGTCCCAGCGCTATATGAATGGGCCCCATCCATTCCATGTCACGTAATGCCAGGTAATCATTGACTGTGACAATATGGACTTTGCCAGAGAGCGCATTCAGGAAGGCCGGCAGAGAAGAAACCAGAGTTTTTCCTTCCCCGGTCACCATTTCTGCAATCATGCCTTTATGCAGAAAGTACCCCCCGATCATCTGCACGGGGTAATGTCGCATACTCAAATTGCGACGTGCAGACTCGCGTACTGCTGCGAATGCATACGTCAGAATATCATCCAGCGTTTCTCCCGCGGCCAGTCGCGCACGGAGCTTCTCCGCCGTCTGTTTCAATTCTTCGTTGGATAGTTTCATCAATTCCGGTTCAAAACTGTCAATTTCTGCCAGCATGGAACCAGGGGCGATCTCATCGCTCCCGTCTTTATTGCGGACAAAACCCAATTTCCGAATCTGGCGTTCATTCGACGAACCGAACAACCCGGTGAGAAACCATTCGAACCATGCCGTTACTGTCGTTAACCATTCACCCAGCTTGTCTAGGAATTCCATTTTTTAACCTGAACTCGAATTCTCGAAAAATAGTCTTCAATATTTGTTCTGGTCGATCACAGTCAGACTGTCATACTGGCAGGAACAAGTGATTGTTCCCTGGTGACTGAAGTATTCGCCTTCACCAGCACTTCCTTGCCCAGAATACATTTAATTTCTGTAAGTTCTTCTCTTTCCGAAGTTTATTTATTTTGAAAAATATGGTCAATGGCGGTATTCTGACCGGTCCCGACCTGAACTTCAGAAGATTGGAAGGCTCACTCATACAGAAATGCAACCAATGTGCCAAGTCTGGGGCATTTGTAATATCTACCTCTGGATAATTTAGCAGAAATTCCTATATTCCTGAGGGAAATCCGTCCGGCATCAGTCTTCTTAAACCACTATGGAGCCTACAGATGTATAACAATCCGGATTCAGAGAAATATCAGACCGGTGCCCCACCTCTTCCCCCGGAAAATGATGACGAAACCATCATCAGTGCCGATACACGCCGGCAGGAACGGATTCCCGCCGGACAGACACGGACACGAAAATGGCCTGTGCTGCACGCCACCACTGTCCCTGCGGTCAATCTCGACACCTGGAAACTGGAAATTGGTGGCCTGGTAAAAACCCCGCTCACTTTCAGCTGGGACGAATTCCAACAGCTCCCGCGCACCCGGGTCTTCGCGGATTTCCATTGTGTCACACGCTGGTCCCGGCTGGGAAATTTGTGGGAAGGAGTTACCGGACAGGAAATCATGCGACGCGCCGGCGTTCACCCGGATGCCCGCTACGTGGTTGCCACCGGCTATGACGGCGACTGGACGACCAACCTGCCTTTGAAAGACTTTCAGTCGGAGGACGTTCTGCTCTGCGATCTGCATGATGGCCAGCCGCTGATTCCCGATCATGGCGGACCGGTTCGTCTGATCGTCCCCCTGCTCTATGCCTGGAAAAGTGCCAAGTGGCTCAAACGGATCGATTTTCTTGCCGAGGACGATCCGGGCTACTGGGAACGCTGCGGCTATCATCACCATGGCGACCCCTGGGTGGTCGATAAAGACAACCCGGACGGTGAACGCTTTGAATCACAGGACCAGATCCCGCCTGGCTTTGATAAGTGATCTGGGATTCTGTGCGTCTCAAAGAGAATTTACACTCTAATCAGCCGGAGTCTGACAGCGATAAATCGCCTGGAGTGCGAATGCGGTTGCAATCAGTGGGTCGTCTTCCATCATCCAGGGGAGCGGGTTTTCCCAGTGCCCGTCTGCATGCTGTTTCTCAATGAGTGTCTGCAAGACCTCATGACAGCGTGAATTCAGAAACTGATTTACCACACCTTTTTCCCTCATTTGTTTCCAGACACGGGCTGTCGCTGCGGCTTCGTAAAAATAGAGGGCATCCAGTTTCTGGTACGAACGCTTTATATTGAACGGGAACTCAGCGAGTCGCGAATGCAACAATTGAGACAGAACGGTGAGCGCAGACTGAATCCTTCGATCATCAGAAGTCACATCGCAGGCCAGCAGAGCGGAAATCCCATCACAGCTGGCAGAGAGATAGGGGACGCCATAAAGCTTACCTGACCGGGTGCGTTTAGAACCCGCTTTATTCAGAGGATGATCGGGAAGGATCGTAAACACAAAACCACCCGCGCCCGTGGCTTCAGTTGGAAGTTGACAGTGCTGCAGATATTCCAGTGCCCCGATGCGGTTCTTGAGTGGTAATTTTTGCGCCCCGGACAGCGCGGCGAGGGCAAAGAAAGTGACAGAGACGTTCGCCGGATTGGCTGCGGAACCCTGCTGGAATGAATCACTACCTGGCCTCCATCCCCCCGCGACATCACCTTCTGAGATTCGATCCGCTTGCAATATTCGCTGCCGGCGTAACAATTCCTGGCTTAATGAGTCCCGAAGTTCCCGATTTGCAGTTGCTTCCGGCTGATATTGATTCAGCGTCGCCAATATCAGACAGATTGAATACAGGGGATAATTCGATTCTGCCTCAATCGACTTCCAGATCTCTTCCTGGTTAATTTTTGATTTGAGAAAGGCGAAACCGCGACTGATTGATTCACCTTGGGCTGCACCTGGTGGCGTGATTTCCACCAGCGTTGACATCACCAGTGCACTGGTCGCGATTCTGCTCTCGAGACTGGCATAAGTTTTCGATTGCCAGCTGCCATCGTATCTCTGCTGCTGTACCAGCCAGCGTCTGCCCTTCAAAAGCGCATTGCTACCCAGTTGCTGTCGCGATTTGAATTCCCCGCGCTCCACCCGGATTCCAGGTGTCTGGTCTTCCGCGATCAGCTGACCCGGTATAAACAGTAGTATTCCGAGTAAATGAACCTGGATGTGATTGCAGTGCCGATACATCCGGATTACAGATCTGAAGTGGGAAGACTGAAGTTTGGGGATAACAATGTCAGCAGAACGCCAGCAGTACAAAAGGTGCGGTCGGTAATACAATGATGTCCTTTCCAGCTGCCATCCTGGTTTTGAGTTCTCAAGACTCCGTCGCGCACCTGAGGATACCAGTATTTCCAGCTCTCCTGCTGTCCCTTGAGCATGCATTCCGTAATAAAATAAAAGGCCAGATATTCTTCTCCCCCGGCAAAACGAAAAACCCGCGGTTCCGTTTTCACTCTTTCCAGAATCGTGTGCACACTCTCCTGAAACTCTGGAGTATCTCTGTATCCCAGTGAATACAGCACGCGCACACCTGCCGCCTCTTTATAGAACTGTTGCATCCAGTTTCGCCTGTCATCGGGCTGCTCCCGTAAATGCTTCATCAGCGCCTGACCTACCAGCTGTTCCGAAGCTTCAATTCGCAAGCCAGCCGAACTGGCCGCTCGCAGACATTCCCAGCCTAAAATCGTTCCCAGTACGGGAGCCCAGCTCTCGTTTCCCCAGGTGCCATCTTTTCCCTGTGTCAGACAGATGTAATTAACCAGTTTGCCCAGAGCAGCGCGAATTGCTTTCTCTTCCCCCGGAGCATCGTAGTAAATCTGACTCAGATAAAGTGTCGCCAGAAACAGATCTGCATTGAGACCGATCTTTCTCTGTACCAGGGTGATATTATCTTTTGATCGATTTAACGGGCGAGATTCGACCAGATCCAATACCCCATACAAGACCAGCCGACTCTGTTTCTGATACTTTCCTGCACGAGGAGTACTCCCTTCAGAAAGGAGCACGAGACCTGTCATCGCAGTACAACTGAGGTCCGGCATATGATACCGGTCTGGCCCCACTGTTCCATCTCTGTGAATCGCCGAGATCAACCAGTCCATCCCCCGTTCGATCGCCTGTCGGGTTTTGGGATCGTTTCGGACCGGATTGCCCGCCTGCACCGTCGAGGTCACCTGTCTTAAATCAGTACAGGGAGCAAGTATGAAACTCAGACAATAAATCAGAGTGCGGACACACAACAGATTCTTCGATAAAAATGCACTTTTCATCCAGCACAATCCCTTGAACAAAGCAAATGTCAGGCAACTCAAAGGGAAACCACTGCATAAATCGGTCCATTCGGGAACAATTTTTATTGTATCGAAATCCAGCTGTGTCAGCGTTTCTGTTCTTGATTCAATGTAACAAGTGCAGTCACAGCAGACGGGGGGGTAGATCTGATCGACTCTATTGTCGGAATTTTCGACAGGATAACATTATCAAGGGACGCAATCAAAATCATCTTCCACGTGAACTATCCATCATTGACGACTCGATCTCGAAACTCACTCCAGTCACCAAAGCCGCCACTTAGAATTTGCAAGAGTTCTTCGGTGGAAGAGATCTTAACAATATCAGGCCAGCGGGAAAGAGCACGCTCGGCGTTTTCAGCGGAAGTCACAATCGGTCTCATATCCTCCATGGCTGGCAGGATCACCAGATTTCCCTGGTCTGCCACTGCATACAGAAATGTGGCGATGTCTGGCGTTAAGGATCGGAGTGCCGCCATTCCGCCACTGAATTCAGAGCCTTCTGCCAGACCATCAAAAAATAATTCGAGCCCTGTCCCGTCCTCAAATTCGATCAGGTAACAGCCAGACTCATCTGGTTCCTGTGCTCCTTTTTTCGCAAACAGTTTTTGTAATCTTTCTCGCTCATCCTCAGCAACGCACTCACCGACCGGTTTTTGAATCGTTTCGCCGGTAAAGGGATTCACAGCCTCTTCCGTTTGATCACTGATATGGGCGGTTTGAAAAAAGACATCAAAACTCATGATTCATCCTTCTAAAATCGAAATTGATAAGACTCTCAGGGAAGCCAGATCTTTTATAATAATTGTCTGCCGAAGCAAATCACAGGCTGGAATGCAAAGCTGATTAAGGGCATTTGCTATACGTGTATTGGTGCTGGATTTTCATCTGCAGAGATGGGAAGCATCCCTATATAATTCTGCATGGTATATTCAGCGAGATAATTTCCAGCATGCCTGTCGGGAACGCGGACAACGGCAGCGGGTGTAGCATACCGGTCTCAATCGCCGAGGCTGGTAGTCGCCGTTTTCTACAGGCTGGACGCTATCTGTACTATTAAGGAGATCGATTCTATAGAGAGTCATACAGGCGTCAACAGGGATCTGAATAAAAGCAGGTGGCGATACAGGTTGATACAGGGACGATGCTGGTGTGAGCAGTGGCGGTTCCGGGGTGAAAGGCTGCGAAGTGCGGCGACCCGCAGGCATACATTCGGAACAGGTGCTGTTCTGCGAACTGCTTATCTGGAAAAAACCGGCTGTTTTATAGTGATGACTGCGAACAAGTGGCCCGTGTTTCAGTGCACTGTAAACTGGGCACGCGCGCGACCCAAAACAACGCTTATCGCCAGCGGCGCGCCGGGGTCAAGTCTGATCTGGTCAGTGGTGGTGATTCGTTTTCAGGTCTGACTGTTTTAACATATGCACTTTGAGGACGCTGGCTATTATGAAACTCTCAATGCAGGTCGGATCTATTATCCTGAATTGTGCGAATCCCTGACGGTTTCCTGTTGTCTGCGACAACCCCGAATTGCATTCGGGGTTACCCGGTTTTGATATAATGAAATTCCAATGCAGATTCTGTTTGTCCGGCGTGATCCCGTGATCTTAATTTTCAGAAGGACATTTGAATGTTGATCCATTTGTGTAGCACACGCTTCTGCTATCGCGGTTTACTGATGCTGAACCTGTGCTGTTACATCGCCAGTCAAAGCCAGGCTGCCCCTGAGGGCAATGCTGTGGTCCGAGGTAAAGCCGGTGATTCGGAAATCGTGATCACTACAACCAATCGCCTGGCGGGCGCCATTCATTCGCTGACCTGGAATGGCAAGGAATTCATCGACAGTTTTGATCATGGCAGACAACTGCAGTCTGCTGCCAGCTTTGACTGTGGACAGCCAGGCGAATTTTGGGCGGAGCGTTTTAATCCCACCGAAGCGGGCTCGCGCTCTGATGGCGTGGGACCCACGTCCTCCAGTAAATTACTCCGTTTACAGGCACGCGACAACGAACTGCATTCGACGACCCAGATGGCGTTCTGGCTGGCTCCGGGACAGAAATCATCCGGCAGGCCGGCACTCAATACCAGTATTCTTTCCAAACATCAGATTTCCAAGCAGGTTCGAATCGGCTACCAGGGTCTCGATCAGGTGCTCGATTATCGCGTCACGTTCACGATCCCCCAAGGAGAACGGCACAACCATGCCCAGTTTGAAGCACTGACGGGGTACATGCCTGCTGAGTTTGAACAGTTCTGGAAATTTAATCCGCAGACCGGGAAACTGCAGCCTCTGGACGACGGGCCGGGCGAACAGGACGATCCGGTCATCCTGAGCACGCGAGACGGCAAGTACGCGATGGGCGTTTTCTCTCCCGATCAGCCGTCTCCCGGCTTTAAACACGCGGGCTACGGCCGATTTCGCTTCCCGGCTGCAAAAGTGGTGAAATGGAACTGCGTTTTTCGGGTTAAGAATTCAGAGGGAGTCGCCGCCGGCGATTATTCATTCCAGGTGTTCGTTGCCATCGGTACGCTGGAAGATGTCAGGTTGTCTCTAAACTCACTGGCGAAAGAAAATACAAAATAAGAACTGAAACGATCATTCGATTCTATTCTTCCAAAACAAGCATCATAATGCTTCCTGTACGGCGATTTCGAATTCCCCTTCTCTTAAAACGAGTTCACCAGTTCAGTCCAGTGAAAATCAGACCCGCGGAGCTGCTGCCAGGACTTCTTCTGAAACACCGGATGCGTATTTCATAAAGTTGTCGTTGAAGGCGGTCGCCAGTTTGATTGCCGTATTTTTATAGGAGTTCTGATCGTCCCAGGAAGAATGCGGTACCAGAATATGATCATCCACGCCGGGGCATTTCGTAATGGTGGCGGTTCCAAAAATGGGATCGACTTCGGTCGGTGCATGCACCAGGGTTCCGGAATGAATGGCATCGATAATCGCCCGCGTGTCTTTCAGGCTGATACGATTTCCCACGCCGTAGGCGCCACCATTCCAGCCGGTATTGACCAGCCAGACGTTGGCGTTGTACTTCCTGATTTTCTCAGCCAGCAGGTCGGCGTATTTCCCCGGATGCCAGACCAGGAACGGCCCGCCAAAACAGGGAGAAAAGGTGGCTTCCGGTTCATCCACTCCCATTTCTGTTCCGGCGACTTTCGCTGTATAACCACTGATAAAGTGATACATGGCCTGCTCGGGTGTAAGACGACTCACTGGAGGCAGGACGCCAAATGCATCACAGGTCAGGAAGATCACATCATTGGGATGATCTGCCAGGCAGGGAATTTTGGCACTGGGCATGAATTCGATCGGATACGCGCCGCGGGTATTCTGTGTGAAGCTGGTATCATCGAAATCAACATGATGTCGGGCTTCATCGTATACGACATTTTCCAGTACGGCACCATAACGCAGCGCCTGAAAGATTTCCGGCTCGTTTTCCCGCGCGAGATAAATCGCCTTGGCGTAACAGCCTCCTTCGATGTTGAAAATTCCATTATCCGTCCAGCAGTGTTCGTCATCACCAATCAGGAACCGCTTGGGATCTGCAGAGAGTGTGGTTTTTCCCGTTCCCGACAGACCAAACAACACCGATGAGCGGCCCGTCTGCCGATCCGCAGTCGCGGAGCAGTGCATCGACAGAATTCCCCGTTTCGGCATCAGGTAGTTCATGACAGTGAAGATACCTTTCTTCATTTCGCCTGCGTACTCTGTTCCCAGAATCACGATCTCGCCATCTTCAATGCTGAGGTCTACGCTGGTTTTGGAAGTCATGCCTGTCGTAAAGCGATTCGCAGGAAAGGTGCCCGCGTTGTAAATCACATAGTCCGGCTTGCCGAAGTTTTCCAGTTGCTCTTCGGTTGGCCGAATCAGCATGTTATGCATAAACAATGCATGATAAGGACGCGAACAGATCACGCGGACTTTAATCTGATACTCAGGATCCCAGCCGGCAAATGCGTCAATCACATACAGGTGCGGGCAGATATTCAGATAATCGGTCGCGCGTTCTCGATTACAGAAGAACGCGTGCTGATCAAGGGGGTAATTCACATCACCCCACCAGATATCATCAGAGGAATTTTTATGTTTGACGACCCGTTTATCTTTAGGAGAACGCCCTGTTTTCTCACCAGAATAGGCAATCAACGCACCCGTATCCGAAATCGAAGCCCCTGGTTCAAATCGAATGGCTTCTTCGTACAACATTGATGGATCAGGGTTACGCATTACCCAGTCCACGTTGATTCCATGTTCGGACAGATCGAACGACTCCATTTTTCACTCCATTCACTTGAATTGAATTCCAGGGTTTACGTAATCCCAGCTCGACCGAGATCAAGATAAAGCCCTTCGCACCGCTGTTCGTCGCAAGTTTACTCACTCTCCTGAGTTTCACCAAGAGAGATTCCCACCTTTGTATCCAATTACCTTCAGGATTCGGCCGGGATTCACAACAGGACTATTGTGCAGCCAGTCGCTGCAATTCGGGCTTCATTCGCCGCATCGCTACTTCAAAACTAACGGGAGGCTCATACCCGAAGTCATGTCGCGCACGACTGACATCATAATAATGAGAACTGCTGAGCTGAGACGCCAGAAAACGAGTCATCGGCGGTTCGCCGGGCAGATGCAGAACCCGGAATAGAAACTCCAGCACACTTCCGATTCGTTTCGCCGCATTGATTGAGATCCGTTTTTTGACGGGCTGCAGTCCCGCTTCAACGAGTAATTGATTGATCCATTCCCACATCAGTACCGGTTCGGGCTCATTGATAAAATAGGCCTGACCTCCAACCGGAGAATCGGGAAACAAACGTGCCGCGGCCTGGAGATGGGCCGCGGCTGCATTTTCCACGTAGCTCATCGAAATCAGATTGGTTCCTTCTCCTACCTGTCGCAAGCGTCCTGATTTGGCACGCTGAATCAATCGGGGAATCAGATGATTATCGCGGGGTCCCCAGATCAGATGCGGCCTGAGTGCGACCGTTGCCAGTCCTGCTTCTCCGTTCGCCGCGAGTACAGCACGCTCGGCCAGCATCTTGGTGTGCGGATAGTGGCAGAGAAAATGCTCGCTGTATGGCAGGTCTTCGGTGGCATTTTCGTGGGCAGAACCGTCATACACAACACTAGGTGAGCTGGTATAAATCAGTCGGGTCACACCTTGCGATTTGCAGGACTCAATGATATTCAGAGTCCCTTGAGTATTAATGCTGTAAAAGTAATCCCAAGGTCCCCAGATGCCGGAAACAGCGGCTGTATGATAAACGGTATCGATATCCTCACAAGCCAACTCGACTGTTGCTGCATCACGAATATCCCCCTGAACGGTCTCCACACCCAATTCTTTGAGCCGCGCGTATTCGCCACGACACAACACGCGAACCGTTTCCCCGGCAGCCACCAGTTGCTCAACAATATACAATCCAAGGAAGCCGCCTCCCCCGGTCACCAGCACATTCATTTGACCTGTTTCTCTGCCCAGGGAGTTAATTTTTCACGAAAGATTTTGACATTATGCCGGATATCAACAGGCAGAGCACGATGAAACAGAACGGTTTCGATCGAGTCCGTTAACGGATTTGCTTTGCCCAATACCAGCAGTTCCTGTGTGAACTGATCACGGGCTGTCTGATTTTCAGGATAGTCCCCCTGCTCCGGCTCGGCGATGATCACCGGTTTCTGATTCGGTTTTGAGCCGACTCCCACCAGCGCACTGCGATAGACTCGTGGATGCTGATTGAAAATCGCTTCACAACAAATTGTGAACATGCAGCCCTGACGGGTTTCCAGCATGTGTGCCTTGCGTCCACAGAACCAGAGTTTTCCTTCCGCATCCCGATAACCGACATCTCCCATACGATGCCAGAACCGATCGCCGTCTGGTATTTTTGCCAGCTGTGTTGCTTCGGGCCGCTGAAAATATTCACGGGTCGCCATCGGGCCCTGTACGATGATCTCACCAATCTCACCAGCAGGTAATTCAACGGCATTTTCAAGCGATTCAATCGGCTCGTTATGAATCTGAATGATTTTTATCTGGACACCAGGAAACGGCGTCCCGACACAAGTTCCTGCCCCGGACTGTGTCTGTGCTGACGTTTTTTCCAATACATCGCGCCCGCAGATCGAAGCCACCGGCAGAGACTCAGTCGCGCCATAAGGTGTACTGATGTCCGTTACTGAATTCGTAAAAGTCTGCCGCATACGCTGAATCACATGCACGGGAACCGGGGCTCCTGCGGATAGCACGCGTTTGAGCGAAGGCAGTTGAATCTGATGCTGTTCGCAATACCTGCCGATTCGATTCCACATTGCCGGTGATCCGAAGGCTTGTGTGACCCCCTGATCGTTAATCTGCCGGATGATTTTTTCCGGATCGACCTGAGCCGGCTTTGTCGGGTCCATATCGGGAACCACGGTCGTGACTCCCATGGCAGAATTGAACAGCGCAAACAACGGGAACCCTGGCAGATCCACTTCACCTGGCTGAATCTGATAGTAATCACGCAGCAGATCCACCTGCGACCAGAACATACCATGCTCGTAGGCAACTCCTTTAGGAGGTCCGGTACTGCCGCTCGTAAAGATCACAGCAGCAGGATCGGTGGCAGAACGCGGGACCATTTCAAAAGGTTCCCACTCTCCCCCCAGTAGCCACTGATAATCGATACCGGAAGTCAGAACCGGCTTGCCGACAGTCACATTCAGATGCGCTTTGGGAAAAGAACGGTGTTTCAGTTTCCGAATCAACTGTGCCAGCGGGATCGCTACGAAACCTTCGGGTTCCACTTCCGCCAGACAGCGCATGATATTTTTTCGGCCCATGCCCGGATCAATCAGAATGATGACTGCGCCCGCTTTAAATAGCGCAAAGGTCAATGCAATAAATTCCAGACTGGGGCGTACCATCAAAGCCATTCGCGTACCGGGCTGCACGCCCAGTTGAATCAGTCCTCGAGCCAGTCGATCGCTTTCCTGATCCAGTTGCTGGAAAGTAAGACTGCTGTAAGCATACCGGCCTTGCTTATCTTGACCGGTGGCAAAGACGACAGCTTTTTGAAAAGGCCAGGCTTGTGCGGACTGCTTTAAACGGTCGGCGATATTTCGTTGTGAAATAGACATAATCAGAAGGAACGCAGGCTGTCAAACGAAGTGACGCTTTTCACTGGCGGACCAGAACTTCTCCCTTGCCAAGTGTCAGAAAGTCTCCACAGTAACGGCGATACTCCGCGCTCAGACAATCTTCCGGAACAGGAAAACCGACTGAACGCAATTCGCGTAGAAAGAATGACATCCAGGCGGGCCGATATTGACAGGAATACTTGAAAGTCGGAAGTAACTCAGGTTCTGCAGAGTCACTTAACGCAGCAATCGTCCCTCGTCGCATGCTGGCACCGGGACACAGACCAATTTTCCCAAAAGAAAATATCGAACCAGCAATCATATCAAAACCAGCTGCATCGCCGAGATCGCCTCCCACGACAATCACTCCCCGCCGCATGCGATGACCTGCTTCTCTACCGGCATTACCGCGAATCAGAATCTTCCCGCCATTCATTCCCCGTTTACTGCCAGGCCAGGCGGCTCCGACCAGATCACCGGCATTTCCAGTGACATGGATTTCTCCGCCTCGCATCGCAGTCGCCAGGTTATCGGCGACATCACCTTGAACCTGAATCTGACCGCCGGACATCTCCCGGCCCAGATGCATTCCCGCATTCCCCTCAATGCGAATGGAACCGGAACTCAACTCAGCACCAATGGCTTTAACTCGGGAGCAATCCCCCACCCAGACCATTAGATCCGATTCGGCAGAGGACTGTTTCACATCAAAAAAGTCAGCGAGGGAAGCGCGTTGATTTCCCTGAAGCACTGGCAGCGCACGTACCTCATCTGCCGAGAGCTGCTGGACCGCTGCATGATTGATCGAATCAACTTCGATCGGAATCGTGAGCGCATGCTTGAGAGTAAAAGTGAAGGCCATGCGGTAGAAATTCTTTATCAACCTGTCCGGGTGGTTTTTCCCATATTGATGAGGCCTTCAATGAATCCGCGTGCAGCCAGATAATCGTTTGGCAGCATGGTTTTGATCTGGCCACGCAGAATGCTTTTCATTTTGATCGCTTCGTCATTGATTTCCTGCGACAGACTGGATGTGATGCCTGTGGAATTCTTCAAGGAATAGAGTTCCTGAATTTTTTGACGTGACTCTGCATATTCCGACCCCATCAGCGATTCGGGCCAGGAGATTTCACCTGTTGCCGGATTGAGCTGGCTGGCGTTTAAGGTTTCATTATCTTGAGAGGAAGAGGCATTGTAATAAGGACTCAAACCCGATTCCTGCAGTTTGAGATTCTTTTCCCTTTGTGCGTCTATGGCAGCCTGTTTTTGCTGAGCCAGTTCCTTATCGATTTCCGCCTTTTCATGAATCGACTCGCGGAGTGCTTTTTGGCGTGCCACATAAGTTTCAGCCAGCTTCTTCTGGTTATCGATATATTTACTGTTAGCTTCCTGATAATTGACCATGGCTTTGGAGCGGTCTATCTGCGCCTGCCCCTGAGCACGGATCAGAGAGGAGCCATCGTTGTAATAGCCTCCATAATAACCAGGGTAACCGCCATAGTAGCCGCCACCATATCTACCACGGTAACCATAAAATGCAGTGGGGCTGTAACCGCCACCAAAATTATAGACCGTTTGTCTCGGGAAGAAGGGACCAGCCGCTTGAACCATGGAACCTGTCGACAACAGGATCGTTAAACATAAACCGGACAGGGTCATCTTGTGCATCACTGGTTTCATCTCTTACCCCTGAGCATAAATTGATAGTGGACCTGATCCCATGAGGGAATTTTATTTCCCTGAAGACAGGCTTCTATGATTTCCTGATGAATCTGATCAGAATTACTTGATTTTTCAACTCGGATCATGATATCTATTATGTAACAGTTTAATGTTCTCCTTTCTATTTCGCCAGTCTTTCTTCTGAAGGTAATATGAATTCTTTACTTTCGGAGAATCTGGCATTCGCAACGATGATTAGCAGGAACTTGACTTATGCGTCAACTACTTACGACAGTGCTTTTTCTGGGCGTCAGTTTACTCACATCTGGTATCGTTTCTGCTCAAGCCCCTGATATCGCCCCACTGATAAAAGATCTGGCCAGCGATAACGAAGAACAGCAGGCGTTAGCCGCTCATCGTCTGGGAGAGTTAGGGCCTTTGTCCAAACCTGCCGTCCCGGCATTGGTTGAAGTCGTCAAAGCGGGTTCTGTCGCTTCCAAGAGTGAAGCCATTATCGCTCTTGGAAAAATCGGACCTGCTGCGTCAGCTGCTGTGCCCGACCTTGCTAAAATCTTACGTGGCTATTCCATCATTCTGAAATATAATGCCTTACAGGCACTGCGGGGTATCGGTCCTGCTTCGAAACCAGCAGCCAAACAAATTGTCCCCCTGCTGGAAAGTAACAATTCCTATCTGAAAATCGCTGCTGCCCGTACACTCTGGGCCGTTGATCCGGGGAATAAAGAACACCTGCAGCCGATTATTAAGGTCCTCGTTGACAGTCTACATGTTCCCATCAACGAAGTACGTTCCAGCGCAGCAGTTGCCCTTGCTGAATTAGGCGCACCCGCCGTCGAACCGCTTCTGGAACAACTGAAAACAGAGTACAAAGAAAACCACACAGAACAATGCCAGCAGATCTGTGACGTTTTTGCTCATATGGGAGCCCAGAGCGAAGCAGCCATTCCCACATTAATCAAAGCGTTGAAAGTAGAAAACCCCGAACTGGTCTGGCATGCTGCCAATGCATTGGGTGCCATCTCTGCAAAACCTGATGAAGTCGTACCCGCATTAACTCCTCTGCTGAAAAACTCTTCTCCTGAAGTGCGGGCCCATGCCGCGATTGCATTGGGGAATTTCGGCAGTGCTGCCAAGTCAGCTGTTCCTGAGTTAATCAAACTACTGTCTGATTCGGAACTGAACGTTAAACTGGATGCTGCATCTGCACTGGGTTCAATTGGACCTGATGCTTCCTCTGCCGTACCAGCTCTGGCGAAAGCAATGCAGGACGGTCCGACCGCCTTAACACTCACCAGCGCCTCTGCACTGGCATCTATTGGAAAAGCAGCTGTTCCTGAAGTCACTAAACTGTTAAATGAAGACTCTTCTCTCAAACTCCTGGCGATTCACGTTCTGGGTGAAATTGGTACTGAATCAGAAGAATCCATTCCGGAACTGCTGAAACTGACAAAATCAGATGATACGGATATTCGTGAGACAGCTATCGTCAGCCTGGGAGAAATTGGCCCCAAAGCAATCAAAGCAGAACCTGAGCTGATCAAGATTCTGGAAAACAGTACGGGCACAACCAGAAATAAAGCTGTTTATGCGCTTTCGAAAATAGGCAGCAAAAAAGCATTGCCACTCATTAAAAAATACGCTGAGTCAGATTCAGATGATGAACGCTTTCGGCTCGTGTGTGCCTGGGCACTCCTGAGAGAAGATCCCACCAATCCAGAAGCAGTGAACGCCGCGTTACCCGGTCTGATCAAGGCACTCTCCGATGAAAACGCGCTGCTCCGCAGAGAGGCAGCCAGTGCCATTGCCTTGTCCGGCCCTCTGGCAAAATCTGCTGTTCCCAGTCTGAAAGAAGCCCTTGAAAAAGAAAAAGACCAGCGTGTCACTTTCGAGTTAATCACAGCTTTAGCAGAGATCGGTCCCCCCGCAGCTGCTGCCATTCCTCTGATCAAACCCTATGTCAATTCTGAAGATATGGTTCTGCGAGTGGTTGCCACGTATGCCCTGGCACGCTTTGGCAAACTCTCTGAGTCCGCAGTTCCCCTGCTGGAGAAAGAACTCAAATTACATAATGAACAGGAAAACGCAGTGACTCTCTGGGCTTTAACAAAAATCGATCCGAGTCCCGCCAGAGCCAAAGCAGCTATTCCCGCTCTGACCGATCTGCTCACAAAGCATCCTAACCCGGATGCACGCGTTGAAGCTGCCATCAGCCTGGGAGAATTCGGAATCAAAACTCCGGAAATCACACAGGCTTTGAAAACCGCGGTGAAAGATAAAGATCCACGCGTCAAAAAAGCGGCTGAAGCAGCATTGAAAAAACTCAACAGCTGAATCTCAGCTGTTGAGACATGTTGTTTTTCTGCCACCTGATTAGACTCGGTGTTGATTTCAGTCAACACACAACCTACAGGGTGGAATTGAGCAGTGTCAGCTCAATTCCACATAGCCCTGATGGAATCAATCTGGAAGCCAATGATTGTAAGCAAGTTACATCAAAGGCTTCCTCAGGCTCGCTATAACAACTCTGAAACGGGCCGCTGCATTCTGATCATCCTCATCTCTGGCATGATTGTTGCATTTTAGTGCATTTCCTGATGTACTTTATTGTTCCCCGTCATTACCAGAACCGGAGTTGCCATGATCACAGTTGCCGAAATCAACGACATTGATCGCCTTGATCATTTTCGTCTGGCCTGGCATGCTCTACTTGGAAAAACTAAAGGGGCCACGTTTGCGCATTCACCCGAATGGCTGGAGCATTACTGGAATCACTTTGGACACGACCAGAAACTGCGCATACTGTTTATTACGCTGGGCAATAAAATTATCGGCATCGTCCCGTTCGTAGTGAAGCCCGTGGCTACGAAAGTGGGCACCATGCGCGTACTGACATACCCACTGGATGGCTGGGGATCGTTTTACGGACAGATTGGCTCCAACCCCGCTGCCACGATGGTCACTGCGCTGCGACACATCCATGCATCCAGACGTGACTGGGATTTGATCGACTTGAGGTACATCGATCAGGAAGGCCATGATCATCGACGCACATCAAACTCCTTCAAGTCAGTTGGGCTTCAAGGCAATCAGGCAGTCTGGCAGAAACTACCTCTAATAAAGACCAGTGAAACAAACTGGGAAGACTATCTGTCTTCCCGTTCTGCTAGAACACAACAACTGATTTCCACATCAGAACAGGCAACCCGTAAACAGGGGCATCTTGCATTTTATCGTTCTCGACTCGAAGACCCTTTAGCACCAGGCTGGAACCCGCGCTGGGACCTCTGGGCGGAATTCCAACAGATGAATTTTCTAGATGGGAATCAGCCGAACTTTGCAGGGGGCAATTTCTCAACGAACAAAAAAATTGCATTTCTGCACGACATCCACGGGCCTGCCGTTCGCGCGGGGATGGCCAGAATTGATGCACTGTTTGTCAATCATTCAATGGTTGCCTGCGCCTATGGCCTGCAACAAGATTCCGGTACGGATTACCTTGCTGTGGGACGACGCAATGATGCCCCCCGGGAAGTCATTACCACACTGATAACGCGAATGGTACAACAGTCTATTCAGAACGGAGAACCATCTCTCAACCTGGGATTAGTGGGGAACAGTCTGTCCGAGATGTGGAGTAACCAGCAGCAGGTCAGCTATCGCTGCTCTCATTTCCCGATCCTGGCACCACGTTCGCAACTGTTGAGAATGAATCGCTGGATTCAAAAACCGGTATCAAAACCGTCTGTCAAGAAAATATCTAAAACAGACTCGACCATCGTCAACCAACCTGCCGGGTTTTTATCACAGTCAATGAAACCCGCTTCCTGCATTGAAATCATAGACGCCGCGCCACAGGACTGGTCTGGGCAGCAGGAAGTTCGTGGAGATTCGAGCGATGATCGTCCACGTTTTCGTATCGTAGGTTAGCCTGTTACCAGGTTTACTTTAGCGTCACCAGGGCTATCGGGGACAAGTTCAATTGAACGAGAGACACGAAAAATTAATGTAATGCGGTCCAGTCATAACAGTACGTCAGCCAAATCAGTCTGCATTGCGGGCAAATTTCACAACCATTAATGTCCTGTCATCGCCATCATTTCCGCCTTCCAGGTGTTTCTGCAGCTTAGACCAGATCCCCTGCATTACTTCTTCCGCAGTATCTTCGATGTGATTTTCCAGGACTTTCATAATGCCATCTGAGCGAAACATTTTGCGTTCGCTGCTCATCGCTTCACTGATTCCATCACTGAATCCCACAATAATATCGTTGGTACAAATTGGAATAACTGAGTAGTCATAATCGTTTGTTTCAGTAACTCCCAGCAACATCCCGTGTGAAGTCAGACTGGTGATTTTTCCTTTATGGACCCAGAACGGAGCAGGATGACCGGCGTTTGTATAAGTGAAAGTCCGATTCTTAGTATCGATCACGCCGTACAGCATGCTCATGAACTGATGCGGCAGTGAAGTATAATACAAAGCAGTATTAATCCGACCAATGACAAAGCGGGTATCTTTTGCCTGTTCGATCGGGCCTTCTGTCAACGTTCTCAAAGCCCCTCTGACGGATGCCATCACCACCGCTGCAGGGATACTGTCCCCGGAAGCATCACCCAGAGCAAAACAGGTGATGTGTGGTGCCAGGGTAACGAACTCGCATAAGTCTCCCCCCACTTCATGGTGGCTGATCGTCTGCACGGCAGCCTGAAAATCCCGTTCCCGATGGGATTCCCGTTCCAGTTCCGCCGGAAACGATTCCGAGATCACCTTGAGCTCTTTTTTCAGGCGGAGCTGATTCTGACTTTCTCTCATTAAAACAGCACGCTCTAAAATCGTACTGACCTGGGCACCAATTGATTTGAGAATATGAATATCCCGGTCCTTTAAATGCCTGGCTCGCCGGTCAAAAGCCCACAAAGTTCCAAACGGACCAGATTCCGACTGTACGGAAACGCAGACACCTGTCAGGCATCCCTCAGGCAACCAGCGGGATAACTCCGGGTTTTCCTGCCGATTAATAATCAAAGCTTCTTTCGCAAACGCTTCGAGGTCTGGCGGTGACTCATCTAATTTTCGGCGATGGAAGGGAATTTCAAATGCCGTTAGACGGTACTGGACACGCAGGGACAACTGGTTTGACTCAGAGTTCAATAAAAAGAAGCCGGCGGCACGAAATCCCGTCAGTTGCAAAGCCGCTTCCAGCAACTTTTGTAACGCGTCCTGCAATCCCTCCTGCCTTGTAGCAGACAGCCCGACATCCACCAGAGTCGTTACTTCTCTGGTCTTAGATTCAAGAGAAGAGTTCATGGTTTCGATTCGAGAAATCAATCCACCCACCAGTTCCGCAAACTTGATCGCGGTCACAAACAGATGATCGTTTGCCGATTCATCTGGCAGGGTCAGGTAAACATATCCCAGAATCCGATTGCCATCTTCGATGGATTCA
Organism: Gimesia algae; assembly: GCF_007746795.1. Taxonomy (NCBI): domain Bacteria; kingdom Pseudomonadati; phylum Planctomycetota; class Planctomycetia; order Planctomycetales; family Planctomycetaceae; genus Gimesia; species Gimesia algae. The sequence goes on from NZ_CP036343.1 coordinate 1,814,188, forward strand.
TACCAGCAGTACTTCTCACTCTGGCACAATTCGGCTTCGAGTGATTTTCGTTCACCTGGCTTGGCGGGAGTAAATCGTAACGGCCAACCGGTGATTTCCGAAAACTGATCACAAATACTGTGAATCCATTGCAGAGGCTGGGTGAGTACCTGTTCCATTTCAACTGATCCAAGACGCCGAAGAAGAAAATTGTGGAGTTGAAGGCGGATTGCCCTGTTATCTCCTATCGGCCATCATTAATCAGCAGATCAGTCAGTAGTCAGTTTGTAACGGTTGAAAGGGTTAGTCGTCTCGAAATACCAGAGAATCAGCGATTCTCTCAGCTTCGATTGAACTCCATGGACAGGTTTTTAATTTTAGCGGTACCGTTCAATGATTGCACAACCACAGGAATCACTCCAGACATTAACGGATGTACGGCACATATCCAAAACACGGTCGACAGCGATGATCACGCCCTGCGCTTCGAGCGGAAGACCAACTGCCTGCAGAACGATCGCCATCATCACCAGGCCGGCATGGGGAATCCCGGCGGCACCGATGCTGGCCAGCAACGCGGTCACAGCTACCAGAATCTGCTGCTCCAAAGGCATGACGATACCGGTATAAGCCTGCGCAATAAACATCACCGCCACGGCTTCATAGAGCGCAGTGCCATCCATGTTAATTGTGGCTCCCAGGGGCAGCACAAAGGAACTGACTTCGTTCGAAATTCCCGCGTTCTCTTCCACACAAGTCATCGTGAGCGGAAGTGTACCGTTGGAAGAAGCAGTTGAAAATGCTGTCATCAGAGCCGGGCTCATCGCACGTGCGAATTTCACTGGAGAACGCCGCGCCACAAACTTTAACAGACACGGTAAAATCACCACCGCGTGGATCAATAAAGCTAAAAAGACGGCAACCATGTACCAGGCCAGTGTCTGAAAGATCTCAAACCCCTGGGATGAAACCGCATACACCATAAACGCCAGTACGCCAATCGGGGCCAGACTGATCACGAACATCGTCATCCGCATCATGACTTCAAAGCCGGCCTGAAAGAAATCCGTCAGCACTTTGGCATGCTTACCACCGACGAGAATGATAAAAATACCAGTCAGCATACTAAACGAGATAATCGAAAGAAATTCTCCCTCACCCAGCGAGTGAATGATGTTAGTCGGAACGAGTCGATCCACCATCTCCAGAAAAATAGAACCGACTGAATCTGTGCCGGAAGAAAGAGAACCACTGCCCCCCGGCAGTTCTGCGCCAATACCAGGTCGAATCAGATTGACTACGAAGATACCGGTAAAGATCGCCAGCAGACTCGTAGAAAAATAATAGAGCAGCGTTCGGGAGAACATCGCTCCGAAACGGGTCGCATTTCCCAGACTGGCAATCCCCGTAATCAGGGAAGTGACAATCAGTGGGATCGTAACCATCTTCAGTAAACGCAGGAACAGATCACCCAGCCATTTGGAAACAGCCATCACTGTTTGTGAAATACCCGTTCCATATTTCTCGTAGTCTTCTTTCCACTCTGGATACTGCTTCTCCAGTTCTTCACCGCTCTGCGCAGAAATAGATGTGACCGTTTTTTTCTGATCGACATTCCGACTGTAAGTGAGACTGATTTTCCGGGCAGAATCCACTATATGAATCAGACGCCCGGTCACTTTCACAGACACGGTTTTTTCTGGATCCCCTGTATTAAACAGGCTTTTCAGTTCCGGAAAACGCTTTAGCAGCTGCTCCCGATCAGTGAACTCATATTCCTGCGGATCCTGCTCTGCTGCTTTTTGAACAACCTCAAAACCGCCTGCAACCGGACTGACTGTTAAGGTCTGATCCTCGAGCGAGATTTCCCCCGGGTTAAATATAATCCCGAGAATCGTTCCTGCGATTAAGGCGACTAGAATCTGAAAATGCAGTGGAATTTTCTTCATGAAACACCAGCTCCCCACTTCTCGTTATCAGCTTGTAAATGAAATCGCGAAGTATCTTCAGCAATCAAGACGACAATCTCCAGCAGGCGCGCATCCTGGCTTCCATTCTCGTTTCGAGCATCAGCAAATTACTGCTAAACAGGCAGAAGCCCGACTAACTGCGGGCACTCTCACACTGAAATGGTAACCAGGCCCCGTTTTCCTGACTGCTGGCCACAGACTGTTGAATGAAAAACATACCTTCCACGCCATCATAGACATTCGGATAAATTGTGTTTTTCGGTTCAAAAGGCTGACCGGAAATTCGATTAATCATCGCATCAAAAGCAGACCGGTAGATATTCGCAAATGCTTCGAAAAACGCTTCGGGGTGCCCGGCTGGTAAGCGGCAGGCAGCTGCGCCGGATTCGTTCATGAACGGTGCATTCGGATCGCGTGTATAAATGGAATGTGGCTGCCCATTACGCCTAACAATCATCTGATTGGGTTCTTCCTGTCGCCAGGCTAATGCCCCCTTCGTGCCATCAACTTCAATGAACAGATCATTTTCACGACCGTGTGAGATCTGGCTGGCAGTAACGGTTCCCATCGCGCCATTCTGAAAACGAATGACAGCGTGACCATAATCATCCAGTTGGCGCCCCGGTGCAAAGATTTTCAAATTGCAGGAAATTTCTGCTGGCAGCAAACCTGTCATGTAGCGTCCCAGATTGTAGGCATGGGTCGCAATATCACCGAAAGCGCCCGCTGCACCTGACTTCGCAGGATCGGTTCGCCACGCAGCCTGTTTCTGATCTTCCTCTTCCAGACGCGAACGCAACCAGCCTTGGATGTAGTTAGAACGGACTGCCTGAATCTCGCCGAACTCTCCATTCAGAATCATTTCCCGGGCCATCCGTACGAGCGGATATCCGGTGTAGTTATGACTGACCGCGAACACAACACCCGATTTTTCCACAAGCGACTTCAGCTCTTCCGCCTGGGCCAGATCAAAAGTCATTGGCTTGTCACAGATGACATTGAATCCTGCTTCGACGGCAGTCTTCGCGATGGAAAAGTGCGTAAAATTTGGAGTTGCTATACTGATGAAATCAATCCGTTGATCTTCCGGTAACGCTAACTCTTTTTCGACAAGTTCTTCAATGGAACCATAGGCTCTGTCCGGTTTGATATCATAGGCAGGTGCAGATGCTTTTGCTTTTTCTGGATTGGAAGAAAGGGCTCCGGCAACCAGTTCCGCACGGTTATCCAGACAGGCAGCAATGGAATGAACCCGACCGATAAACGAACCTTGTCCACCACCTACCAGCGCCATCCGCAATTTACGATTCAATTGACCGTTCATTGTTTCCATAGTTGCCTTCCTTCCTCTCGTTGATTCATTCAGACCCGTGCGATAAAGACGAGTTCGAGTTGAGCTGCGACATGTTGAATCCGATCTGCCGGGATGGCAGTCACTTAAAAGCAGCATACTTTCGCTGGATCGGAATTACAACCAATGAGAATTTCAAGCCATGTTCCTGCAAAAACACTTATTTGGTCCCCCGGCTTTCCCGGAATTCAATCAAATCAAGTCTGGCAGGAATTTCAGATCCTGGTTACAATACGTTTGTCAGCCACGATCCAGGCGGGTCGTTCAAAATCAATTGATCAAGTTTGTATTACTCATCTGGTACAAGCGACAGGCTGTGAATCAATACCTCGTATTCTGATTAAATGTAGCACTGGGAGGCATTTGTGGTGAAAAATCAAAATGGAGAACGCCGGTTTCTGTGGCTGACCATCGGTATAATCTGCGGTATGTGTTTAACCTATTTCTGGCCACACGAACCAGCCTTTGCGGTCGCCACAGACCGTGATGGTGATCGTTTCGCGATTACGACCGTCCCGACTCGGAATGGTAATGCGGAAGGTGTTTTTGTGCTCGACTTCCTCACCGGTCGTCTGCAGGGAGCCGTCCTGAACTCACGGACGGGCAAATTCACTCATGCTTATTTCCGTAACCTCGCTGCTGACTTTGGCGTCGACCCGACAGCAAAACCACATTATGTGATCATTCCAGGTGATGTCAATCTGCCGGCACAGGGACGGGCCCAGTTTGCCGAAGGTGGATTGTATGTAGGAGAAATGTCATCCGGGATGGTTATCTGCTATGCCTTCTCCTTCGTGTTTAACAATGCACCTGGAGCACCACAACAGTTAATACCAATCGATCGGTTCCAGTTCCGACAGGCACAATAAATCCGCCAGTGGTTATCTTGAACCAACATGATACAGAAAACGGGATCCCAATCAGGATCCCGTTTTTTTTGATTGTATGCTGGTAAAAGGTGAGGGAGATTTATTCTCGTTCACAAACCAGAGCACGTGACTTACCCTGCAGACGGGCGATGATCAGTACTCCGGCTTCATCTCCTTTAAGGGACAGTTTACGGCGGAGTGCTTCAATGCCAACCGGTATCCGCCGGCATTTAATTTCGAGCTGGCCAAAATTGGCGTTTCGAAAGTACTTTCGAATTTCACGGTCATTGTTTGAAAGTTCTTCCAGAACCCGAAAGCGTCTGAAAAAAGGCGAATCTACGGCAGTAGTCGAAGTCAGGTATTCCTCTTCCGGATCCAGACGATTTAGTCCTGCCTGAAAAGCTGCCACGTCCAGTAATCCAGAGCGGACCACAGCCGGATCCGGATCGTACACATAGCTGTCCGGATCAGTAATCTCAGCAAAGGCATCCATGGGGTGACCGGCGATACTGTCGACCTGCCCGGTTTTGGAAATTGTAGTCGCACGAAATTCGTGCCCCCCTGCCAGATCGCCAAACCAGATGGTCGCTTCCTTGCACTCCCCATTCAGGCTGATCAGTTCGGCCTCGGTCTCGGGAAATTTGCCGGCGAAATTACTGGCGGGACTGAGTTTGATGGCACCGCCTTGAAACTGAGCTATTAATTCCTGAAGTGTCTCGAGTCCCGGTAGATAGTCTTCGATACGGATGACTTTTCCACCAGAATGAGGACGTCGATCTGGATCGATATGCAATCTCCCCTGACGATCCTGTATTTCTTCCAATCGTTGATTTAACAGACTGACTGAACTGGAAACGCCATAAACCTCGCTGTTCCAGGCAGCAAACAGGCAGAGGACCGGAGAGATATCAACACCCGTCACATTCGCGTGTCCTCCCAGCGCAATCAGATCCCCACCCATTCCACAGCAAAAATCATAAACCGTTCCAGAAAACCGGGCTGCCTTATGTTGTGAGACCAACTCTGGTGTCGCCTGCTCCAGACTTTTTCGATCAAACCACATCTGGTCTGCACGGGAGAATTTGGCTCGCCCCCGCTTCCGTAATTCCGAAAGTGTCAACGCAGCACGAACAACGTCTTCCGAGTAGTCCTTGCGCAACTGTTTCTGCAGATGAAATTCAGAACCGGAGTGCGCGCCGATGATCTCAAAGATTTCCGAATGCTCATACAACTGCTGAAAACAATCAAGCTCAGAGGGGGACTCACTGGTCATGGAACCGCTTAACAACTTTCTGTCGCCACGAGAGTTTGATTGATGTGGGAAACTGCCTGGGAAATTCGGTCTGAAATTTGAGCAAGTCGCGTCGTATCAAACTTCATTTCTACAAAGCGAACAGAATCATGTACCACCGCCAGACCGACAGAGTCAGGCAGGCCTCCAATGAGCTGTTCGACCGCCAGTGTATAAACTCCCAACTGAAATTCATACTCTGAGATGAGCTCTTCGTCCGTTAATTGAGCCAGGCGTGCACCAGTTTTGTAATCGAGGACGACCCAGCGCTGATCATCAGTCTGATAGACAGCATCAATCATACCCGTCACTGTCACAGCAGACTCTTTGTCACCTGAAGTCGGTATACGTAGTAAAAAATCCAGTTCCCGATAATGAACGCGCGCGGTTCTCAACGCACAACAGACTTCAGACTCATACCAGGCAGAGATCTGTTGCTGAATCAGAGGTTCCAGTTTTTCTCGAACCGGTTGAGGTTGATCGAATAGGACGAGCTCCACGATCCGATCTGACAGTTCAGGCTTCAAGGGATCCAGTCGTTCAATCACAGAGTGGGTCAATGTCCCCAGTTGCGTTGCCTCATCAGCATTCAGCAAATCAGCTGTGGCCTGTATCCGGTATGGAGGCTCAGGCAGTTCCTGCAGCAAGGCATCAGTCACTTCCAGATGTGAAACGCTGAAATGTGATCGCCTGTTTTTTTGAGGTCTAAAGATTTGACACGTCTCAGGGTAACCTCCAGGAGTTCCCTGTTCGAGTGCTGTCCAGAACTGACTGGGTTTCAATTCTTTGATTTTCTTCGCCGGTTTCGTTGTAGTTTGAGGTCGATTCAAATGGACGCGAATTTCCGGAATCTGATCTGCAGGGACATTTCCCATGGTAAATTGCCCAAGATATGGATCCAGAGTCGGCAGCCCCGTTGATAGATCAAAGTGTCGCGCCAGTAGTTTCATCCACGGCGACTGGACTCTTCGATCATAGGGTAAGCCGGCAGAGAGAATCAGATAATCTGCCGCGCGGGTCACTGCCACATACAACAGTCTGATGGTTTCGTCTTCGTCGGCATTCTGTTCGATCGCACGATGCATTTTAAATGCGAAGTTTTCCGGAGTCACTCCACGCTCTGCAGGTAAATTTAAGAGTGCCCCCCATTGCGGATGCAGGAATGGGTCCTTAGATGCTCCCTGTGAACGGCGATCCATGTCGGCGACGATCACAACTGGGAATTCCAGTCCTTTGGACTGATGAATGGTCATCAGGCGAATGACATCGCTGGTTTCAGGTAAAGTCGCTGCCAGCTCTTCCTTACTTTCTTCCAGAATTGAATCTCGAATCCGCTGAACGAAATCCTTCAGAGTAAACAAGCCGGTTGCTTCAAAGTTGCGAGCCAGTTCGATCAGTTTTCGCAGGTTTGCCAGTTTACGATCACCCAGAAATTCATTTAATAAAGCCGCATCATAGCCGGTGCGTTCCAAAGCCAGATTTAATAACTCAACCAGAGACAACCGATCTTTTTTCGCGCGTAGTTCCTGCAGCACCGCCTGGGCATAGAGTACCTGGCGTTTCTGCTCGGGACGCACTTCAGTTGGTGGGGGAATCAGCATCGCTGTCGTCAGGCATTCTGCGTGACGGGTGATAGTATAGATCGTATCATCGGACAGACTGAAGAAAGGTGAACGCAACAGTCCCAGCAGGCTCAATTCATCATCGCTGTTGTCCAGATACTGACACAGATTACTCAGATCGTAAATTTCCTGTTGCGCATAAAAAGCACGTCCGCCAACCAGGTAATAATCCAGATCATGCTGCAGTAATGCTTTTTCATATAAACTGACACTCGACAGGGAGCGAAACAGGATACAAATATCCCCGGATTCCACCCGCCTTAATTCTCGTTCGCCTGTCTGCGGGTTTTTGGACCAGATGCGGGGCGTCTCATCTTCCAGCAACTGACGAATTCGAGCCGCGATCCAGTCTGCTTCGGTTTCGCGGAGCGCATCAGCCAACTTGATATCCGGGTCCTCAGGCGAAGCAAACAGGAATTCGATTCCGGGCGGGGGTGAATGCTGTTGCTGATCGAAAGGTATCAGAGATTCATAATAATGTTCCATCGCGGAAGCAAACAGACAGTTCGTAAAATTCAGAATCGCGGGTTGGCTCCGGAAATTCGTACTCAATGGGAGCCGGCCCTTTTCAGGGATCTCCTGCCTCAGTTGGTGAAATACTTCCGGGTCCGCCCGTCGAAAACGGTAAATTGACTGCTTGGCATCTCCTACCAGAAACAGTTTCCCTGTTAAAAGATCATTACCGCACAACGCACGGACAATTTCACTCTGCACAGGATCGGTATCCTGAAACTCATCCACCATCAGATATTGAATTCCAGCAGCAGACCTTTGTCGAGTATTGGGATCGCGACGGAACAGATCCCGCGTCTGTAGAAGCAGGTCATCAAAGTCCAACAGTCCTTTTTCTGCTTTACTGTCCTGATAGCATTTCGCGGCATATTCGGTCACTCTTAACACGACCAGACTGAATTCCGCCGCCGTTAGAAAGCCGGCTGGATCAGGAGACAGAGTTTCATAAACCGGTTTCAATGCATCACGCAAATCCTTGAATCCATCACGGATCTGCTCATAAACGGTAACATCATCCCAGTCTTTTTTAGTCCCGGCCCCTTGCACTTTTGCATGGTTCATCAAAGTCGCCAGTAATTCATCACGCAACCGGGGAGCGCCGTCAATCAACTCTGGAATACGTGCTTTGAGCACCTGAAACCGCTCGCGCATTTTTGGATTGGTCGGCTCATGTGAATTCATCAGTCTTAATAATTGTTGCGTCGTGTCTGAATTGGCGATCTCCGCGAGTTGCATCGGAATATAAACCTGTTCCCAGTACCCGCGCATCCGTCCCGCCAGCTGTTCCGGAGTCAATTCGCGAAACTCATCGAACTCGATACGAAACTGCTGAGGAACCAACGCAATCAACAGCTCATAGGTTTTCTCCAGACCGAAACGATACACCAACTGAATGCCGTCTGCATTTTCCTGTTTTAACAGTTCGTGTACCGCTTCATGAACAACTTTTCGCAAAAAAGTGTCACTGGTCCCCTGCTCCAGCAGACCAAAATGAGGATCGAGTCGGGCACTGACGGCATGACTCCGCAGAATGGAAGTACAAAAAGAATGAATCGTACTGATCCTTGCCGAATCCAGTCCACGAATGACGGCCTGCCAGTGATTCACTTCTGCCGGCGGACAGTTCTTCAACTGATCCAGGCAGGTTTCACGGATCCGGTCCCGCATTTCCCGGGCAGCCCGTTCTGTAAAGGTAATCGCCACGATATGGCTGAGCCGATCAGGAGGTGCTCCCGGCTCAATCAGTTTTAAAAACCGTTGTGTCAGCACAAATGTCTTCCCGCAACCCGCGCCTGCTGACAGCGCAATTGAGACATCACGCGTATTGATGGCTGCGTCCTGCTGATCGGTATAAGTGGGTTGCTTTGACATGTGATCTCGTTATGTGGCTTGTGTTTGTTCGGCGGAAGAATCCGGATCTGAATCTGCAAACTGCAGCAGATCAATCTGTTTCCCCAGTCTGTCTCGGTAACTTTCCACCTGAGAAACGCGACAGACCGATTGAAATGCCTGATCCAGATGTGCGATTTTTTCATCCACCTGCACGGGAAAAAAACCGCTGCGAATGAACGCTGCCAGATGCGGAACCAGTCCTTCCAGTGTCACTTCCAGAATCTCCAGATCCTCAGCCGAGATGGGCTCCAACAGTTTCTTTCGAGCAGATTTCAAAGGCATGACAAAGCCGGATTCCTGTATCTTCCAGTATCCCAGATGGAAGGGTTCCGCATCAGCGTCAATCATTTCCAGTCGACGGGCCGCAATCAGATACAAAGCCAGCTGCAGTTTCTTACCTGATCGTATTTCTGACGAAGAGGGAACACTACGCCCTGTCTTGTAGTCGATAATATTGAAATATTTCTGACCATTGACTGTCCCCACGTCGATCCGGTCAATTTGTCCTCGAATACGTGTCTCACGTGAACCGGTACCCAGAGTCAGATGCTGATACTGTCTTTGTGACGGGTCTGGTTCTCCGGGTACTTTTCCAAACGGAACTTCCCGACCAACAATCGCCGGCACGGAATCCCATAGTTCTTCAAACAACTGGCCATAAGTTTCTGACTGTTCGGCAAACAGACCTCCCCAATCCTCCAGAATCTGTTTTTCAATCGACAGTAGTACCTGTTGCAATTTGGATTCGACATCTGAATCGGAAACTCGCTTTTCCAGTAATTCGAGAAACAGAGGTTCAATCTGATCTGCGACATACAGTTGAGCGTTATCGCCTTCTGCACTGAGCTGTTCATACAAGCGGGTCAGAATACTGTGGACGTGGATCCCCCGCTGCAGAAAATTCGTTCTCAATTCAGGAGGTTCTGGAACCTCAATCCCCAGTACATTCTGCGCAAAAAATTGAAAGGGACAGGCCAGATACAACTCCAGTTGTGTGGTACTGAATTCGTAATCCTGCGGAAAACGCTCACAGATTGCCTGTCGAGAAGCAGCGGAGACCATGACGCCTTCATATTCGGTGAAACCTTCCTGCTCAAACCGCGCCACTGCCATTTCTGCTGCTCCCAGAATATTCCGAGCTGTAGCCTGGAATCCCGGTTCATCCAGAATTTGCAGAAACAGCCCTGGCTGATTCCGTTTCAATTCATCAATCGCCAGAATCCGAATATCACGTGTCGACATCGCCTGATCGCGACGAGGCAGTGGATTTAATTCCCCCACCTGCCGAACTGCAATTGCTCCCGGTTCATACAGATCAATTAATGCCGACAGGTAGGGACTGGCAAATAATGGCTGCCCCGTAGAGCTGATGGCCGGGTAACTCAGAATGAGTTGCTTCGTGAAGCGTGTCATCACCTCATAAAACAACAGCATTTCTTCCTGCTGTTGATTCGCGTGGCGCTTCAGCGAGAGTCCATACTCATTCAATTCTCCCCGGTCTTTTTCGCTATAAAGACAATCCTCTCGATGGCTGCGGGGAAAACTGGCCTCACTGAGCCCCCCCACCAGTAGATAGGGGACACTGAGATTTCTCAGTTGGGACGCATCCAGAACCTGAATACGACCGGCTTCTTCTGTTTGTAATGCGAGAGTCTGCTGTTCCAGCAAATCCAGCAGTAAACTACGAAACGTAATTAAATCCTGTGGAGCAGCTTCCCGCTGATGAAACTGCTCAATCTGATCGACTTCAGAGACCGCATGAAACAGAAGTTTCTGAAAACGTTCCCATACCAGTTGATCACGTTGATCAAGAGCCTCTGTTCTGGCATCCTCGTTTGACCAGGCTTTGGGTAAGCCAAATTCGTTCGCCAGCGAAGTCAGCACATCAATCCAGGTGACAAACAGCTCCTTGCCTCTCAACCTTTGCGTTTCACTGGAAAGTCGCTTCGCCAGTTGATAGGCAGACTCGACTTCCTCCAGTATCGCTTGTCGCTTTGGCTGATCCGGATAACGGGCATGTAGCTCGGCTGCTTTCCGGCATTCCTTTTCCAGAGCGTTCAAAATATCGGTTTTACCGGAGTCGATCTTCAGTTGTCGTAATATCCGGGAAAGGCTACGCACTGCAGTCCCCGACTTAAATTCAGGCCAGTCGGGTGAAAAGTAGTTCGAATCCAGGATGGACATCAAACTGTCGAAGGACCAGTTATCCAGCTCAATCTGCAGGAAGGCAAAAATCGCCCGGATCACGGGAAACCGGGAAAACTCCTGTTCCTGCCCCAGGAAGTAGGGAATCCCGGCTGCGGACAGGGTTTCATGAATCAGGTCACCGTATTCCAGAGTCGAACGAAATACCAGAGAAATCTCTTCCGGATGCACTCCCTGCAGCAGTAACTGCTTGACTTCGACCGCCAGTACTTCCAGTTCATTCCGCTGACCGGCGACTGCCAGAACCTTGATATGTTCTGCAGCCTTAGAAGGTTTCATCTCGCGAGGATTATCAAATAACGCTTCACAGATCTGAGACCGGGAAGACGCAGGCTCATTACGCTCGCAGGCAACGATTTGGATCGTTTTCGGCAATCTGCGTTCAAGAACCTGTCTGGCGACGACAGATTTAGCAAATAAATCCTGCCGCCGTAATTCATTTTCCAGGGGAAGGGAAATCAACAGTCTGCTGGTTCTGGCCGCCAACAGCTCCAGAATCTCGTACTGCGTATGTGTGAAATCAGCAAAACCATCCAGCACGATCAGATCAAATTGACCAAACGGGCCCCACATCCCCTCCTGCAGCGCAGTCCGGGCAGACCAGAACCGTCCCTCAGAATCATAACGCCGCATCTCGTGTAACGCGACTTGATAGCGATCATAGATTAATGCCAGTTCCTGATCCTTCTGACGGGAATCCATTTTCAAACGGGCACATGCCTCGGAAAACTGTTCCGGCCAGATTTCTTCCCGTTTCAATTCAGAAATGAAATGCGAGATCAAATCCAGAAACCCCGACGTTCCCGCGATGGAGCTGAAGTATTGAATCTGGCCTGCGGCGATCAGGTCATCTACGATACTCCTCAGCAGGTAGCGTTTTGAGATTTCAGGCAGGGTCTGAACGGGCTGATCCAGCGATTGTAATATGGTCTCGGCAAAGGCCTCAAAGGTAAATACATGAGGAGCAAAACAAACAGGCATTTCCGGACTGAGTAACTGATCCAGTACCTGTTTACGTGAACGGACGGTAGGAGAAATCCAGAGAGTTTTCCCGGGAGCATGCTGTTTCAGGCCCTCCTGCAGCGTCCGTCGATACTCATCCAGCAAACGATCCGTTTTACCGGAACCGGCTATACCTGTCAAAATTTGGACATCAGGCTGCATGAGGTATTGCCCGGTATAAAAGTATAATTTTCAATCACTCAATTGGTGGAAAGCTCAATTTTGACCATGGTGTCCTGAATTCTCAGATCAGTATGCTCTGAAATAACAGCCAGCGATACAAAAACAGGCCCGTGCAATGTATCCGCCCGGGCGTGAGAATTCAATTTCAGAATGATTTCCAGAAGAAACCGGTTTTAAACCCTCAGTTTGGGGAGCAAATCTTGCCACTGCTTTACAGATCGCCTACACTTATAGAAACGGTAAGGAAGCTCTCACGAGTTTCGAAACATGACAAAACACATTCCAACACCGGCGATGATTAAGAATCTTCAGGTTTGAATTGTGTTCTGTATACCTCATAAGGAATCGTCCATGCAAAAATTCCGCTTGATCAGTTCGTTCTCTCTCCTCACCCTGATCCTCTTCTCGACTGTCACACAATTCAGTTATGCGGATGAGAAAGACAAAGAGAAAGACGATGACTATTATCAGATGATGAAACTGTTTGCAGATACCTACGAGCAGATCGAACGAAATTATGTGAAAGATATCGACCGGCGAATTCTGGTAGAAGCAGCGATCCGGGGAATGGTACAGGAACTGGATCAGTATTCCAATTATATCAGCCCTAAAGATCTGTCCCGTTTTAATCAGGTAGTGGAGCAGGAATTCGGTGGCATTGGAATTCAGGTTCATATTGACGAAAACAACGGCAGACTGACCGTCATGACGCCTCTACCCGGGACGCCTGCTTATAAAGCTGGAATTCGTGCCGGTGATGTGATCGACTCAATCGAGGGAAAAACCACCAAGGGCTTTACACTTACCGAGGCGATCAAAATTCTGAAAGGTCGCGCGGGTGAATCAGTCAGTATGGCTGTCATTCACAAGGGGACCGAAGAGCCGATTCCCTTAACAGTCACCCGCGAGTTAATCCATGTGGCCACAGTTCTGGGGGACACGTACAAATCTGATGATTCCTGGGACTATATGCTCGATAAAAAAGAAAAAATCGGGTATATCCGACTGACACATTTCAGCCGCCACAGTGCAGAAGAATTGCACGCCGCGATTGAAGACCTGCAGAAACAGGGGATGAAAGCGCTCATTCTGGATCTGAGATTTAACCCCGGAGGTTTGCTTTCACAAGCAACAGAAATTTCGGATATGTTTATCAAATCCGGTAAGATTGTGAGCACAGAGGGACGGAACAGCCGTAACCGTAAGTGGGAGGCGACAGCCGAAGGTACTTATGACGGCTTCCCCATGGCGATTCTTGTTAACCGCTATTCTGCTTCTGCCAGTGAGATCGTTTCCGCCTGCCTGCAGGATCACAAACGGGCGGTTATCGTCGGTGAAAGAACCTGGGGGAAAGGCAGCGTACAGAATGTGATCGAACTGGAAGAGGGGGACAGTGCCCTCAAGCTGACCACCGCAAGTTATCACCGTCCGAGCGGTAAAAATATCCATCGTTTTCCAGGAGCAAAAGATACCGATGTCTGGGGAGTCACTCCCGACGACAAGTATCGCCTGAGACTCACCGATGAAGAGTTAGAAGCATTCGGCGAATACCGCCGCATACGCGATATTCTGGACCATAACGCCAAACTGGACAAAGACTTCAAAGACAAACAGCTTAATCTGGCATTAGACTATGTCAAATCTGCTTTAAACGAGGAAACCAAACCAGCAACCAAGGAAGAAGTTAAAAAAACAGAGAAAAAGCCAGCTGAAAAAGATGCGAAACCCTCAAAGAAAGCGGCTGCTCTGCCACAACCGGCAAAAGCACCTCTGGTGATTCAGACAACCTGATGATCTCTGCGATGTAAGCTGTCATTCCAGATAGAAGTCACAATTCGGACTGACCACCAGAGTACGTCAAAGTGTCATCAACCTGTTCACACATGAAAGCGACTTTCGGGAAGCTGTCCGATCCCGAGGGTCGCTTTTTTATTGGAAATACCGTAAATTCCCCTCTATGAATCAATCTGAAGAATATCTCCTGGCCATCGAATCTTCCTGTGACGAAACCGCTGCTGCGGTGATCACACGTGATATGCGGATTCTTTCGAATGTCGTCTCATCCCAAACCAGTCTGCACGAAAAATTTGGTGGTGTCGTTCCGGAAATTGCCTCGCGGGCACATCTGGAACGCATCTTACCGGTAATCGATGATGCATTGAAGCAGGCTGGTATCACACTGAATCAACTGACCACGGTGGCAGTGGCAACGGAACCGGGGCTGGTCGGTTCTCTGCTGATTGGTCTGACTGCTGCCAAAACTCTGGCACTCACACTCGATATTCCTTTGATTGCAGTCAATCACATTGAATGTCATTTGTTTGCCTGCCAGATGCAGGAAGATCAACCTCTGTTCCCGGCGATCGGCCTGGTCGTTAGTGGAGGGCACACGAACCTGTATCACTGTTCCGAGACACTTCAGTTTGATCTGATCGGTGCGACCATCGATGATGCTGCAGGTGAAGCTTTTGATAAAGTCGCCAAGATTCTCGGTCTGACTTATCCCGGCGGTCCTTCCATTCAAAATACCGCGATTAATGGGAATCCCAAAGCCTTTCCGTTTCCACGGACTTTTTTGAAAGATCCGGAACTGCGATTCAGCTTCAGCGGTCTAAAGACTGCGGTGTTGTATGCAGCGTTGGGAAATCCGGGAGCCAAAAAACAGCCACCGGCGCTTACCGAAGAACGCATTGCTGATCTCGCAGCCAGCTTTCAAGCGACCGTAGTCGATGTTCTGGTTGCGAAATGCCAGCAGGCGTTAACTCAATATGGTTACTCCACTCTGTGCGTGGGTGGGGGAGTCGCTGCCAATGCCTTATTGCGAGAGCGTCTGCAGGAAATGACGAAGCAGGCTGGATTCCGCTTGAGAATTGCTCCACCTGATTTGTGTACAGACAATGCAGCCATGGCTGCGATAGCCTGGCATCATCTGGATCAGGGTCGAATCGCTGCACTCGATCTGGATGTGACACCGGGGCTTGTCCGCTGATATCCGCAAACAGGCTCAAGGTTTCATGAAACTGAATGTAAAAATATCAGTGACATTCGTGAACTGGGGCGACAAAGACAATCTGACATACCTTCGATCCGGTGAAACGACTGCTGCTCCCGTGAGACTGATGCCTTCGGGGATGACCGTAATCACTGGTTGATTAGCAACCCCTCCCGTATTTTGTACTCCCGTCCCAAACGGGACCTGCCGACCAGTAGAAATCCCGGTCTGTCTGGAAACCCGAAAACTATTTAATGATTCGCGGGAACTCTTCGAGAGTTGCCCTGCGGGATCATTCAGATTGCGAATCCGCAGCCGACTGGTTTTCTGAGTATTTTGAGGCTCTTCCGCGACCTGCGATTTTTTGTCGCGCCTGCCTTTTGCCAGATTAATTCGAATCAGTTGATCCTCTTTTGACAGAGGAACAATTTTCGTTTCAACAATTGGTTGCTCCGATCCTGCATAGCGGGTGATTTTCAGTTTCGCTCTCTGTCCCACAATATTCCCGGAGACATAGCGGACTCGTACTGTATAGTTTCCCGGAAATCCGCTCGCACAAAGATATTCTTCCTTACAGTTTTCCTGCTTCGGCCCATACCCGTCATTCAGCAATACACCGCCTCCTGCGGTCAAGGGAGACTCAAAAGAACAAACAGTCCCCTTCGGCTCTTCTACGATCAAATCCAGGTCACCATCTCCGTTCCAGGTGAGTTCCAGTTTCAAATCACGTTCCAAGGCTGTTTTTCTGGCTGAACTGACTCGATCTGCTTCCGCTTTTCGCCCCTCCTTATTCAGAGACTGTTCCAAGTCGGCCAGTGCATTTAAAGCTTTTTCGTGCCATTGTTGATGATCTTTGATCCAGACATGCGTTAAGATCCCCGTTGCAGCCCACTGAATGGCTTCAGCATCTTTGATCTTTGTCGCCAGGCGTAAGCCCATGATATAAGGCTCGGGACGGGAAGGTTGCAGTTTTGCAGCCTGTTGGTAGAGCTGCAGCGCCTGGTCATCAGCCTCAAACCGGGAGAGATACGCAGCTGAATAAACCATGCTGGGTACATCGGTGGCAGAGAAATCAATGCGTGAAAGTAATACACGCTGAATTTCCTGTTGGGGCCGCCCGACAATTTCCATTGATAATGCCAGCACATCATACATCCAAGGCTGTGACTGGCCATGAATCAACGCGGCATTAATGGCAGCAATCACATGCTCATGTTTACCGGACTGATGCAGATTGAATATTAAATCATTCACCAGATCGGGAGCTGGCTTACGCTTGGAAAAATATTCATCCCAGAATGATTGAGGATCTTTCACATTCGCGAGTAATGGTGCTTTGAACTCGTTCTTTTTTTCCGGCTTACCTTTAACAGAAACGGAGCCTTTCCCCTGGGAACGGCTCCGTACTGTTGATTTAGGTTGATCAGTGACAACAGGTAATTTCTGTTTGCTGCCTACTTGACGATCACTGGTTTTTTTTTGAGTTGTTCAATCGTGCTGTTATCAAACCGAAAGGGTTTATCTTCGACCTGAAACTGAGCTTGTGATGCTTTGGTTTCAGTCTCTCCCAGGATATTATCCAGGATGGCTTTCATCTCTGCATCTTTGATAGATTTCAACTCTGCTTTTTCAGCTGTTCCTTTCGCTTTGGGGGCAGTCTGCTGTTTTGGTTTTTGCTGAGGCAAGGCATTCATCAGCAGCATTTCGGGTGCCACGTTGAATAAACCTTGACCACCGCCACCGCCACCGCCAAAGCCACCGCCACCCTGACCGCCGCCGAAGCCGCCTCCACCCTGGCCCTGTTGACCACCCTGCTGGCCGCCAAAGCCACCCTGGCTTGTTCCTACAGAGGACTGCTGTGTGGATACCGAGATCACCAGATCAGCCACAGGATAAACCCGCGTGCTTAAGATTTCCTCTGCTTTGAGGCTAGTTGTGATTTTCATCACTTCGTCTTCAACCAGATAAGTCAGACCAATTGGCTTTAAAATAATATTCATAGCACTTTTCAGTTTGATACCGCTGAGAGCCACATTGACGGGTTCATCGACAGTCAAACCTTCTTCACCCAGATCGTTGGAATTGATCAGAATGGTAATATTATGCAATTCAGCGAAGTAAGTCATTACTTCAGAGAGCGGGATGTCAGGGAAGTTTGCTTCAGTCTCTTTTTGCAGTTCTTCAAAAATTCGCTGTTCTGCAGGACTGTTGCGATGCAGGTCAACATTAGACCATTTCTTTCGACGCTCGGTCAAAGCTGTCCAGACAGGAGCTGATGGCCAGCGAATAGGAGGCTCATCGGGGAAAGGAACATGTGAGAGTTCCACCTGGTATAAGGTTTCCAGAAAACGGTCTGCACGTAAGGAACGCATCTGGAAGACTTTGGCCAACTGTCCTGCGGCTTCTGATGTAAACAAGGCAGCCGTCGCAGGTCCATTACCCGGTTCCATATCAACGGCAACACGGGCCACTGCTTCCGCTTCTTCATAGGCATCAAAGTTGCCATGTTTACCGTCCTGGATCAGAGAACGCACACGGTCGATCAACTGCTCCAGCTTTTCATCTTCCAACAGGATCTGATCTACCAGACGTTTCTGTTGTTCCAACTGAGCCAGTTGCTGTTGTTGACGAATTCGTCTTGTTTCAGCAACTTCCATCTGGCTGCGAACATCAACCATCATGTTACTCAAGCGACTTTCGAGTTGCTGACGCAAATCAATATCGATGTCTGAGGTTGATTTCAGGAAATTCAATGTCCGTTTCAGAACCCCCAAAGCTCCTTCAGGATTTTCAGCAGATTCCTGCCGGGCTTCTTCAATGGCGTTCTGAACTTCAATTTTCATCTGAGCGCCTTTAATTTGACGCAACTGTTCTACTTTACTGATAGCGTCATCAATCGGTGGCTGCGGGTCACTTTTGGAGGCAGGTTCCGCTGATTTGTCAGTTGTTGGTTGTTTTGTGTCGGCCTGAGCCAGTTGTGCTTTTTGAAAACGATCTGATATTTTCAGCAGTGAGTCAGCACGGGAATTACCGGGATCCAGTTGCTGCAACAGATTTCCATATTTTGCAGCCTGTTCAAAGTTACCACTCCGTATTGCATTGGTTCCGGCAAATTCAAGTTGAGCCATATGCTGCTCGTGTCCGGTACGAGCCAGATTCATCATCCGCTGACCAGCAAAAGCGACTCCCAGTTCCTGTCCGGGCTGCTGATTAGCCCACGGGATAGCCAGAAAGCTGTTCACTGCCTGAGAGACTGGTACACTAAACTTCCAGACGCCGTCCAGAGTTCTGTTTTTCAGTTCTACTGTGAATTTGGATGAAATGTCGCCTTTTGCGAGATAGATGGTCTCGCGGTCAGTTCTGACAGGTAAAGCTCGTGTGGTATTTAATTCTAACTGTTTGTCTGAAACACGAATTGATGCGGGATAAAATACAGGAGCCTGGATAGCTTTGACGAGTTCTTTACCAACGATCGCAGGTATATCCTGTTTCCCCGTTGCTTCATCAGAGAGAACAACACCACCTGTATAAACGCCAAGCGTTCCCAGCAGTTGCAGATCTTTTTTAGGACCTACAGCGTAGCTGTGTACTGGAATATGCTGTTCAGCCAGCTTGCCAGTCAACGCTGCCATTTCAGGAAGTGAGATCAGTTTGGCTGAACTCATTCCATCGCCGATATAAACAATAGAACGTGCCTGCTGATTCTGCAGCCCCTGCATGACTGTTTTTAATGCAGCCGAAAGATTTGTAGCACCGAGAGGAGCACGGGCAGCCAGCGATGCTACTGCCAGTTGGGCCTGACGGCTTTTGGGGGCAACGAATTCATTTACGAAGGGGGTACATTGAACGTCGACAGCGTAGACGGCGACACTCGAATCATTGGGAAGTTCATTCAACAGGGATTTGAGCACGTCCAGAGCCTGAGTCCGATGCTCGCCTACCTGACTGGCAGATGTGTCGAACAGAATCGCAATCTGCTCACCTGCGTGTGCGGGAGCCGGAAGTCGATCCGCCTTGAATTGCAAGGCGTAAAAATGTTCGCCTTCACTATTCTGATAGCTGAGGATCTGGCCAATGTTTGAGATTTCTGGAATCTGCTGTTCAGCAAAACTTTGTGGCGGGCACAACATCATTGTTGAGGCAGCCAGAACAAACATTGAAATTCCAAATCTGGATCGCGACATGATTTCTCTCTCCCGAGTAACTTTAGGCAAGAATGCTTGAACTCAAGCCAAAATGGTCAATTGCCAAATTGCGCATTCTCCTCAACTGTGCATTGTATATACAGTCTCGGACACCATTGAAGGAAATTCCCCCGATTTTCTCTTAATTCTCCAAATTTGATGCGAGTTGAAAAGGGTTTGTCGGCACGGACTGAAGTATCCGCGTAATTTGTAGTCCGATTATGGGGAAAGTAAGGGTCAAAGCCCACTTAGCGAAATCAGCGATTTCGACAACCTGAACTGATAAAACAGCTTCGATCTACTCAATTGTTCATATCTGCCACCTCAACTCGCTTCTACTTTCATATTTGAGACGATCGGTTTGTACTGATTCTACTCAATAAGCAGCCGCAAAAATGTCGATCTTTCATTGTGACTCACCCTTATCTCCACACATCAAGCAACTTCTCCTGTCGAACCGAAAGTAAACACGCGGATACGCGTCGCAGTCCGGCTCCATCACATTCCAGACACTGATTCCCGATATGCTCTCTCGACCGTTTTTCACAATAACGTGTCTGATCACGTTGATCGCTTTATTAATGGCGTGGGAATTTCTATTTACAAAATCCGATCGCTTGCCTGCTACATCAGGAAACCGGCCTGCTGCAAGACAAGTCCAAGCCTTTAAACCTGTCTACCGCTCCCCTAAGCCGGTGGACTGGAACCGGCCCGTTAATATTGCAGGCTTAAAAAACCGGTTGTGTTTCCCCCTCTCACTTTCCAGTGAAGATGAGTACGTACTCATTGTCAATAATCTGGACCGCTCCCCCAGACAGACGAAAACCATCGTTCTGGCCGTCGATGATTCATCTGGTGAACAGCTTGCCACAAACTGCTATTTTGAAAACACGCCGGAGCTCACTTCCGGTTCCCGAATCAGTAGCCTGTTCAATGCTTCAAAACTACATCGTACAACAGGCACTGTTGTTTCACTGAATGAAGCATCGTCAGACAAAGCACTTCCGGAGTCTGTACGGTACTTCAATTTATTTGTAACCGATGGGGACCTCTCGGACAAAAAGCAATACACGCGGCTCAAGGCAAGGCTGATTGAACAGAGCCCCCGTGTCGCAATTTACCTTGATGAACAACAAAAACCCGAAGAACTGGCAAACGGGCTCGTCACTGATCTGATCTTGTTGCTCGAGAATCAGGTGCTGGACAAGATCAGCAGGGAGTGTGGTCCAATACGAGATGTCGATGGTAACGGTCGCTTCTGCATCCTGCTCTCTCCCTGGTTAAACAAGCTGCAGGGTGGAAAAACCAAAATCAATGGATTTGTCCGCCCTAGCGACTTCCGGGATAATGTAGCAGAACCGTTCAGCAATCACTGCGATATGCTTTACCTCAATTCCGCATTGAAACCAGGTCAACAGCTGCTCGACCTGTTGAGCCATGAAGTGACCCATGCAGCAGTCTCCAGCATCCGCACTGCCAGCGGCTGTTCTCTTCCAGACGAAGAAGACTGGCTGAACGAAGGCATCGCTCACATGATGGAGCCTGGTTATACAAATCGAGATTACCGGATCAGTGAGTTTTTCCGGTCACCTGAATCATATCCACTGGTGGTCTCCGATTATTACCGTGCACAACTCTGGCGCAACCATGGATGCCGTGGAGCCGTGAACCTGTTTCTGAACTGGTGTAACCAGCGAGAGTCTTACGGGCGTTTTGCCAACCGCTTTACTCATCACCAGTTGACCGGCACTGCAAAGATCGAACAGTTAACTTCCACTAGGTTTCCAGAACTGTTTCGACTCTGGTCTCTGGATCTGGCCAGACAGTCTCTGGCTTACAACACACAGCAAGCTGCCCCAAATACACCTGAGCCACTCATCCACTGTGGCAGATTCGTGCTGGCTGGTCCTGCCATTCACAACTGGAATTTGTCGGATCAGAAGCATCAGAGTCTGAAGATTGCCTCGACGGCTTCCGGCTTTCTACGACTCAATTCGAATAGTCAGTTGCCGGAAAAACGCATGATCAATGTGCAGGGATTTCCATCGATGCAGTTGACGTTGTTGAAAATTGAACAGACCGCACAACAGGTTTCACTACAGGCGAATTATACCTCTGCTGAAAATCCGGTAGATTCTATTTCCGAATTCGTTGCAGTTCACCTGCATTGCAGTCACCCCGTCAATTCAAAAGTCGAAATGATCAGCCTGGAATTTAATGGGGCTTACCTTTCACAAGTCGCTCGGCAACCGCAGAAACTGGATATCTCGACTATTAGTTCTGCCTCAATTAAGCAGAGATCCGGTCTGCAAGTCACTATGCTGAATTCCCGTACTCAACAGAAAAAACAGCAGACAGACTTTCGTGTGTCGATACCACGAAAGAACTTCGACGGCAAGACGGGGGCAGAAAGCCTCAGCTGGAAAGTCATCTTGATTTCTGAAACACAGGAACGAAGTGTCGTCCAGGCAGAACTGAATTTACCCGCGCTGTCACCTCGCAGATTGGCAAAAGGTGTCAGCGATACAGCAAAATAAGCCACGTTCAAATTAAAAACTGGCAGAATCATCCTGATTTTCACCCAGATACTTCAATCGGGTCGCAAACATTTTTTTCAGACGGGATACCGGGTACATCCGTACGATTTTATTCTTATAGGTGATTCTACCCTGATCGTCACGCCCCAGTTGTGCAGCAACATCCGGTTTGGCCATTCCTGCATACAGGCCGGCAAAAGTTTCCGGATCCACTCCATTACCGGCTTCCAGATCATCCAGTGCATTCACTCCACCACAGGAAACAGCAAATGCATTCAGCCCTTTGGTAGCGGGACGCATGAAATTTTCCTGTTCGAGTGCTGACTGTGCTTCAACCAGTTGCTTCACCCCGCGCTTAATTTTATCTTCGGTCTCTTCGGTGGGAGTTCCGGAGGCCTGCTGTGCGTGCAAACGGGTGCTCTGAAAGCTTTGAGAAGCACCTAAAACATAACCGACGGTAATCAGCAGTAAACCGACAGCGACCTGGCTAACCTTCGACATGAAAGACTCCCTGTGAATGCAACTTTTTTTGTTTTGTGGCTTCTATTCAAGATCAACAACCATAAGGTACATTATCGCCCCCCGGTCTGCTGGCTTAAAATAGTCAAATCGTATGACATGCAGTAGCGTTTGAAGATCATTTTTACTAATAATTGACAGCCCAGGTCAATAAGAACCATGAAATTTAGCAGCTGAAACCTTAATCCTCTTAATTTATATTGGAATTCAGCCCGAACGAATCTCTTCCCGGCTGATCCCAGAGACATCACTCAGAGCCAGAGATTTACGAAGATGACCATCGAAGAATTTCAACAGGCACTCTCTCAGATCGTCACCCAGTTTCAGAGAGCCGATTATGATGCACGACATCTGCTTCTGGATCTTTCTGAAAAAATCCAGGAACTCTCGGAGCAGATCCCCGAGACCGTGCCCAGTCATCTGAAATCTGAGTGGAAATCGATCTGCTGCGATGTAGATGCTGTCCAGCCTGCCTTTAAAAGCCATCGTAAAACGTCGAGTCTTTTCGACCGGCAGGGTATGGGACTTCCGGGAGTTCAAACGGCAAAAACACTGATCATTCGCATCGTCGCTCTGTCAAAATTGATCGATCGACTGAGTGCGTAGCTTCTGACCTTGATCTTAATTCAGACGACAATGCGACTTAGATGATGTAACAACATCTCTTTCTGTTGTGCAATTTCGATCCGATCTTCCGATTTGCAGGCTTCTTCCAGTTTAGAAGCAAGCTGGGAAAGTTCATCAAATCCATAACCGGCACCTGCGCCTTTCAGCTGATGCGCCAGTGTTTTAATCTGATCTTTCTGGTCAGAGCTCACTGTCTGACTCAAAATCTGCTTTTTCTCTTCGATCCCATCGACGAACATTTCAATCAGTTCCAGGAAATCTTCATCATCACAAAATGCCGATCGAACAGGCGTCGTTTCTAAGGTATACAACATATTGAGGTACTCCAATTCAACTCAGGGTCCCAAAATCATCTTATTTCAATTGTTTAATTTGTGTCTCAGAACTTCATCCCGGCGAACACCAGCATTCGTTCCGACTTGCTACGTTTACAATTAATAGTTTGGAGGATTTCTTGTGCTGCAAAAAAGGTTCATTTATCCAATTTAGATACGAAGTAATAGAGGTATGCGAAATGGATGTAATGAATAAGACAGATATGCCGATACGAGATTTATACCAAACAAGGTATAACACTCAATTTTCAGAGTACATGACTATAAACACAAGAACACGTAACCACCGTCTGATATTGACTCAAATCGGGTTCTTACCTTATACACCCTCCGTGATTTCGATTACTCCCGTCTGGACAGTTCGAGTGGATTCCTGAGTCAGGGTCTATCTGAACCGAGTTTGATTCACTGGACTTATCAGAATCAGATAATTTTGAGCTAACCCCTTTAAACCATTCTCTTTAGTTCTAGATATATTTAACCCTGCCATGCGATTGTTACAGCGCTACGTTCTGTTTGAATTATTGCGCGTTTTTACACTCATGATTACGGTGCTAACCGTCCTGCTGGTATTTGTTGGCGCGTTCCAACAGGCAACCAGTCAGGGTCTGGGTGTGATTCTGGTTTTAAAGATTCTGCCGTTCATCGTTCCCAGTATGCTGCCCTTTACGATTCCGGCGACCCTGTTGCTGACGGTGTGTGTAGTTTATGGACGCATTGCCGGAGACCAGGAAATCACGGCAGCAAAAGCTGCGGGTATCAATGTGCTCTCACTTCTCTGGCCTTCTTTTATTCTGGGCGGCTTTCTGAGTCTGGGTTCACTGATTTTGAGCGACCAGATTATTCCCTGGGCGGAAAAAAATATCGAGAACACCATCGCCTGCGAACTTGAAACCATCTTCCTGGAAAAACTGCGGTCACAAAATCAGATCCATGACCCGACCAGCGGAATCTCCATCACCGTCATGGGCGTGCGCGACAAGACTCTGCTCGTCCCCACGTTTCGCTATTCACCTCCCAACAAGAAACCCGTCCATCTTCAGGCAGAAGAAGCGACCCTGGAATTTGATCTCACCAATCAGCAGGTCATCCTGCATATTTCCAAAGGGCATATCGACTTCCCTGGAAAACCACGATTCTTTGTCGAAAAAGATACGTTTCCGTTCCCGCTCCCCAGCCAGACCACCATGGCCAAACCCAGACACATGAGTGTGAAATCCATCAAATCCGAGCTGATAGAACTCAGCGAGAAAAAAATCGAGTTCGAATTCCAGCGCGATATCGAAGTGGCCATGCTGTTAGCTCTGGGAGATTTTGAACGCTTTCAATCACCCGAAGTCAACAATGACCTTCCACAGGATCAACTTCAGGAAAAACGCCAGAACAAACTCAAAACAGCCCTCTCCAGCCGCTTCGCTTTAAGTTGCAGCTGCTTCTTTTTTGTACTGGTGGGCTGCCCCTTTTCTATCGCCCAGGCACGACGACAGTTTCTCACCAGCTTCTTTCTGGTATTCCTGCCAATTCTGCTCTTTTATTACCCCATTGTGTTACTGGCTATCAACCTGGCCAAGCAGGGAAAGATTGAGCCAACGTGGTCCCTCTGGGCGGGTAACGCAGGTCTGCTGATCGTCGCGATTCACATGCTGCGAAAAGTACTGCGAAATTAAGAGCCGGTTGAATCGGCACTCCGCTTCTTTTCATTCCAATCGGAGAAAAATGTGGTCAACCGTCGCGTTTCTCCAAAGATATACATTGCCGCCGAGATATGCCCCGCATCCAGCCAGACCAGTTCCGGCTTCTTTCCCATTGATTCCCATAAAGCCACTGCGCTTTTCGGGGGGAGAATTTCATCATGCTTCGCAGCCACCATCAGCACATCACGATCCTGTAACAGTTTGCCATAAGTATGCGGATCCACGGGCGACATGATTTCCAGAAATGACTTAAACGTCCCTCCATTGTCCAGCCAATGTTGACGAAACCGTTTTGCATCCTTGTGTGGATTTTCCCAGATCCCCAGCGCCAGATTTCCCCCGCCCAGATAGATCGCCACTTTCTTGAATCGAGGCTCTGCTTCCGCGGACAGGGCTGACATGATGCCTCCCAGACTGATTCCAGTGACTCCCAGTCGCTCTGCATCCACTTCCTGACGGTTCCCCAGCCACGCCGCTGCCCGCCGGATATCCAGCACCGCCTGAGTCATGCCCTCTGCCGTATGTTCGGGCACAAAAGAAATCATTCGTCGTCGACTCTGTGCGCCTGCACCACGTCGCTCAGCGTAATAAGGCATTTTGATAGTCAGCGCCGCAATCCCCTGCCGTGCCAGAGAATTCGCAGACATCTCTGACAATTCAAATCCCCCCCCTAGAATATGCAGGCACACACAGGCAGGAAACGGTCCCGGACCTTCAGGCTGGTAATAATGGCCGTGCACTATGTTATTTTCCGTGACAGGCGTTTTCACGGGGGAAGGAAATGTAACGTCATACACCCGTACCGGGCCACTCATCCGTTTAAACTGACAGGTGAATGGAAACGAGTGAGGCTCAAGGTGGAACCGCGCTGGAACTTTATCTTCTTGCTGCGTGGTCTCGAAGTGAACCTCCCCCTGCTCTGGAATGTCTACGAACTGAGAATCCGCTGCTTTTGATTCAGCTCGACTCACATCTGGCAGACTGACCAGAGAGAACAAAACACAACAGGTAACCAGAAGACGTCGTTCCTGTGACAGGTGAAGTACACAATCCATAACAGTTAAACTTCCTGATTAGCAGTAAGATAAAAAAGCAGCCCCTGTTTCCAGTCAGTGACATGCTGCATGATCAAGCGTATTTTAGGGCAAAGACAGTCAGGAATGTAGACTGATTTTGAAGAGATTTCCCTGCAGAAGAGAAAAGAATGGAAATAGAGGCCCTTACTCAAAACCGGACCATGTTTCCGGACAAGATGCCTTTTGTTTCGACTTTCCGGCGTTGAGAACTCGTTCGATTTCTTCAGCAGACATCCCAGCGGCCAGCAGATGGTGTTTCAGATTCACATCTTCCTGATGGCACACGGTTTTGGACCAGTAATGACTGATAATTGCAGTCACGCCGGACACAAGAGGCAATCCAATCAGACAAACGACAGCTGTAACACCTGTGACATCAATATCTCCCATAAGTCTCTCCTGAGAAAAGAAACCGGCAATTTGTCATTTAATCGGTCTTCGCTGTCAGGTGTCGAATCTTAATTATTTGACGGTAATTCTTTTTTGGTTCCGGATCCGGGAAATACAGTAAAGACAGGGACTTGGACGGATAAATTGTTCTGAGACCAGAATTTCGGTAAACAGAGTAAATTGACTCCAGAGTGGCTGCAGATAATAATAGGAGAGGAATAAAACGATTTTATTTTAATTAAATTGATCATTCTGTTCCGAAATGACGTATTATAAGAAACGTACTACTGAAGACACGGGGGCGATCGGATTCGACTGGTTCACCGTATGTTAAGGTGGCGTGCCGTGGTTGATCAGTTGGCCACGTTAAAAGCTGATCACAATCTAATTGCAAACAAGCAATTTTCAATGGCTGCTTAATAAAAGCAACCCTGGCTTAGGAATCCCCGCCTGAGGAGTCCGAAGGCTAGTCACAAAATTAGGCTGGTATCAGATCAATGTCCGCTCCGTCTGATACGAGACAAGTGGTGGACTGGTTTCCGAAAGGCTCTGTTTGTCGTGCCCGAAGAAACGAGACTCAAACGATAAAATATGCACGTAGAGGCTTTAGCTGAGGGTTCACAGGACGCGGGTTCAATTCCCGCCGCCTCCACTTAAAGGCCACTTACCAGAATCGGTAAGTGGCCTTTTTCATTTGGATTACATTAATTCATAACTACGTCGGGTACAAAAAGACTGTCGCCCGTTAAGTTCAACGGCCAATTGATCTTTGACAACAAAACCTGGTAAAAAAACTGACGTGAGGCGGAGCGGGTATGCCGTGAAGGACTGTTGGTTGTGACCTTTTAGGAGCGAACGCGCGTACGCTGATCGTCTCGTATTCCGGCGGCGGATCGACAGAGCATGGCGGCAGATAATCTCGTGAGCTGTGCGCGCGATGTTTGTTGTAATAATCAACGAAATCCGAAACAAGATAATCGAGATGCACTTTGCCGAAAGCGATGAAATGATTCAAGGCTTCGTATTTAATCGTTTGCACAAACCTCTCGACCCGGGCATTCAGATTGGGAGACCGGATCGGCAGCATCTTCGGCTTGATGCCTTCGTTCTTCAAAAACTGCTTGAACTCGGCAGAGAACTTTGTGTCACGATCATGAATCAGATACATCGGCTTCTCTTCCCGGTCAGCAACATGGTATATGAACGCTTTGGTCTGTTTCGTGACCCATGCAGAATTAGGATTTTGGGTTGAGGGTGTGGCAAAGACTTCACGCGTTTCAAGATGCATGAAAACCAACACATACAAATCGACGAGTCCCCACGGTGTCACGGTTCGTTTCGTAAAGAAATCGCAGGCCCAGAGTGTTTCCGAATGAGTTTTGAGAAACTGGTCCCAGGTGCCGGTACTTCGTTTCGGACTCGGCTCAATCCCTGCTTCCTTGACGATGTTCTTCACCGTCTGACGACAGATCCGGGAGATGCCGAGCTTCCGAAGTTCACCCAGGATTCGAGTGTAACCGAACCCCGTTTCACGGGCGATCTTGAGAATCAGTTCGCGCAGTACGACGCTCTTTCCTGGCCGACCGACGGGATATTTCTTCCGGCCTCGTTTCTCTTCCCGTACCCAGCGATGAAAGGTCACGGGTGTGACGATTGTGATCAGTTCGTTGATCGCTTATCCGAGCGGCTTGCCATATTTCAAGAGTTGCGCACGTTCGTGAGGTTTTGTATGAATCGCTCCTGGGGTACGGTCCCGCAAAATCCGGTTCTCATTTTTCAAATAGAGGACGAATTTGGCCAACAGGCTGTCGGAAGCAGTCGCAATCAGTGTCAGCAGAGGATGAAATAGTTGGATCATCGTGGTAAGATCAGTTTCGGTGGTTACATATGGAGATTGGCGTGCAAAGCGGACCCACTTTGGGGGAGTTATTGGCGCGTAAAATGGACCCATCGTAGCAAGTTCCTGATACTGGAGGCTTTTGACCTTCAGTTTCGGGGTGAAGGATGCTTACGGTGGACGATTACGGACGTATACGGCGTGCTCATCGCGACGGGATGAGCATCCGGGAAATCGCTCGGACATTTCATCATTCACGGCGAAAGATCCGCGAAGTATTACACGGTGCAGGGCAACCGCAACAATATTCGCAGCGCCAGACTCAGGCGGCTCCCCGACTGGGCCCCTTCCATGAGACCATCCGACAGATTCTCGCCGATGATGAATCGCAACCACCCAAACAGCGGCACACAGCACAACGAATCTTTGAGCGACTGCGGGACGAGCACGGCTATCTCGGCGGTTACGATGCAGTTTGTCGATTCGTGCGGAAGCACCGAACCAATAAACGTGAAACATTCATCCCGCTTGATCACCAACCGGGCCAACGGCTGGAAGCCGACTTCGGCAAGATTTATGTCGATTTTCCCGACGGACGACGACGGGTTTCAGTGTTGATTCTGGTCTGGTCGTATTCCAACGCCCCCTTTGTGATCGCTCTACCGACGGAACGGACCGAAGCGATTCTGGAAGGCATGGTGCAGGCGTTCGAGTATTTTGATCGCGTTCCCAAAGAAGTCTGGTGGGACAACCCGAAAACGGTAGCCGACGCGGTGCTCAGCGGGCGGAGTCGCAAAATCAACCAACGTTATGCAGCCCTGGCAAGTCATTATGTCTTTGAACCACTGTTCTGCCTGCCGGCCAGCGGGAACGAAAAACCGGTCGTTGAGAATCGCGTGAAGACGTTGCAGCGGAAATGGTCGACTCCGGTTCCCAAGATGGAAGATTTCGAGGAACTCAACAACTATCTTCGGCAATGCTGCCTCCAGGAACAGCAGCGTCTCAGTAGTGGTAAGACAGAAACCATCGGCACACGATTGGAACAGGACAAACAAAACGCCGCCGGGTTGCCCAGGCACCGCTTTGATCCGTGCATCCGCCGGGAAGTAAAGGTCAACAAGTATCAGTTCGCCCGGTTTGAGAACGTGGATTACAGCGTGCCGCGACAGTGTGCGTTTCAGACGGTGAGCGTCAAAGGTTACGTTGACCGTGTGGAAATGGTCTTTAAGGGAACTGTGGTGGCAACCCATCAAAGAAGCTATGAGAAAGGGTGTCAGATTCTTAACCCGTTGCATTACCTCGCAGCTTTGGGGCGGCGACCGGCTGCGTTAGATCATTCCAACGTCTACCGTCAGTGGAAGCTACCGCCGGTGTTTGACGAACTTCGCGAACGGCTGGAAAACCGGCATGGCTTATGTGCGGGAGCAAAACAATATGTACGAGTGCTACAGCTATTGTCCGCACATCCAGTCCAGCGCGTCCAGAAAACCATCGAACAGTTGCGTGGCCCCGAAGGAGCGGATGCCGACCGGATCATTCGCCGGGTCAAACGCAGTACCGCGCATGCCCGCAATCAGCCTGATTTCTCTCCGGCAACTCTGAGCAAAGAAGAATTGAGTCGTCCGGAGGTCTTGTCGGTACAGGTTCCCTGTCCGAGCCTGAACCATTTTGATTTGTTTCTTTCTACGTCAACACAAGGAGATCATCGTGCCCCCACAAACAATACAGAAGAAAAACGATCCGAATCTACTGCTGCAGAGCAATCTCAAGCAGTTAAGGTTACCGGCCATGAATGCGGAGTTCGAGAAGTTGGCCCACGAAGCGGCCAACTCAAATCAGACGTTCGAGCAATATCTGCTGCAGTTGACTGAACTGGAAGTGGCGGCACGGTCCACGAATGCGCTGACCAGCCGGATCAAACAGGCTCAGTTCCCAGTGGAAAAAGGGCTGGAAGATTACGACTTCGCGGCCATGAAATCAGTCAACAAACAGAAGGTGTTGGAGCTGGCCCGTGGTGAATGGGTCCGGCAACATACCAATCTCTGTCTGCTTGGTCAGCCGGGAACGGGCAAAACCCATCTGGCGATTGCACTGGGCCTGGCCGCCTGTCGTGAAGGAATCCGAACGAAATTCTTCACCGCTGCGGCACTCGTCAATCAACTGGAAACCGCGCAACAGCAATACAGTCTGGAGCGTCTCCTGAACAGGCTCGACAAGCTCGATCTGCTGATTGTCGACGAGCTGGGTTATCTGTCTTTCAGCCGTGCTGGTGCGGAACTACTGTTCCAGGTGTTTGCTGATCGTTATGAAAGACGAAGTCTGCTGATCACCAGCAACCTCGCCTTCAGCGACTGGGGCCAGATCTTTCAGGGCGAACGGATGACGGCAGCACTTTTGGATCGATTAACGCACCATTGTGAAATATTTGAGATGAATGGTGAAAGCTATCGGTTCAAAGAGTCGATGAAACAAAAGAAGCCACCTCGCAAAAAAGCCTGAGTCGCTTCCACACTTTGGCATACTGACCACCACGTTACCCCACGTGGTTAACCCAACCCCAGGTGGGTCCCATTTCCGCGCCAAAGTGGGTCCGCTTTACACGCCAATCTCCATACATAATGTGAAATAAGGAGATATCACTTTATTTGTACCCCGCTGAGACACAGTTCACATTCGATGGACAGTCTCTTTCAGGGCTTTGCGGAACCTTCATCGACTTCAGGGCCACAGAGTTTACGTAGTTCACCTTATGTATCGGTTTCACGTCTACTGTGCCCCCAATCAAAAGTTCAAAAGCTGTGAGTTACTTCCGAGTCACCCTAGAGTACTCTAATTATATAAGCTCCTTTGGTTAAATGACTCCCAGCATCAGCCCGCGTACGAGTCATTACGAAAAGGGTTTTGTACGGGACGATAGCTGAGAATCACGCTCAGCTACCAGTTTGACACTCTCGCGCACCTGCTTCTGATGTCGATCAACTACTTTCTGTAAAGTTTCGCGGGCATTTTTTAACAGATGCCAGCGGTCTGCGACCTGGATTGCCTGCGGAGCGCCTTGAGCCGCTCCTTTGGCATATTCTCCCCCACGATCACGACGGATAATTTCCACGCCAGGATGGGAAACCAGCCAGTTTGCCAGGGAATCAGAAGTACGATCTGGCAGCAAATCAATGACCTGACGTTTTTCCAGATCACACAAAATCGTTCCGTAGCGTTGTCCGCGTCGCAAGGCCCAGTCATCTACTCCCAACACCCGAACGGATGAGTCATCTGGCCGGGAACTGGTACGAATCCGTCTTAGAAGAGTATCCGCGCTACAGGGCATTCCTAAAAATCTGGAGAGCTGTTTTCCTGGTTCTCCCCCCAGCAGTAACCCTATCTGTTGCTGGATCTTAGAAAGCCGAATGGTTGTTCTTGCATGAGGCTGAATCAAATCAGTGAGACGTTCGGTAAAGATTTTACGTTTACAGGTTTGATCAATACAGACGAAGCGACGGACCTGGAGGATGAGCTGTGTCTTTTGACCAAAGCAAGGAAGGTCACTTGGCGAACGCGTGTATCGACTATGGACACGGTCCGATTCTTTTTGGCATTCAGGGCAACAAGCCCTGGAATTCACCGCTCGAAGATAGATTTGAAATCGATTTTCATCCTGGACCATCCGTTGGATCTTCAAGCCGTGGATTTTCGGAAACATTATGAAATCAGGCATCCTTTATACTCCGTTATTCAGGAACAAACCTCTGAATTATACAGATTATCAGCCTGTCAGATCATCAAAAGTGCGGGAGAACCGTAAAGCGGACCCACTTTGAATTCGAAATAACGAACCAGCTCATTGATAAGTGTCCGTTCCAACTTCGAGAACCAGCGATGCTATTGTCTCAGGACGTCGATGGCATCTAGGTACTCCCGTCCCGTTCTTGGATGAACGGGAGGTGTGGTAGAACATGAAGATGTTGAACTTTGGAGAAGCGACATTTCTATGGATTTGTAAGATCTCTTGCGCCACATTTCCCCACTATTCAAAGTTCAATGTGAACGAACCAAATCGTTCTGGTTCTCGCCCTGAGTCTTCCCAACCATAGGCATACATGCCGACGTGCCAGAGGCGGATTGTGGTATCCGCCATGATCTGATAACCGCAGTCACGGGCTCTCTGACAGAAAGAGTAATCCTCTGCCAGATAATCATAGCCATCATCACGTTGGTAGAGCATCGGGTGGAAAAAGGGAATCATGGTCTCACCAAATCGCTCATTACACATGGGAAGTTTCAGTTCTTCCTGAATTTTGCGATAGACTTCCCGACGAATGTGTACAAAGCCAGTTCCTGCATAGAGAACTTCGATCAGTCCCCCACCATTTCCAAATGTCAAATTGGGAGTGCCCGGTAGAACATGGCAGGCAAGTTCCCGTTTCCCCTTTTTGGGGTAGACGCCACAAGAGATCGGCAGATTGTGTTTTCGCAGCTTTTCGATCGCGTCAGGGAAGAAGCCGACATCGGAATCAATCCACATTGTTTCTTCGAAACCGTCTTTTAAGGCATTCGTTGCCAGTTGATTGCGTCCTTGATCAATGGCTGCATAACCTCTGATGCGGCGTACCGGGTAGCCCCGCCTCTCCAGCTCTTTCAGGGATTGTTCACACTGGGGAACAATACTGCTTGAATAGGGAACCAGCACCACGCATTTTCGCGGGTCCAGCGGATGCATTGTTGCTTGAGGGCTTGCCTGCTGTTCAGGAGTCTGTTTTGACCTGTGTGTATGCCGACCTGCCTGATTGACCTGCTGGTCTTTGGGAATTCCGACGAAGGAGAGGATATCACTGATTCCCGCTTCATCATTCAGCTGCTCCATTTCAACAATTCGCAGATGATCGGGGAATTCCTTTGCCAGAAACTCAGCCCGCTCGTTGTATTCATCCCAATAACGGGCAATGCCTGTTTCTCGACTCTGGATATCGTACTTGGGAAAGATTCGAGACCAGTTGGGCTCATAATGCCAACCCGGCGGAAGTTCTTTCGCCCAGTGATTGGTGGGGAGTGGGTGTACCTGATCCAGCCAGCGACAGAAACTTTTAACGACGGCCTCTTTATCTCGTTTCAGACAGATAATGCGCACATCTGGTTCTGTCTTGATGATTTCTTCGGCGTAAGGCAGATAGAAAGAAGCAATGTCGCCAATCAAAGCCGCATCCCGTTCCCGCCTCATCCGGGTAAACCGTCTGGCGATGATACCACTATCCGGCTCATGATCCCACGGCAGCAGAGGAGCTTCTTCATGGGTGACCTGCGTGTCTGGCTGAGCGTTAAGAGTTTCTGCCAGTGAAAGTGTTCCGCATCGGCCTGTTCCCATACCGAGGATGATTTTTGAAGTCTTGGACATTAAAAATTATTTTCAATTATTTGTTTTGAGGGGTGGGTACTCTATCAATTTCTCAGTACTTAATGCCTCAAATATTTCTTCTAATACAAAATCTTCATCTATTTTATTTTGCTTCGTGAACCAACCCCAAAATGCTGACTTCTTTTCACTAACTTCTTCAAATGTGATAATAGGGCCGCCTACGGGGATTTTGTGTATTGCAATGATCCATTCCTCATTATGTAACTGACAACCCATTCGATATAAGAAACTTGTTTCATTCCGCTCTTCTTCTGTTATTGTGTCTTCACCAAGCACACAGCCAATACGAGTCAGGCAGCCACGAATTGCGTCAAGATCGTAAATCTTGAGTTCGACAGCCGGACGTTTCATGTTGATTTTTTTCATATTTTCTTTTAGGACATTTCGATGCCCAGCATTCGTGCGAGATTCATATGCTCATCATGAGCAGCTTTCCCTTTCCAGAGATCAATAACCAGACAGAGCCCGTCATATCCCATGCGAATCGCAAAAGCCTGATTACTCAGCTCTGCAGCGTCAGAGGAAGCTGTCGAAATCAGAGCTGCGCTGGACGATTTTAAGATTGAAGTTAACGCATTAATATCTGAATCCGAACCACCTATAATCCACATTTGACAGGCATAGTTGGCTTTCCATACCTCTCTCAACAGCGTGTTGACAGTTTCTGATTTCAGCTTTCCAATGTCGGCTCGATAAATGATTGTATTCGGATTCACTGCCTGTCCCGCTTCATCCAGAAAGGCAGCGAGATCAGCAATCACATCTACCGCTCCTTGGATGAATATCTGAAATTGCATAGCACCAGACTGGTTCACAATTTCATGAATCAACCTAAAATCATCTGTCGTGAGTTCTGCTGAGAAACCCCAGATCAGTGGAGACTGAGGCACCCCATGCCCCACGACTCCGACAATTTCTCGATCCATTTTGTACATAAAACTCTGATCCAATTGTGACTAACTTACTTGAATAAATTCCATGGGAAGTGATGTAACCATCTTCCGACATCAAGATGAGGAAGTCGACCCCACTTTCGAAATCCCTCAATCTGGTGAAAGTCCAGTCGGATGAAATTGCCTGTTCCATTCACTCTCAGTTGGAAGATTCCATTACTCGTCCAATAACCTTCGACAAGAATGCTTTCTCCCCCCAAGAACAATGCTTCAACGGCATACACTGCCCCCGCCAAATGCAATGCATGTGCGGAGACGTGAGCGGATAAATTGCCCCACCAATAGAGATCCCCTCCCTGGGCAATCTGGCCATCGACATATTCATCCAGAGGAATCCCCAGACCATCCAGCCAGCCAAAATAGCTGTTTAATGTCAGGGCATTAGTCCACATCAGTAAACCATCACCGGCTCCCCCTATACCGGCCCAAATGATCGTTCCCCACTCACCGACACCTCCCATGAATCCTGCAAATCCCATACCCCATCCGCCAGGTGCCATCCCTGCAAATGTTTCAGGTGCGCGAGCTTGCAGATTGTTGACTTCTTGCCATGCAGCCAGAATAGCATCTGCTTTTTCTTTATTCGCAGCAGCGATAGCCACAGAATCATCTACGGCTGCTGCATTATTGGCTGCTGTTAACGCAGCTGATAATTCGTCCAAATTTCTTGTGTGTTCTGCATTGATCGAATCACGCTGTGCGGCCATCGCTTGAGTGATCCCATCGATTTCCTTCGTTTTTGCTGCATTGGTCGAGTCAGTAAATGCGGTCAACTGTTCGGGCAATTCGTTGATGATCAAGGTATGCTGTGTATCTGCGGCTGCATCTGCAGCGGCTTTGGCTGCATCGGCAGAAGCATCAGTATAGGTCTTGGCAGCATCCGCTGACGCTTCCTTCATGCTTTTTGCTGCCGCATTTGTTGCGATTGATGCGGTGGTTGATTCTGCAGCGACCGCCTTGGCAGCAGTTGTATTTGCTGCAGCATCCTGAGAGACAGCATCAACGTAATCGTCTGCTGACTGCATTTCCCGGGCTTCACTGGCATCCGCAGCCGCATCACTCTCTGCTTTCGCCGCTGAAGCTGTTGCGTTAGCATAGCTGGCCCAGGCAGCTGCGGTTGTATTTACATTCTGGGCTCCGGCGATGGCAACAGAAGTTTCATATGCCTCCCAGGCAGTAGCTACTGCAGCCTGATCTGGGTTACCCGAATTCAACGCGATAAAAGCTGTTGCCCGCGCTCCAGCAATTGCTGTCACCCATGAAATTGATGCTGATGAAACCGTTGTGGCAAATATTGTCTGCTCATTGATCGTATCCGAGCTAAGATCAATTTGTGCGGATGACATTGCTTTTGACAAAACCGTAGCTGCTGCCGCTTCCGCCTTCCAGAGATTCGCATCGGCCTGCGCAATCGCATTGGCTCGTGCTTCTTCAGCATCTGCAATAGCTTCCTGCAGTGGTTGATTGGCTGTTGAAATTCCATTGTCAAGGGTTTCGGTGATAGCAGCATTCGCATAGCTAAGATCTTTCTGGGCGATTGCCGTGGCTTTGGTCAGATCCGTTTGAGCTGCTGCCAGCGCTTTGTCCAGATCAAGCTGTGCATCAGCGGTGGCTTCTTCCAGATCTTTGCGTTTGGTTTCGACATCAATCAGATGCTGTGCTTCCAGTGTAGCTAGATCTTTCAGGTATGCTTCTTTCAAATCAGTATCACGCAACGATTTTGCTTTGCTCGCATTCGCATCCGCGACCGCCAATGCATGATCGGCTGCATTAATTGCCTGTTGCCGTGTTGTATCTACTGGGCGTTCACTGGTGACGTAAGCAATATGAGCATCACCTAAGGCTTTGACTAAAGTGACATTTGCAAAAGCCACGTCCAGGGCGTATTGCTTGGCAGCATTATAAAGAATGGTTTCGTCACCCATCATATCGTACATATACGACTGCCAGTAAGCTGATTCAGCATCGGAGTAGTCATCAGCAGCTGCTTGTTCGGCGTCGTTAAAGGTATCATACGCATCCGATTCGGCGTTGTTGCGCGTGTTTTGAAATCCTTGTACTGCTGAGTTATATGCATTTTGTGCAGCGGTCACATCGGATTGATGCTGGGTATTCGCAGGCTGCATATCACTTTGGTATTGGCTCTGAGATGATTGTAGATCAGCCTGATAAGTGGATTGTCGGGCCGCAACGGCTGCATTATATGCATCATTAATTGGCGTTACTGCTGCATTAAATGCCGATTGAGCTGATTGAACGGCACTGTTATAGACATTCTGTGCATCAGTGACCGCAGTATTATGAATCGTCTGTGCTGCTTGAACGGCAGTATTATAATCTGCCTGGGCAGTAGCAATATCTGCATCATAAGTGGCCTGTAAGGCTGCTACTGCTGTATCAAATGTATTTTGAGCTGCTTGAACTGCCGAAGAATAATCAGACTCTGCCGCTGCAACAGCTAAAGTGTGTATGTCATTTGCCGCACTAATGGCTGTCGCATGAACTGTATTTGCCGCAGTAATAGCCGCGTCATAGTCAGCTTGATACCCGGCGATGCTTGCCTCGAATGTAGAGGTAGCAGAGTCAACTGTTGACTGGTAGGCAGCATCAGCCGCACTAATGGCTGCTAATACACCAGCGTCGTTATCCAGAAACGATGGGTCGTAAGTTACATCTGGATATGAGGCTAATATTGCGTCTCGGGTGGAAGCTGCCGCTGTCACCGCTGAATTATAAATGTTTGTTGCGTCGGTAGTTGCTACCTCATAGGCAGAAAATGCAGCGTCTTCAGCGGTTGTGTATTCGGCATCAGCTGCCGCGACTGCTGCATTATAAGTCGAGTCTGCATTCGCAATGTCGGAATTAAGATCATCTTCTGCAGCTTGTGATGTGGCGTCACGAGTAGACGTATAAGATGCGACTGCGACATCATAGGCTTGGTTTGCTCCGTCTATCGCTGCAGTGTACGTCGTTTCGGCAGTCGTGATTGCTGAATTATAATCAGAACTGGCCGCCGCCGTTGCTGTATCAAAATCACTTTGCGCGGTATTCAAGTCTGTCGTAGCTGTGTCATTCAGACCGTCGATTGCTGTTTGCAGGGTTTGATTGATCGTAGTTGTTTCTGTATTGTAGGTTGAATCAATCGATGCCAACCCGGCAGACAATGTCGTTCCGATTGTCTGAATTTCGGTGTTATACGTCGCCGATGATTCTGCGACCGCTGTATTAAACGTAGATTGAATTCCCGCCGCCGTACTTTGTGCACCGCTCAGAGCCGAATCAAATTCACCCTGAGCATCATCAGCATCCTGCTGCGAATCAGTAATCTCTTCTCCAACGTCTACACTTGAAGACCCACTGCCGGATGTCGAACTGCTACTAGAGCCTGATCCTGAACCACTGGTGGAACTTGCTCCACTTCCCGAGTTGCCCGATGTGGAGCCGCTGGAGGAAGATGATCCACTACCTGATGAAGAACTGCTACCAGAACTGGAACCTGATCCGGAAGTGCTACCAGAATTTGATCCGCTAGTTGAACTGGAGCTGCTTCCAGAAGTAGATGAACTACCTGATGATGAACTGTATGCAGAACCAGAGGTACCTCCCGAAGTCGACCCACTTGCAGAACTCGATCCACTACCAGATGCTTCCCCGCTGCCGGAACTTGATCCACTACCAGAAGTAGTCCCACTCGTAGAACTCGAACCGCTTCCTGAACCAGATGCGGATGAACTGCCACTTCCTGTTGCCCCACTGCTTGACGCTTCACCGCTACTACTGCCGCTTCCAGAAGAGGAGCCACTCGCCGATGTTGATCCACTCCCAGAGGATGTACCACTTCCAGACGCCTCTCCGCTGCTGGATGCTTCACCACTGCCTGAACCCGACCCACTGCCAGAAGATTCTGTTGCATCCTCTACGTAGACTTCACCCCAGGTGGAAGTTGAATTGCCTGTAGAATCGGTTGCCTGAACGCCAAAAGATTCGTATTGATTTGTTTCATAATCCAGACTGGCAATGAGTGTAATGGTACCTGTCGTAGAATCGACAGAAAACTTTAACGCTCCCGAGGTCAGTTGATAGGTAATCTCATCGCCTTGTGGATCGGTTGCAGAAACAATCCCTAAAACAGTTCCTATTGCTGTGGCTTCTGAGACTGTCCACCAATACCCCATTTCTCCCCCCGTGAAAACGGGAGATTCATTCACGTCAGTAACATCAAATTGTCCCCAGGACGTTGTGGAATTTCCGTAGGTATCTGTCGCATTCACTCCGAACGAAGCATACTGACTGGTCTCATAATCGAGTGGAGAGATGAGAGTAATTTCACCGGTAACCGAATCAATGGAAAAAGTTTCACTCCCTGAAGTGAGAGCATAGCTTACTGCATCACCTTGCGGATCACTCGCAGAGACAGTACCAACAATAGTTCCCACTTGAGTGTCTTCTGCGACACTCCACCAGTATCCCATCCCCCCATCATCGTTGAAGACGGGAGATTCGTTTACATCAGTAACAGAAATATCCCCCCAGTTGGTAGCAGTGTTTCCATAAGTATCTGTCGCACTAATTCCAAACGAGACATATTGGCTGGTTTCGTAATCGAGTACAGCGATAAGAGTGATTTCCCCTGACAGTGAATCGACAGCAAAATATTCAGTTCCCGAAGTCAATGCATATGAAACTTCATCTCCATCAGCATCAGTAGCAGAGACCGTCCCAACTACGCTACCTACAGATGCATCTTCTGCGACATTCCACCAGTAACCCATTTCCCCTTCACTGAATACAGGAGCCGAGTTGCTGCCTGATCCAGAAGAACTTCCTGAACCAGATCCACTCCCTGAAGATTCTGTTGCATCCTCTACATAGACCTCACCCCAGCTAGTAGAATAATTTCCTTCCGTGTCAGTTGCTTTTACATTGAAGTAAGCAAATTCACTTGTTTCATAATCCAGCGAAGCGATCAGCGTGATTTCACCAGATACAGAATCAATTGAAAAAGTTTCGCTACCCGAAGTGATCTCGTAGGTGACGGCTTCTCCCTGTGGGTCATTGGCAGTCACTGTGCCGATGACCGTTCCAATTGCTGTCGCCTCTGAGACAGTCCACCAATAGCCCATCTCACCTTCGGAAAAGACAGGGGCTTCCGACACGTCAGTGACACTGACATCTCCCCAGACGGTAGCTGTATTTCCGTTAGTGTCAGTTGCACTCACACCAAATGAAGCGTACTGGCTCGTTTCGTAATCTAAAGAAGTGATGAGTGTGATTTCACCAGAAGTAGAGTCGATGGCAAAGGTTTCACTTCCTGACGTCAAACCATAAGTGACTGTATCCCCCTGTGGATCACTGGCTGAAACCGTGCCTACAACTGTCCCCACAGGCGTGTCTTCTGCCAAGCTCCACCAATATCCCATTTCTCCCTCAGTGAAAACGGGAGATTCATTCACGTCGGTAACGGAGATATCTCCCCAACTGGTAGCTGTATTGCCGTCTGTATCAGTAGCCCTGACTCCAAACGAAGCGTACTGGCTGGTTTCGTAGTCCAATGCAGAAATCAAGGTGACTTCACCTGTCGAAGCATCGATGGCAAAAGTCTCGCTTCCCGATGTCAATTCGTAAGTAACGGTATCGCCTTGAGGATCAGTGGCGGATACTGTACCGACTATCGTTCCCACTGTGGCATCTTCTGCGATACTCCACCAGTATCCCATCCCCCAATCGTCGTCGAAGACGGGAGATTCATTCACATCGGTAACATAGATGTCTCCCCAAGAAGATGCTACATTTCCCTCCGTGTCAGTCGCACTAACTCCAAATGATGCGTACTGGTTGGTTTCGTAATCGAGACCGACAATTAATGTTACAGCCCCTGTTGAAGCATCAATGGAGAAAATGTCCGTTCCAGAAGTTAAAGCATAAGAAAACGAATCTCCTTCTGGATCAGTAGCGGAGACGGTGCCAATAACGCTTCCAACAGGAGTGTCTTCTGCGACATTCCACCAGTAGCCCATTTCACCGTCATCAAATTGAGGGGCTTCATTGGTACCACTGAGTAACTGGCGTGCTTCCAGTTTTTGAATCGAGGCAATGTATTGATGATGGTGTTTTTTTCTGCGACGACTGGAACGTCGTGAACGACAGGGAGAACCGTACTTTATAGAGTGACGTAAAGAATACAACCAGTCTTTCAACACCATGGCAATCATCCTTCAAAGCTGCTACCTGAGCGATAAGTAGTGACTTTCAGTACGTACCTGAACCTTGAAAAGTGCTTGTAAAAACAAGGGCACACTCAGGTAATCAGAATACGACTGAAACTCCCAACATAACTTTTTGTCAAAATGACAGAAGGGTGATAATGCTACTTAAAAAAAGAAGTGGCCCGTCATTGAATAAGATGAGGTGATACTGAATAAGATGAGGTGATACTTTCAAAGAACACTGTGCATTATCTTGTGCCTGCGTGTTTTTTAGAGGATGAGACAAAGAATACCTGAGTAATTTCTCCAGTTCAAGAAAAATCTTTCGAAAAGCATGAAAATTTGCTTCAGGTGATAACTGCTGTTTTTTGCAGTTCAATTTGTTTACATTTTGTTCTTTAAAATTCCCTTCTCCCATAAAGTAATGTTCTTGTCGTATATCTGTTTCACTTCGAGATACCAATCTGGAGGGTTTCCGTGCCATAGCTCACCAAGCGGACCTGTGTCACTACAGTCGAAGAAGTAGTCGATAGGATCTCCATGTCTCAACTCTTTCAGAAAATCATAGTCCTTTAAAGCTGGAGCAAAAGGCCAGTTCATCTCGCAAATGACGATCATAGAGCTATCCACTGCACGAATCGCAGAATTGCCCCCCCCATCCAGAAATTCCTTGGCAATATATGTTGTGGCTCTGAAAGCGTGAGCAGCGGAAATTGCGGCAACCTTGGTTTTAGAAGTACTTCTTTATCCGAAAGCTCAGTGGCATAACTGAGAAGTTCATCTGCATCAAGAGAGGCGTCTTCCGCTTCATTAAAGGAAATGTTTTCATTCAACGAACAATCGATTCCGAGAACAAACTTTTTATATTGAAATGAAGCCTCTTTACAAAGGCACAAGAACGGCTGCACTCTCATGGCACAACGGGTCGCATACCCTCATCGAATACATACAGATCAGGCTCGCACTGCCCCGTATTATGCACCAGCAAACCAGAACCAGTAACGCTGTAGACGTGTTCGCCGGCGACTTCCAGATTATAGACCGGCTCGGGGCCGGCGCGGATTTCGATCGAGGTGATGCGGACTGTTTTACCGAACGCGGAACGCAGGCGTTCGCCGGGTTGCAGTTGGTCGGAATGCACGAAGGTCTGACGGTCTTCGCTCCAGATCGGATGCCCGGCGGTCACGCCGATTGGCTCGGCTTCCCCTTCCACATAGATGTTGAGGACATTGTTCGCGACGTTTTTAAACGTCGAAAGCACGACCGGTCCGTCACCCGGATCAATGGGCGGACAGGCAGAAATCGAAAGCACTTCCGCTGCCCCCACCACATACATTTCCGACATGTTGAGTTCATTCACCGCGCCGGATAGCGCTGAAGTTTCCGCGCCACCAAGCAACACGGCTTCTGCATTCCAGAAGCAGAAGCTTGTAAAAAGGAGACCACTGAGCATCAGCAGTTTGCGGGTGAAGTTAGACATGAAATGATTCTTTGACTTTATGAAGAGCTTTGTTCTTCTGTTTTTTCCCATTTAGAAAAGTCTTGGGTTTATTTTCAACCCCAATCATATCTGGTTCGATAAATGGGGTCAGAAAATCACCGAGCCATCCTAGCCAAACGTTTTAGATTCATCCACATATGATAACGATTGCCCAATTCCGCTAATACGTACTAAGGTATTGCTTCCGTTGCGCATCAATTTGAAGTTCCCCAGAAATAGTGGGGCACTAAAAAGACTGTAATCTTTTTCTGGGATACTTCAATTAGAACTGGTCCGATAAAGTGTCCGACTCGTTGTCCGACTGTGTCCGATTCAGCAATTTCAAATAACAATTCTCATACCAGCACTATCAACCCAAGTGTCGAATACTATCTAACTTATGGAAATATTCTTCAGCCCGAATATCTGCCTCAAGAGCGACACCCGCCGCCTCCAATCAGGCCACTTTGCGAGAAATCGCAAGGTGGCTTTTTTCAAAGGCTCAGACCCGAAGGTCTGGCTTAATGTAATATGTCCCGACCAGCTCTTTCTTGATGACACCGCTGATCAGTCTTCAAGTTGAAATTTCCGAACAGTAACCACGGCAAACCTTTCTTTGGTAGCGACCTGACAATTTGCATTCAGTGCGATCAGAACGCCAATTCTAAAAGGACACCCGGCTTAGACCATCACAATTGCCTTGACGAACCGTTATGTAAAAATTCATTTATCTTACGGTTCACGGTCAACGGGACGGCTATAGTTCGTCGCTTAGTTGTCGATGACGATTTTTCCCATCCCCTGACCACTCTCCAAGCGAGCGTGCGCCTCTCCAGCTTGTTCGAGCGAATAGTGAGTCTCGTCGAGCACAGGTGTCAGGCCGCCAGAGTCAACGATCTGAGACACGTTCCGCAGAATCTCTGCGTGCTCTTCACGCCTGAAGTTGTGCAGCATCGGAATCAGCATAAAGACAACGTGCAGCGATAAACCTTTAAAGTGAGCGGTGGTCAAATCCAATTCACACATCGAAACTGTCGTGGCAATCTGACCGTTTAGTGCCGCAG
Organism: Gimesia algae; assembly: GCF_007746795.1. NCBI lineage: Bacteria > Pseudomonadati > Planctomycetota > Planctomycetia > Planctomycetales > Planctomycetaceae > Gimesia > Gimesia algae. Next base: position 1,857,866 of record NZ_CP036343.1, read on the forward strand.
CTTCAAATGAGTTTGTGAGATTCGCACCACCAACACTGTCGAACACCAAATCAAACCCGCCTCCATTTGTGTGTTTGGCAACGTACTGCTCAACCGATTCAGTCTTATAGTTGATGCCCTTTGCACCAAGTTGCTGAATCAATGCCAGTTGTTTTTCACCACCTCCAGTAGCGTACACGTCTGCACCAAAGTGTTTTGCCAGTTGAACCGCAATATGACCTACGCCACCAGAGCCACCGTGAACGAGCACCTTCTGGCCTGCCTCGATCCCAGCACGTTTCAAACCTTCATAGGCAGTGATTGCAACCAGCGGCAAGGCGGCAGATTCCCGCATGGAAAGGTTCTTGGGCTTGTGAGCGATCAGCTTCGCATCAGCGACGATGTACTCCGCCAGAGTGCCGGGAAGATCGGCTAATCCGCCCGCACATCCATAAACTTTATCACCGACGGAATACCCTGATACACCCTCGCCGACGGCTTCGACCGTACCGGCAAAGTCCATTCCGAGAATGGCGGGGGCATCGGGAGCGAACGGTAACTCTTGTCCCATTTTCCGAATCATCGTATCGACCGTGTTCACGCTGGATGCAGCGATCTTGACCAACACGTGACCAGATTTGACTTCCGGCGTATCAACTTCTGCTGCTTCAAAAACAGCGTCGTCGCCATAGTTGTGAATGAGCATTGCTTTCATTGGATAAAATCTCCTTAATTGTGATGCCAAATAGTATATAAGTCAGACTGCGTCTGTCCGTTAGCAGCGTGTTCACAGCTTAGAGGCGATGGTAAACTTGCCATTGCTGCGGATATAAATTGTGCAGCTCTCGTTCGCATCGCATGAAATACGAAGCACCGCTTTACCTTTTGCGTTTAAGTAACTGCCGGCGGCCAGCGTCACCTTACCTTTTCCCGATGACTGATGCAGATTCGATTCGCCTGCGATGACGACCGCTTTGAAAGTTGAACCATTACCTCTGATTGTCCCTGAGAACTGGCCAGGCAATTTGACCAACGTCCCGTGTAGCTCCGCCTTGTGAGGACTCCCCCAAAGAAAAGCGATCTCCGCCTTTTTGTCGCTCGATGGCGAGGGTTCTATCCAATTCGTGCTGGACTCATCCTGCCAAACGATGTTCGACCGGTCGATGTTGACGGGGCGTTCCCCGTTATCAAATGTCTCTTCCGTAGGCATGACCAGATAGGGACCACTTTCAATCTCAATGTAAGCAACGGTGCTGTTTCTCGCTGATGTGATATGTGCTTCGCCTGCGGGTTGTGTCCAAAAAGAACCCGTTGGCATCCACATCGGTTTGGCTTGAGGATCATCGTTGTGAACACGTCCCTCAATAACGACACCACGATAAGTAACATTGTGGATATGAGGCGGAGACGAAAATCCATCAATGAACTTTACAAGAAACCCAGTCGCTTCCTTGCCGTTGCGGTCGCCCCATAGCGTGGCAGCTTGAGGACTCTTGTCGCCCCGCTTGGGGTTTAACTTTTGCCATTTCGCAGCAGAAGCCGGCACGACTTCGACGTTTTGAGACGACTCATCCTGTGCATAGCAGTATTTATTTGTACCAACAACACTCGAAACGACGATCAGCGATAAAACTGAGACTTGACGTAGTGGTATGGGAATTCTCATTAAGTTCCTTTTGCTTTCTTGATCGCAGATTGCGTGCAGAATCACAAACAACCGGCTCTCAATGATTTGAATCCAACGTTGACCTCCAGTAGGTACAGTGCCATAATACCGGTATCAACGTTTTCCGCAAGTACGCACTTTTTTGGCATATAGGCACCTAATGGATACCAAAGAGAAAAACCGGCATGTTGACTACGACAGGCCCGCTTGCCCGGTCGAGGCGACTCTGGAATTGATTGGCGGCAAGTGGAAAGGAATCATCCTCTACTACTTGCTTAATGGCCGACTCCGATTCAGCGAACTTAAGCGAACAATCGGTTGCGTCACGCAAAGAATGCTTACCAAGCAGCTTCGTGAACTTGAATCAAGTGGATTGGTGTCGAGGACCGTTTACGCTGAAGTCCCACCAAGAGTTGAGTACGAGCTAACGAAAGAAGGAGAGTCGTTGAAGCCAGTCATCAACGCATTGAAAAAATGGGGAGAGTCACATGCGTTGAAACTGCTTGAGCAGCGACAGACCAGCGAAGATGAGACTCGGTAACATCGCTTACAGCTGGTGCCTGCATCCTCACGGTGTTCACGGGCAATGGTCATCGTTGCCAACAATTATCAAGACAATTGACAGGCTGTAGCCGACCACAACTTAAACGATCTTCCCTCCTGATAAATTGAGTCTTAAAAAAGGCTGGATGGTAAGCTGTTTTATTCGAAGAGGCCGAGGGAAAAATCAGAAGACTCTCCAGCAGTCTTGCAGAAACTAATCCCGGCAGTGTTTCTGCTGCATTTGCCGAGAAATCAAGCGGTCGCAAACCGGCCTCCGAAAGAAAACGTGACTTTTCGACGCCATCGACAGCGAAAAAAATGATAGTCCAGAAGAGGTCCAATTAGAAAAATGCACTCTTCGCAAACCACTTGTTTTTCAGGTATTTACAACTTCTGTTTCGGAAACCCGCCGCCTCCATAGACAATGAGCTGTCCCATATGGGACAGCTCTTGTTTTTTATAGGTCTCCCCTAGTCACAAGTAGGACACTACGCGGGAGCTACAACGCCTCTAAATTGCTATTGGGAGTACTTAGACTGACTCCAGAACGTCAAATACATGACTCAGAATGGTAGTTATGTTGGAGGAATATCTGACTCCAGAGGCGTTTTTCTCCAAAGCCTAAATCAGCAGACCGATCTACTCCAAAACCAGTGTTTTCAAACAAATCAAAGCTAAAGCCGTTTGACCGAATTTAAATCATGTTTGCCTGAAAACACCATCAAATTCATCTCTAAGCACCAAATCGACCTTTCCGCTGACAAGTAGCCGAATGGTCAATTTATTCAACCGCGCGATAAGTTCTTTGAAAATTGCCTTTTATACTCCGTGAGCAAGATCCATTCTGGGCTGACTGTCATCTGTGTTCGTAACGTAGAAAGACTTTTGTGCCGGATTTCAACGGAGTGTACGTATCGCGATCGCAGAAGAAACAGAATGATATGATCAGAAAAACTACGCCGCTTCGCGATAGTAATAGTTCAGCAGGCCGCCAAGTCGCTCGCGGCACTCAATCTCACCAGCGCTTTGACCAACTTCCTCTCCCAGTTCAATGATCTGATGATTGAGTCCCTGGTGGTTCCGCTCTTCGTGATAATGAGTCAGGTATTCTTTAATTGTATTTCTTAACGAGTTTTCGCCAAAGAAAGTCATTCTGTCGAGGCACTCTGATTTGAGTGAAAGAAAAAATCGCTCAATAAAAGCATTCAAATTAGGAGAGCGTGGAGGCAAGACAATCGGCTTAGTATCTGACTGATTTAAGATCATTTGAAATGACTCAGAAAAAGTCGTGTCTCGATCCATGATTATTTTTTGCTTCTCACGCAAAAATCCTCCGTCCTCATCTGACAGGTTTCTGGCTGTCTGTTTCAGACATATTTCGTGTGGATTCATTGTGCAACCGCGTCAGCGATCCGGTCATATCCCCAAGAAGAATTTTCTTTTGCGATTCGAATCACGAGTTGCTTAACTTCATCAAGCAATCTGGGTCTACCTGATTTTCTCTTACCTCGATTTGAACAATCCCATTTCTTGGTTATCTACTTTTTATGCCAACGAAGAATAGTATCTGGTGAAAACAGAATACCAACCTGTTCGAGTCGCTTACGTCCCATAATCTTTCTTTAAACAGCGAGCCTTCGACGCTGGTCGTCATTTAGTAAAATGCGTTTCTTACCAAGTTTCTCTTTGAGAACCTGACTCTCGGTTCTCAAGTATTCAATCACTTCCTGTTGCTGCTTGTTAACCCCATCAGCGATTATGATGAAAAACAGTTGCCAAGATTGCAGGATGAATTTCATAGATGGCCCAATAGTGTGGAAGGAAACATCCTGAATCATCAACATTCAGGCTTTTCATGCTAACCTCAGAGTTGAACTTGCACATTATAACATAGAGCAAAATCAGCTATGACTTTCAATATAGGCCGAAGCTCTCGCTCGATGATCCCTCGTAACATGATTCAACAATTTGACTTTTTATTTAGCTGAATAAATTGACCTTTCGAGGCGGTCATCTAGTTAAAAAGAACTTAAAACAGTTGTCGATACTTACCAGAATTGCTGCTTGCAGCAATTCAATCAACCTGTGAAGCGGCTTAAGTTTTTCTATGAATTAGTACCATTCTATCATTGAGAACAGTACAAGTGGCTTCATCCTAAAAAAGGAACAAAAACGGATATTGACAACAGAAGTACTGAAATCGAGTCTGTTTCTGGGTATGATTAATAGATTATCAAAACTCTTTAAATAATCGAGATATCTGCGATTACTTTGACCGAATTGAGGTGATTTTCATAACTATGAAGCGGATTTGACATTTAAATGAGAGATAAAAAGACTAGGTCATTTCATTGAATAATAGAGCAAGCACATTAACATCCTCGAGTTTGCTTTACCGTGTCAGACTGCATGACCAGCAGGCCTGGGAACGGCTGGTTCGAATCTATAGCCCACTGGTTTTTCATTGGTGCCGAAACGAATCAGGATTGAGTGCGGACGATGCCGCTGACGTAATGCAGGAAGTCTTCCGTTCTGTATCGACCTCAATTGCTTCCTTTCGAAAAAAGGGGAGCGGCACGTTTCGAGGCTGGTTACGAACGATCACCGCCAACAAGATTCGTGATTTGATTCGCAAAATGCGCGGTCATACGAGCGCCATTGGTGGTAGTGGCTGGCAAAACCACTTAAAGGAACTCCCCGAATCCAAACTTGAAGAAACGGAAGCTGCCGAAGACGGGATGGTCATGCGACGCGCGATAGAACTGTTAGATGGCAGCTTTCAGGAACAGAGTCGCAAAGCGTTTTGGCTTGTGGTAATCGATGGTTACACGGCAGCCGAGTCCGCAGAAAAACTTAAGATGACTGAGCAAGCAGTTTGGCAGGCTTGCTATCGGATTCGCCGACGTTTACGTGAAGAACTTGCTGATCTCATCGACTAATCAAATTTGACGTTCCATTTTTTCGCAAATCACTGGCTCGATGCCACTTATTACATGGTGAATGAGTTAATAGCTACCTTTGTATCTCTAAACTTTTTTTGGGCTTTTCTATGAGTTCGCGTTAGGCACAATCGTTTTAGAATATTAGGGAAACCGTTTTTCAAATAAGATTTGAACTGGACTACTCGATTGGGATACCCAAATATATATACCGCGAATCAAGATCACAGACTTGATCGAGACGCATTGTGATCAGAATCAGCATATACGATCATCAAAATAGTGAATAAGATTCTACGGAATCTAAATACAAGAGTTCCTAATGCCCAATCCGGAATGCCTAAGCCACGAACAATTGCAAGCCTTAATCACAGCCGATCTCCCCGAACAATCGGCTGATGAGTTGTTTGCACATCTTGAGTCTTGTGCTGATTGCCGTTCGACCTTGGATGCCCAGCATCAACGGCAGAACAAAAACAGACGAAGCTTCGTACAGAAACCTCTCGATGAAGAGCCGATCATAAAAGAACCGGCATTCCAACGCGCTGTTAAGCAAATCGCACAGTTTGGCGCAGAAGATTCAATATACATCGATCACCTTGCAAAAGATCCTCGAGAAAACAAGCGTGATCAACTTAATCTGGCCGGCGAACAAATTGACCAATATCGCATCGTTACCAAACTCGGTGAAGGCGGCATGGGTACCGTTTATAAAGCGGTGCACACCAAATTGGACAAAGTCGTTGCCTTAAAAATCATAGCTACTGGAAGCCACGTTCCAGACGAAAGAATTGCTCGATTCGAACGTGAGATGCTGTCAGTAGGCCGATTGAATCACCCGCATATTGTCGGTGCAACCGACGCACGAGAAATTGACGGTACGCATTTTCTGGTGATGGAATATCTGGAGGGAATTAATCTTTCACAGCTCATCGAGAGAATGGGGCCTCTGCCAATCGCCGATGCATGCGAAATTATTCGGCAGGCTGCCGTGGGTTTACAGTATGCTCATCAACATGACTTGATCCACCGTGACATTAAACCGTCGAATTTGATGCTAACCACCGAGGGACAGGTCAAAATTCTCGATCTGGGGTTGGCCCTCATTCAGGGTGATGAACCTATCGAAGCTCAAAACGGTGAACCAGCTGAAGGTGAGTTGACTTCAGCAGGTCAGATTCTGGGAACGCTCGGATACATGGCTCCCGAACAGATTGGCCATTCTCATGACGTTGATATCCGAGCAGACCTCTACAGCCTGGGCTGTACGTTTTTCAAGCTGTTAACCGGTGAAGTACCGTTCGAGCATCTGAATGCCACATCCATCTCACGACGGATTAAGGCACACAGCAACGAAACTGCTCCCTCTGTCTTGGAACGACGAATTGAGATCCCCGATAAATTGTCAGCGATCCTGGAGCGTTTGTTAGCGAAGAGTCCCAGTGAACGATATGAAGATCCCGGTCAACTTGTGCAAGCTCTGGAATCATTCACTAAAGGGAGTAACTTGGAAGTTCTCACTCGAAAGACTGAGCAACAAGTCATATCTGCTCCTGGACGAGATCAACGAAAGTGGCGTTTGAAAACTGCTGCCGCAGTAGTTGTTACTTTGTTACTGACAGTTTTCGCACTTCAACTGGCAACAAATAACGGCAAAATCACGATCACTTCGTTCGATCCAGCACTGGAAATTATTATCAAACGAAACGGTCGTATCGTGGATAATTTTGCATTACGACAGCGACCTCAATCAACGTCCTACTTTGCAGGCGAATATGAAGTGGAAATCAAAGGGGGAGCACCAGACGGCGCAACTATTAAGAACGGAAGGTTCAAACTCACCCGTGGTAAGTCAGTTCTGGTAGAAATCGTTCATGCCAAGACAGTCGACACTGCTCAGTCCACACACTCCGACCGCGCTGCAGCCGAATGGGTGTTGTCGGTTGGCGGCATATTATCTTTGAAGAAAATATCGAGCAATGCTAAACGTCGAATCGAGGTGAAATTGAAAAACATGTTGCCCGCAGAGCGATTCGAAGTTCGGGCTGTGGGTTTCGGAGATCTGTATAATCGTAAAAAAGTGAACGATGACAACATTATCAACTTGAAAGGTTTGTCTGAATTGACGTCCCTTAGTTTAACTCAGACAGAAGTCACCAGGCATGGAATCTCGCAACTCGCGTCATTGCCCAGCCTCAATAGAATCATGATGCCCTATAAGTTCGATGAGAAGGAACTCGGCTGTCTCTCACAACTGAAAGGCCTCAAACATGTTGAATTATCCACGCCGAACTATACTGATGCGTGTATTATCCATCTGAATAAGCTACCCCAACTCATACGTCTCGAACTTGTGAAGACCGCGATTACTGAAAAGGGGTTCAAGCAACTTTCCGCGCAGCAACTCAGTTCGATTAGATTATGTGAAAATTTCGAGCTATATGAAGTGGCTCTTAAGCATTTTCAGAATTTACAGAATTTTCCGAAATTGATAGACATTACCATAATCGGAAATCGCACTGGTCGCGTTCTCACAGATTCAGGCCTCATGCATCTGCAAAAGATCAAGCAGTTGCGACAAGTGAGCCTGATCAACACTAATGTAACAGTCGCTGGAATTGCTGCCCTCAAACAAGCGTTACCAGCTTGTAAGGTCGATTGGAACGGCCCGCCTCAGGTTAAATTATCGGCCGATCCCGAACGTGCAGTTGCAGTATGGGTTTTGCAAATCGGGGGAAAATTAGAAATCGATGTAGATGGGAGTATCCGAGACATCGACATCGAGAAACTGGAAGATCTCCCAGACGAAAATTTTCGTGTGACACAAGTTGGGTTTGATCAGAATTCTTATATCGATGACGAAAGCCTCTCTAATCTTAGCCAGCTACAATACCTTGATAGATTATTAATCGTTCACAAGAAAGTCTCGGGCGCGGGATTTAAGTATCTCTCTGCAATGCAAGGACTACAGAGCCTTGATTGTTCCGGGTCTCTGGTGACAAACCAAAGTCTTTCCATAGTAAAAAAATTACACGACCTGGTGTATCTCAATCTTCATAGTACCAGAGTCACCGACGAGGGAATACAATCAATTCTCCCAATGAAGAAGCTGCTGTATTTGAATCTCAGTGGGGTCAGCGATACCGGGGTGCGCCATCTGACTAAGATGACTCAACTCCAATTCCTTGTGATAGAAAGTAGAAATGTCACAGACGACGGGTTGAAGCACCTTGGCACGATGAAAAACCTGGTTAATCTTGCACTTACACAAGCTCAACTTACCGATCAAGGATTAGTGCACCTGACAGATTGTCACAATCTCAGAATGCTTGATCTTTCACAAACGCCGATTTCCGATTTAGGATTAAAACAACTCTCTAAATTAAAGTCTCTCACTAAACTCAGACTTCTAAGCACAAAAGTAACGGCCAAGGGAGTCGCTGAGCTGAAGAAATCCGTGCCTCAATGCACCATCGTTTACTAATTCTCCCAGTTGAGTGTTTTGATGTTCTACTCGACACAAATCACTTCTGAAGGTGCTAAGAAACTGGCCGATGGCCTTCCCAATTGCAAAATCTATCTTTCTGGTATCGCACAATTGGCAAGTCACTGACGCTACTGCTTTCTACACTCTGCCTCCCCCCTTGTCTCACTCTGTTGTGTTTCTGCAACGTGTTTTTGTGAAACGGTTTATGGATGATTTGATTGCATTAATCCGGATTTCATTGCAAATCTCGTAAACATGCGTTAGGCGCATTCGTTCTTGGAATTAAGAGAACCGCTTCGGCTGAATATTCTGCCGATTTCCCCCAGTTGCTCTTATTGACAGCCTGACTCCACACAACTCAGAGAATCATAATGACACACAAAAATTTCATGAAGAATCTCCGTAAACGTAGCCGCCGACATGCCAACAAACGTAACCGCAGGAATGCTGGCAGACAGCAGGTTCAGATTGAACAGCTTGAACCAAGGTTGTTACTGACGGCCGACTTATCGGCCAATCGGCTTGAAATGCTTCTAGATCAACATAGCCCGGAAGATTTCACTGAGGGGCTCAACGCATTTATTGGCGGCCTTGAGAACTTGGAGATTGGCGTGCAAAGCGGACCCACTTTGGGGGAGTTATTGGCGCGTAAAATGGACCCATCGTAGCAAGTTCCTGATACTGGAGGCTTTTGACCTTCAGTTTCGGGGTGAAGGATGCTTACGGTGGACGATTACGGACGTATACGGCGTGCTCATCGCGACGGGATGAGCATCCGGGAAATCGCTCGGACATTTCATCATTCACGGCGAAAGATCCGCGAAGTATTACACGGTGCAGGGCAACCGCAACAATATTCGCAGCGCCAGACTCAGGCGGCTCCCCGACTGGGCCCCTTCCATGAGACCATCCGACAGATTCTCGCCGATGATGAATCGCAACCACCCAAACAGCGGCACACAGCACAACGAATCTTTGAGCGACTGCGGGACGAGCACGGCTATCTCGGCGGTTACGATGCAGTTTGTCGATTCGTGCGGAAGCACCGAACCAATAAACGTGAAACATTCATCCCGCTTGATCACCAACCGGGCCAACGGCTGGAAGCCGACTTCGGCAAGATTTATGTCGATTTTCCCGACGGACGACGACGGGTTTCAGTGTTGATTCTGGTCTGGTCGTATTCCAACGCCCCCTTTGTGATCGCTCTACCGACGGAACGGACCGAAGCGATTCTGGAAGGCATGGTGCAGGCGTTCGAGTATTTTGATCGCGTTCCCAAAGAAGTCTGGTGGGACAACCCGAAAACGGTAGCCGACGCGGTGCTCAGCGGGCGGAGTCGCAAAATCAACCAACGTTATGCAGCCCTGGCAAGTCATTATGTCTTTGAACCACTGTTCTGCCTGCCGGCCAGCGGGAACGAAAAACCGGTCGTTGAGAATCGCGTGAAGACGTTGCAGCGGAAATGGTCGACTCCGGTTCCCAAGATGGAAGATTTCGAGGAACTCAACAACTATCTTCGGCAATGCTGCCTCCAGGAACAGCAGCGTCTCAGTAGTGGTAAGACAGAAACCATCGGCACACGATTGGAACAGGACAAACAAAACGCCGCCGGGTTGCCCAGGCACCGCTTTGATCCGTGCATCCGCCGGGAAGTAAAGGTCAACAAGTATCAGTTCGCCCGGTTTGAGAACGTGGATTACAGCGTGCCGCGACAGTGTGCGTTTCAGACGGTGAGCGTCAAAGGTTACGTTGACCGTGTGGAAATGGTCTTTAAGGGAACTGTGGTGGCAACCCATCAAAGAAGCTATGAGAAAGGGTGTCAGATTCTTAACCCGTTGCATTACCTCGCAGCTTTGGGGCGGCGACCGGCTGCGTTAGATCATTCCAACGTCTACCGTCAGTGGAAGCTACCGCCGGTGTTTGACGAACTTCGCGAACGGCTGGAAAACCGGCATGGCTTATGTGCGGGAGCAAAACAATATGTACGAGTGCTACAGCTATTGTCCGCACATCCAGTCCAGCGCGTCCAGAAAACCATCGAACAGTTGCGTGGCCCCGAAGGAGCGGATGCCGACCGGATCATTCGCCGGGTCAAACGCAGTACCGCGCATGCCCGCAATCAGCCTGATTTCTCTCCGGCAACTCTGAGCAAAGAAGAATTGAGTCGTCCGGAGGTCTTGTCGGTACAGGTTCCCTGTCCGAGCCTGAACCATTTTGATTTGTTTCTTTCTACGTCAACACAAGGAGATCATCGTGCCCCCACAAACAATACAGAAGAAAAACGATCCGAATCTACTGCTGCAGAGCAATCTCAAGCAGTTAAGGTTACCGGCCATGAATGCGGAGTTCGAGAAGTTGGCCCACGAAGCGGCCAACTCAAATCAGACGTTCGAGCAATATCTGCTGCAGTTGACTGAACTGGAAGTGGCGGCACGGTCCACGAATGCGCTGACCAGCCGGATCAAACAGGCTCAGTTCCCAGTGGAAAAAGGGCTGGAAGATTACGACTTCGCGGCCATGAAATCAGTCAACAAACAGAAGGTGTTGGAGCTGGCCCGTGGTGAATGGGTCCGGCAACATACCAATCTCTGTCTGCTTGGTCAGCCGGGAACGGGCAAAACCCATCTGGCGATTGCACTGGGCCTGGCCGCCTGTCGTGAAGGAATCCGAACGAAATTCTTCACCGCTGCGGCACTCGTCAATCAACTGGAAACCGCGCAACAGCAATACAGTCTGGAGCGTCTCCTGAACAGGCTCGACAAGCTCGATCTGCTGATTGTCGACGAGCTGGGTTATCTGTCTTTCAGCCGTGCTGGTGCGGAACTACTGTTCCAGGTGTTTGCTGATCGTTATGAAAGACGAAGTCTGCTGATCACCAGCAACCTCGCCTTCAGCGACTGGGGCCAGATCTTTCAGGGCGAACGGATGACGGCAGCACTTTTGGATCGATTAACGCACCATTGTGAAATATTTGAGATGAATGGTGAAAGCTATCGGTTCAAAGAGTCGATGAAACAAAAGAAGCCACCTCGCAAAAAAGCCTGAGTCGCTTCCACACTTTGGCATACTGACCACCACGTTACCCCACGTGGTTAACCCAACCCCAGGTGGGTCCCATTTCCGCGCCAAAGTGGGTCCGCTTTACACGCCAATCTCCAAGAACTCTTTGGATGCTGTCATCGACAATGTCAGCGAATTGCCTTTGATTGGTGACCGCCTGGCTGACACCTTTGATCCTTTATTTGTCACGTTAAGCAATTTACAAGAAGAACTACAGACCCAAATCAGTAATGCATTTAGCGATTCTGAATTAGATCCGACTTCCAGTCTGCTGGAGTTGTACGAATCGAGCTTATTTCGCGTGCTTGGTCCAGATGGGTTAGACATCCTGCAGGATGGTTCGGACCCGGATAATAAAATTGAAGTTTCTGATATCGTCCGTACCTCCGGTGTTGATACCACCGACGAGGGATTGGAACTTGAAACTACAGATTGGGTCCAATGGGATGTGCATCTGGGGCAAGAGTTCTCGGTTGATCTGCCTTTTGAGATTGGTTTTGATGTCGGGAATTTGCTCAATTCCGATTTGTTCTCTAACCTTGGGCTGCAAATTGATGCCAGTGAAGGAGTGCGTGCAGATGTTTTTTGGGATCTGCGTCTAGGGTTTGGGGTCACTTTGGGAAATGTGACAACGGAAGTTGATACCGGCTTTTTTGTCAATAGTGGCGCCGTTGATCTGTTTGGAGATGGTGTAGAAGAATTCCGAGCCGGAATCGACGTGTATTCGGCGCCCCCGAAAGACGCGTTTGGACAAGACATCCTTTCAGATGAAGCTGGGATTTCCGGTGATATTGCCTTGGGGCTGGTCAATGGACATGTTGAAGACGGCACTGTCGCCCGGGCACAGGTTTCGGCAGGTGGTGAAGCCGTTCTCGCCACTGATACGATCAGTTCATTGAACTATGACACAGAGTTCACGCTCACTCTCCAAAAAGAAAATGGAACCACCGAATCAAAGCTCATACAACATGCTGTTAACGGTGGTGAAACTTTTGCCGAATTTCTGGCCAATTTAAATCTCGATCTACTTGGTGCGTTTGGCCCGTTGCCTGAAGTCATTGCCTCGGCAGATTTCTCAGGTATCAACGGATTATTTGATCAGGAAGAAGGACAAGGCGGGCCTTCGCTAATCTTCACAGCCACGTCACCAGAGATTCAATCGATGACGATTGAATTTGCCACTCCACCGAACGACGTGGAAATTGGCACTCCCAGCAACACACTCGGATTTCTGCAAACGCAGTTTGAAGACGGTCGGTCGCAGGCCATTGGATTTACCGGCAACGAATCCATGTCAGGCAACGTGTTAAGCGCAGAAACCTTGGCCCCGGCTGATGGCATGATCGCTGAGGACATTGACTTTACATTGCTCGTGAACGGCACAAAAGTTCCGATCATCCTCCGCACGACCCTTGCGGAAGGAGAAGTAGAGAGTCTCGAAGATTTGCAGGCGTCGCTGGCTGAAAGGTTGAGCGATTCACTCTCGCAAGCGGGAATCCTTCCCCAGGACTTTGGACTCCCTCCAGACAGTGAAGTTATCGAACTCAGGCTGACCGGCGATACATTCGAATTCGTCTCCAATGCTCCTGGAGTGACTCTCTCTGTTCACGCAGACGGGCTCGAGAAATCGCGGCTTTCTGTGGTCTTCACTGTTGATATCGTAAATCCGGATGAAAACTTTGATCCGGACCCCGATCCTGTTGACGGTGATCAGTCGACACGGGACCGACTGACGTTTCAGCAGATAAACGAAAAAATCAACGATAACAGAGTCTTCGACGTGTTTACACCTGAATTGAAGGCAACGGGAGAAGCTCGATTTCATGTCAGTACCGATACCGATGATCTCAGCGGTTACGCAGAGCAGTCACTAGGCCTGACTGGTGGTTCGCTCGGATTGCCGGAAGTCGCATTCGACCTCAAAGTGGATGCATCTACCAGCCTGACATACGACCAGGATTCGGGCTTCGAAAGCGATGCGAGCATCGAAAGCCTGATCTTTGACAACATCACCCTTGACATTGGCTCCTTATTAGCGACTGTGGCTGCTCCCGTTGCCAACGTGGCGGGAACGACACTGGGGCCGGTCTTCGGTGTGTTGGGTGATGGTGTCGGAGCGGCGGGTGGATTTCTCAATTCACCGATTCCGCTGCTGAATATCATCGGCCCCGCCATGGGATTTGGCACACCGAGTATTCTTGACCTTTCGGGTAACACAGAGAATCTGAACAAGTTCTTCAACGCGACCGAAGGCCTGTTCAATTTCGGTAGTCAGATGAGTTCCTTCCTTTCCACTTACGATGGTCGCCCTATCAGTTTTGGCGGGCTAGAGTACGATTTCGATCTCGAAATACTCGTCCCTACCGAATTAGCGAGCATGGTCGATTCGATTGACGTGGATGAATTTCTGGCATTGCCCGATGCTGATTATGACCAGGGCGGATTTTCATACGATATTTTTGAGCCAGAATCAATCACCAACATGATTCTAGGAAACCCATTCGATATCGTCAGCTTCGTCCTGCCGAGTGCTGATTTGAGTCTGGGGGGAGATTTCGGTTTTGACTTCAAGGCACTGAATTTCAATCTCCATGCGAATGCAAATCTGCATTTGGGGGAACTGGCATTTGTTTACGATTCCACAGGACTCGAACAAATAGTAAGCGCAGCACGCGCTGGGGTGAATCCTGACTATCGCGATCTCCTGGATGGATTTTATATCGGCAATGAGGAAGGCGATGGTAAAGAACTTTCACTGACGATTGACGTTGGCGGAGGTGGTGGGGTGGATATTGAAGTATTCTTCGCCAACGCGTTAGCAAATCTGGGCGGCGAGGTCTTCTTTGATCTACAAGACCCCAACAATGACGGCCAATTACGGCTCAACGAGATTTTCGAAGTCACAGATGGATTCTCGAATCCACAGAAGATCATCAATTTATTCGATGCGGGTGTCGACATCGAAGGCAACTTTGATTTTGCGGGTGGCTTTCGCATCTTTTTGCTACTTAAGACAATCACACAGAGTGTTTCGCTCGGTGGAGTGGGAATTCCAGACAACTTTGACATCAGTTTGTCTCTCAGCGATATCCTGGGATATTCCGTTGATGAAACTCAAACTGCCGAGCCCCCTGCCCTGGCGACCGAAGTCATTGAAAATGGCGAACGTGTGTTGCGAATCAACACTGGCTCATTTGCTACCGACCGTATTTACGGTGACACAGATGACTCTGGTGGCATCACGGTTAGCGGCAACGATGGCAGTATTATCGTCACGGTTAACGTGCCAGGCGAAGGGGAAGTGGTCGAGACTTTCTCGAACAACTTTGATCGTGTTTTGATTGTCGGAACAGAAGCCGACGACAACATAGATTTTTCGGGTCTGAGTAACGTAGCCGTCGAAGTACATGCGCTCGGTGGTAACGACACGATCAAAACCGGCGGTGGAAATGATCTCATCTTCACTGGTACGGGAAATGACACCGTCTACGCGGGCACAGGGGATGACATCGTCCTGGGTGAAGATGGTGACGACACAATTTTTGGCGAAACAGGCGCTGATGTTATCGATGGTGGTCACGGTAATGACACGATTAATAGCGGCTCGGGTAACGACTTCATCACCGGCGGGTGGGATGACGACCTGTTGATCAGCGTCGCGGGGATTGACCAGGTTTTTGGAGATCGGGGTGAGGATACCATTCAAATTGACCACCGGTCTCAAGCCACTATTGATGGTGGACGTGGCTTCAACACATTATTGATCAATGATGCTCAGAACGATTTCAATAGCGATCGTCCACTTACCGCGACTCTCACTGCGAATACATTCGACGTCATCGGTGGCAGCACATCGACTTATTCAGATATCGACTTCGTTGACGTTTCGCTCGGATCTCTCGCTGACGTCTTGACGATTCATTCTACCTCATCATCGGTCCGAGTCGATGGAATTGTCGGCCTCACCGAATCCGATTCCCTGATCATCGATCGCACACACGACACAGTCGATAGAAATGGCGTACTCACAGGCGATACGATCACTGGCCTGGGACTCCATGATATCACTTATACCAACATTGAAAACCTCGCGATCAACCTTGGTAGCGGTTCTGACCATTTTACTGTCGAAAGTACTTCCGAATTAACGGCTACCACAATCAATAGCGGTTCAGGCGATGATACGATCACACTCAAATCAGTCGGCAGCACAAAGCTAACTCAGATCATCGGTAATGATGGAAGCGATGAAGCGATTCTACTCATTCCAGATAATCCATCAGAATTTGGGCAACTCGGCGTCGGCGTCGAACGGCTGGTGATTGACAATTCCACTGCGGGTGACTCGGTCTCTTGGGAATACAGCGATGGTCGAATTCAGGCAAATGGTAATCCCATTGTTGACGCCCTTGGGGCGGAGCTGGTTGTTTTCACTGCTGGCCTGGGCGGAGCCGATTCGCTGGTCGTGGAAGACAACGTTGACAATCCGCAGTTCATCACAATCAAAAACGATCAGGTTCAAATTCTGGAAGGGATCAACCTGCTTCAACAAAACGCAGCTCAGAATTTTTCGTTTGACACCACACAATTTCCAACTTCCGCACAAGGTATTGCAGGAGCCCGGGGGATCATCGATAGCCCAGATGGAAATCACGTCTATGTTACAGGTGGTTCACACATCGCAGTTTATCGACGGCAACTGGATGTCAACGGTAACAGAACTCAAAACCTGGAGTTCATCCAGGTTCTCGTCGACGGGATTAACGGTGTTGATGGACTCCATGGGGCGCAGGATGTGGTCGTCAGCCCGGACGGACGCCACGTCTATGTTGCAAGTTTCAACGACCAGAAGATTGCCATTTTTGAACGCGTTTCAGAAACCGGTCGGCTGATGTATAGAAGTCGGCTACACATGCCCGGTCAATCATTTACCGGCATTACCATGGGACTCAATTCGCGGGTTTATGCGATTGCTGGCGGGTTCTTGACTTGGTTCGAACGCGACCCCACAGACGGTCAGATCAGGGTTGGGGGGCTCCAAGTCCCCGGGGGCACGCTTACTGACATTACCGTCACGCCTGACGGTGGCGAAGTGTACGTGACGACACAAAATGGTATTCACCGTTACGACGTCCACTTGAACGGCCATATCCTCGTCGATTCACAATTAACCCCCGGCGAGAGCTTATTCCTGGGTCAGTCAATTTACTCTCCGAACGGTGCTGTACGGCTTACTCTGCAACATGATGGAAACCTGGTGCTGCATGACGTGAGTTTCCCTGCTCCCCGGTTACTATGGCAGCTCGTCACGCAAAATACGGGTGTTGTGCGCGCCACGATGCAGACAGACGGGAACTTTGTGCTCTATAGAGCCGATGGTTTCGCCGTCTGGGATTCCCAAACGGCGGGTCATAATGGACTTCGTGCGGTTGTCGAAGACGATGGAATCTTCAAGTTTCGTAACCCAGCCAATGTGGAGATCGTATCTGCTCGTGGTCGTTTAGGCCAGGAGTATTCATTTGCCGACAGGGCCGACAGTTTTCCTTACAAATCGGTGACTGCAACAAACCAATATGTGTATGTCGGAACGTCCACAGGAATTCGCCGCTACGATCGCAATTTGAATTTAATCAATACTAAATTTAGCGTACGAGGAACAGACGTTAGCACACTTGATATTCACGAGCCTTCCGGAACCCTGGTAGCCGGTTTCGACACTCGAACGACGCGGCCAATTGGAACTGATCAATTGATTGGCAACCAGGATTTACATCTGGGGCAGTCGATCTACTCTCCGAACGGTGCTGTGCGACTCACCTTGCAACCCGATGGGAACCTGGTGATCTATAATCTGAGAGACACCACTGGAAACCCGTTAATCTGGAGTCTCGGAACACAGGGCAGCGGCGCTGCTTTCCTCAGGATGCAGACGGACGGGAACCTTGTCCTCTATAGAGCTGGCGGCGCCTCCGTAGTTTGGAATGCCGGTACTTTCAATAGTGGTGCGGTACGTGCAAACATACAAGACGACGGAAACTTCGTACTGTATCGATCGAACAATACGATAGCCTGGGTAACGAATAGCGTGATTCCCCCAGCACCATATGAACCTCTCATTCCTGCTGAGATTCAAGTGTTCGACGGGGCGCTCAACCCAAGCATATTCAATCGTTCTGATCCTGGGGGAATTAACGGACCGACCACAATTCAAGACATCACTATGACAAGCGACGGCGTCAGCTACAGCATCGATCCTTCTCTCGCTTCGCTCTATGTGAATCACGCTCCTAACTCTGGTGACACTCTTAGAGAGGGACAGCCCCAAAATCAAAGTCTGTATAAAGCAGGCGAAGCGGACGCCAAAACTGTCGTTTTTGGAAACACGGCTTACACGCTCAGTTCAAAATTGGGCACGCTAACGATTACTGATGCCAACACCGGTGCGAACAGAGGACGTGTGATTATTTCCGGCATTCTGACCGCGGGATCAATTGCAGTCTCCGATAACGGGCAATTTCTCTACATCACGAATCCCACCGAAGACTCGTTGCTGATCTATAACCTGGATTCCGCCGGTAACGTCAGCGGGGCTCCGCGTATCCTGGCTGATGGTGTCAGTGGTGTCGACGGTTTGGACGGCGTGAACCAAATCGAAATCGTCGGCGATCGTCTCTTCGTTTCCAGTCCGGTGGAAAATACACTGGCGATCTATTCTGGTGCCAATAGTGGCGCGCTAACATTTCACTCGAAAACATCCACTGGTCTAAACGGACCGACTCATATAACAACCTCAGCCGATGGCTTACATGTTTATGTTTCCAGTGAGCACAATCACATTTTGGCAATGTTCCAAGTCGCAGGCAACTCGCTAGTGCCCGTGCAGTTCATCACCAACGGCGTCGATGACATTGTCAACATGGGTAGCCCGCAAACTTCCATTTTGACCCATGACGAGCGGTTCCTGTACGTAGGTAGTGGAGACGACTCGATCGCAATTTTTGCACGAGATACGGCCACCGGTCAGCTGACGTTCGTCGATTCGATTCGCAACGGCGTGAAGGGCATTCAAGGTCTCGACGGTTTGAGTTCGCTGGCACTGAGTGGTGACGACGACTATCTGTTTGCTGCAGGTGCTGACGCAGACACAATCGCAGTTTTCACCCGCGATACCGGTACCGGTAAAATTCGTTTTGTGCAGCGCGTACGTAATGGATCAGCGGGCGTCATTGGTCTCAATAATCCGACGGATCTGAGCATAGTCGGTAACCAGCTTCTGATAACGACTGGAGGAGAAGCCGGTCCTCTCAATGAAAATGGTGGTCTGGCCTATCTTCAGATTGACACTTCGCTTCCCAAACCAAACGCATATAGAGCCACATACACGGGTGTTGAAAGCTTGACTGTTCGCTCAGCCGATGCTCCTGATCAGGTAAGTATTCGTGATATCGTGATCGAAACCACCGTCGAAACCAAAGGAGGCAACGACGATGTCGTGATTCACCATGCCCCGGCAGGACTGAGCACGACCGTGAACCTAGGTGCCGATAAAGACAGCGTTGTTCTTCGAGAGAGCGGCGACGGGGCTCAAGTCTATCTCAACGGAGAATCAGGCGACGACACACTGACAGTCTTCTCCGTTGGTAGCGGCACCACAACGGTTTTAGATTCGGGAACAGGAACGAACCTGTTTGTGGTCGATGGTACAACTCTCGGAGCAGCCCTTCAGCTTGATGGGCATGAAAGTGGTATCGATACTCTACAGCTCGACACCAAAGGAATCACTCCCCCCTCAAATCCGAATCGTGTGGACGGTCCTACCAGCGACGATGGTATCCACTTCGAACCGAATGGATCAATCGTCGTGACAGGTGAAAGCTTCGGTATTAACTATACATCCATAAACGAAATAAGTCGGGTCGCTGCACCAACGGCTGCAGTGGATGGTCCCTACTCCATCGTTGAAGGAAATGGACTTTCTCTCGACGCGAGCGGTACGATTGCCCCCGCCCTGGGTGGTTCCGTCTCTTATAGCTGGGACATTAATGGTGATGGTCAGTTTGGTGACGTGATCGGACTTAGTCCTGTAATCAACTGGGCGACACTGATCGAATTTGGAATTGACGACAATGAAACTTATCAGATCGCCGTACAGGCAACCAACTCGGAAGGTTCTGATGAAGCGTTCACAACACTCATAGTGCATAACACCGATCCCATACTTAATTTAGTGGGTGGCAGCTCATCAACGCAGTACGTCTCCTATGTATTAGACCTTTCTGCAACTGACCCTGGCGATGACACAATCAGCGAGTATATGGTTGACTGGGGAGACGGCTCAAGCACCACTTTAACAAACGAAGCAACAACCAGATTGTTACACACCTATACGACAAGTGGAAACTTCACAATCACCGTCAACGCCATCGACGAAGACGGGGGCCCTTACACGGCAACGAACGATGTCAACGTGATCGCCGGACCGCCACCAACACGGACATTGAGCGGTGCTGCCAGCTTGAATGAAAGTGAATCCTTTGCGTTAACATTAACCTCCGCGGGACCAGGTACTGTGGCAAGTTGGCGGGTGAACTGGGGTGATGGAACCACATCCACGCTGAATAGCGCAAGCGGCTTACTCAACCATCTTTATGCCGATGACGGAGTTTACCAGGTTTCGGCGATTGTCACCGATAGCAATGGCGCCACAGCACTGGCTACGAATTCTCTGAGCGTTCGCGTGGAGAACATCGCGCCAACAGTAACCTATAGCGGCACCAGTTCTGCTGTTGAAGGTTCGCAATACTCGATCCAAAACATTTCAGCGACCGATCCCGGAGTAGACACCATTAATCAATGGATCGTTGAATGGGGCGATGGTCAGATAAGTCTGGTGAATCCCAATGAAACGAATGTGGCTCATATCTATCTTGATAATGGCAGCTATACCGTACGAGTGGGTGCCCGAGACGAGGATGGCATTTTTGTCAGCACAAATGAAGTCACGGTCACAGTCAATAATGTGACACCAACTTTGACACTGAGTGGAGACAGTCTGGTAGATGAAGGCTCGGTCTATACACTGAATCTCTCGGATATCGACCCCGGCAATGATACCATTAATGAATGGCACATCGATTGGGGTGATGGCACCTCGACCAACGGAGTGCCTGGTGAAATCGTTTCCGGTAACCCCGCCTCAATCACACATGTGTATGCCGATGGCGATAACCAGTATACGATTACGGCAACCGCAGTTGATGAAGATGGCACACATACCGCCGGCAATACCGTGACTGTGAACGTTCAAGATGTGTCTCCGACACCAACGGTCAATGGTAACACATGGATTACGGAAGGGTCTCAAATCGAGATTAACCTGACATCCAATGACCCCGGGCCCGATCTGATCAACTCCTGGACGATTGATTGGGGCGACGGCACCACGGCAGACGTGTTATCTGGTGATGCACTTTCAGCCGTCCATACTTATGCGGACGACGGCGAGTACAACATCGTGGCAACGGTCAACAACAACGATGGTTCGTTTGCTTCTGATCCACATGTTGTGACGGTCTTTAACGTCGCTCCCACAATCACAATCGCGGGTGAAGTGCAGAGCGACTCGACTCTACCATTCATGCTGACTCTGGGTAATGTCGTCGATCCTGGTGATGATACCGTGCTCGAATACCGCGTTGATTGGGACGATGGTTCGATCTTCCCCGACAGCGACGGCGATGGCGACGACGATACATTTGAAACCTTTATCACAAACGGCGTCATCGAGCACACGTTTGAAGATGGCAATGGCGCTCACTTGATTGTCGTTACGCTGGTTGACGAAGATGGAACGTTTCCGGTTGCGGCAACTTTGCTGACTGTCAATGAAGGCAGCCCGGCACCACTGCGGTTAAGTGCGTTGACTGCCCCAGAGAATCCAGGCGACCCTGAGAGCAGCTACATCATCGAATGGGGCGATGGCACTTCTAACACATACACAAACGCTGACGCCCTTCCGAACGGAGACGGTCTCCTGCTGATTGATGTGGACCATATTTTTGACAATAACGGTATCTATAGCGCAAAGGTCTTTATCAAGCATCCCAATAGTAGTGATCCCATTTTGGTGCATGAACTTCCTGTGGTAGTCAACAACGTTAACCCGGTAATAGATAATGTAATTATTGTCACGAGTACCCCTCAAGAAGGAGCTCCTGTTCAACTGGAAGTTAATGCTTCGGTCCAGGGAAGTCTGGACGTGCTAACTTATGAGTTTGATTTTGATAATGATGGTGTATTTGAAATCAGTGCCAGTGCCAACACAGCAAGCCACATTTTTGCAGACAATGGGTCGTTTCCCGTTGGAGTCCGCGTTGTTGATTCAAGCGGAGGTAGTAGTTCCCAAGTCATTTCGATTGATGTCGCCAATGTTGATCCCAAAATCAACTTGATCACGGAAAGCCCGCAAATCAATGAGAGTGCTTCGTTTTCCGTAACGGTTCAAGCAACTGATGCTGCCGGTGTTTTCGATCCGCTGACTTACGAATTCGATTTCGACAACGACGGCACTTTTGAAACCAGCAACACCAGTGGACTTGCCGAACATACCTATGCCGATGATGGACTGTTTATCGTCGGAATCAGAGTCTCTGACTATGACGGGGGTAGCGTGACAACAACGAAAGAAATCTCCATAGAGAATGTCGCTCCCATAATTGTATTCACGGGAAATTCCACAGCAACAGAAGGGACTGATTACAATCTCCAGCTGGGAGACATTGTCGATCCCGGAAATGATACTGTGATTGCCTATACCGTACTCTGGGGAGACGGTCAAACAGATCAGTTCCTGGGTTCTCCTGTATCCGGTAGTTTCGTCACTCACACTTACCTTGAGGGGCCCAATAATCACACGATTCAGATCATGCTCGAAGATGAAGACGGGACGCATCTGGTACCGACTGAAGTCAATGTGTCAGTTCAAAATATCTCTCCCGTGATTACACGACTCGAGACCAACGCGTTTGAATTGGGAGAAGTTGTTCTGACTGAGCAAACTACGATTTCCGCTGATTTCACAGACCTCGGGATTCTAGACGCCCATTCCGCCAGCATTGACTGGGGCGATGGCTCAGATCCGGAACTGGTTCCTGTTAATGGACTAGACGGGGCCGGCACACTGAATGGAAATCATGTCTATGCTCTTCCTGGTACATACACGATTACCCTCACGCTTACCGATGATGATGGTGGTACAACACAGGCGGAAGTCACTGCAATCATCGCTGGCACAGGTCTTTTCAATGGTACTTTGAGCCTGGTTGGTACTAACGGCAATGATAACATTCATGTGTTTCGTTTTTTCCATAAATATGTGGTGATTGGCAATATCTTCTCCGGGTTCCCAGTACGATTTTTCAATGTATCTGACGTTCAGAAAATCAGTGTCGTGGCCAGGGATGGCAATGATCATGTTCATATCAGCAATAATGTCTCAGTACCTGCCATTCTCAGGGGCGGCAATGGCCACGATTCCCTGATTGGTGGCTCTGGTAATGACACTTTGTTAGGAGAGAACGGCAACGATTATTTATCGGGTGAAAATGGGGACAACATTTTGGTGGGAGGTGATGGCAACGACTGGATCCGAAGTGGACGTGGTCGGGATATACTGATTGGTGGTCAAGGCAGGGATGATATCAAAGGTGGTTCAGAAGACGATATCCTCATCGGTGGATTCACCAGTTTCGATACGAACCTGGATGCCCTCAATGCTATTTCCACTGAATGGAATTCGGGAGCCAGCTATCAGTCGCGTATTAACAATCTACAAACTGGCGTCGGATCAAATTTCATCGCATTAAAAGCCAACGGTCCCGATGCCACCGTTTTCGACGATGGTGAGCGCGACACGCTCAAAGGAGAAAGAGGACGCGATTGGTTCCTGGGTGATAGTAACGATGATCGAATTAGAAACAGACGGGATGAAGTTTTCACTCACATTGATATCTTGGACCTCATTTGACGTTCAGAACAGATTCGTGTACTTCGCAGGCTATTTTGAGAACGTCCGTTACTGAAGTCATGAAGATATGCGGTCAGGATTTAATTCGGTAGTGTTAAACGCTAAATCGCGTAAGGTCAATATATTCAGCCAAGCGATACACGCTATAATGATTTGATTTCATACTCAGTATGAAAATTGAAACCACTTCCCAATAAGCGCTCGGGTGGCACTGTTGGCTCGCTGTAAATACTCGCCCAACAGTCATGGTGTGACTATCACATCTCACGTTTCACGAAGCATTCTAAATGATGTGCTTCTCCCCCCGCAGATGAAAATCCCGAACCCCTAAACACAGATCACGGGTAGCCCTGGATGCAATCCGGGGTGAGCGCAGCGAACAGGAAACCGTCAGGGCAAACGCACATTTCAGAGCCCCCCACCTGTTCAATGCAAAGGAACCGCGGGTGCGTGACTGGCTCCGTTGGGTCGAAGTGAAGACCATGTCCATTGAATCCTGCAACGGAAAGCTGAGAGTTGAATTGTTCAACGGGGAAATCTTCGATACGTTATGGGAAGCCAAAGTACTGATCGAATGCTGGAAAAGAGACTACAACTCCATCAGGCCACACAGTTCACCGGGCTACAGAGCCCCGGTGCCGGAAGCGAACAGAACAGCTATTGAAACAACAGAATACGAAGCGGCTGCGTAACAGTCAGGCGTTAAGAGAGCAGGTAGCGTCACAGATGACTATGGTTCAATCCAGTCTGGATCAGTTACTGGTGGACCGTTTCCGATAGGTCCACCTCACAGTGACCGGAAGTTAATCTGAAGGTTGCCGATTCTCCAGAGAGTCGTTTACTCCTGCAATACAAACTCTGACCCACTCTTGAGATATAAACGCGCCCAGTTTGGACTCATGGCGTTTGAAGGTTCGTTGTGGTACGGGATATAGAATTGGCAGCGAACGGTGCCAAAAGAATCTATGAAGAGGTATCTTCCCTTATTTGTCTCTTCGACCAGAATCCAATCGTCTACAGTTTGCGTTTGCCGCCCCTCTGTTTTCGAAGCGAAGAGACCTTTGCCGAAGTACTCTGTGGTCTTATCAGAGAAGTTAAAAAAGGCAATATTACTACCCCCTCCTTGAATGTCCGACCAGTCCCAGGACGTAAAGCTCACATTATTATTGAAAACCGAAATGGTCGACTCGTTCACGATGTTGATATCATGTTGTGCAAGCCACGGCCCCTGTTGGTACCACACAATCGAGCCATCTTGGGGCCGAAACTGAACGATCGCACTCTTATCGCGAAGACTTAAAAACAAATCTCCCTTCCTCCAAAACTTGCCATCACTCTTGACGGGCAACACATTATTCAGATGGTACGGATCCCGGTAGGGACCGTCTGGCATTATCGTCGCCGGCGTCGCCTCCAACAGCGTCTGAAGCAAACCGTTGTTTGAAAACATGTCGCTCAGTGAGTAGAAATGGAGCCTCTTGCCCTCCGCATCAAGGCATAACACTGCGTCCTCACGAAATCGCAAGTCTTTGGCGAGTGAGTGCCTCAAATCAACTGAGCAAGTCCAGATATTGCCGTCGTCGTCCAGTTCAATCGAATGATGAACAAGCTCCTCACTTTTCCAGAGCAGGTCTGATTTCTTGTCAAGCTTGTACATGTACCCCAGTACTCCGCAGTGGAATATCAGGGACAAGTCATCTCCGATAATCGGCGAAAGAATTCGAATCGCGGCGAGATTGTTCGGTAACCGCTTATGTAAGGAGACTGAGATTTCCTGTGCTTCGAAATCGGCCTTCACATCTTGTTTTAACCCCTGTATGTCTTCGAAGATCTTCCGTAGCGGAACGTGCCAGGTATGTGCCACTTCACCGGTCTTGATGTTCTGCAGATAAACGCTACCTTTATCGGTCCCTTCGTAGCGGTAGTAAAGCAGGTAGAGGTGGTTGTTCAGGTATTGAATATCAGAGAGTTCCCCCAGCCTGGCAAGACCAGGTTCTGTATTCATCACGAATTCCTGATGCTCCAGACCGGTCGATTTTACAGAGAACCAGAGTTTCACAGTTTCAGGGACGCTTGCGGCGGCCAGCAAGCCTTTATCCAGGACGTTTCGGTCGTTTGGCTGTTTTTCGACAGCTCTTATACTCAGCCAGACAAGCCCCCAAAGACAAAAGAACAGAGCCAGAAGGCGTCGAAGAACTCTGATTGCCTGGTCGCGATTAAACTTCATGATTGATGGCCACCTTTACCAGCTTGTCATAGAGTTGTCTGGAGTCTGAAAGAACAGTGGATTCATCCTGGTCGGAGCGAGTGCGTCGCCATTCCTTGACTTCAATAGTTTCGAATCGTTTGGCATCAATATCGAGAAACGGGCACAGACTCAACAACGACTCGCATGGATTTGCTAAATATTTCTCATAGCAAAAGAAACAGAAGTCGGGTTCGCCCGCGTAGAGATCGAATGCGTCGCGGTAGAAAACGTGCCAGATACGAAGCCAATTCTCAAGGCAACTCGGGTCAGAGGCTGTAAGCGATTCGTCATCACATTCGCCGAGTATCAGAGTTTTCGAATGGAGTCCGAACTCGTGGTGGACAAGGAGATCCATGTAGTCGAGGGCGAAATCGTCTTCCTTCTGCAATTTGGATAAAATATTGTGCTGCTCAAGTAGTGATTTTGCTTGAGCATACGGTTCTCTAAATGGGATCACGGTCCTCGTGGTCAGCCCGTTCCCTGCATCAAGTCGATGGAGTGACTTGGCACGCAGGAGATGATTGTTGTTCTTCATCAGATAGGTTTTGCCACCTGCAACCATGCTCCGAAACTTCTGATATTCAGCGTGGGTGTCTTCGGCAACGTGATGTTGAATCAAGCGTTCCTCTTGAATAAAGTCGGGCCCGGCGAAGTGTAGCCAAAATGGCTCCTCTAACGCTTCATAGGTGCTGAGGCGATGCAGCATTCCGTCCTTATGTGACCGCTCCCTCTCCTTGTCTGTCTTGCGTGAGATCAGTTTTGGGCCAGTACGAGGCATCAACACAAATGGCATGTTTCGATAGGAAAGGCTCACAAATTCTGGCAACTGACCCAGGTGCTGCATCAACGAGGTAGAGCCAGACCGTGCCAGCCCGGCGATGTAGACGTGTTGCAAAGGCGGAACGAGTTCCTTCCTGTTCATTATGCACTCGAACCGCCATTGGAGTCTCACAAACCCTCTGTTGCCGAGGAAGAGGTAGTGAAGAAATTTGTCCAGGGCAGAGTATTCCCAGCTACCAGATGTTTTCGGAAGAAAGGGCAATAAGATGAGTGGTAGCAAAGTCCCGGCGATGAAAGGCCAGTGCAGCAAGTATTGCGGGAAGGCCGACTCTCTCCAGAGCTCAGGAGAAAAAAAAGATTTTTGGTTTTCCCCTCTGGCCGACTCCAAAGTAATGGCCAATAGAGCGATCGTCGCGCTGACAAGCAGGACGATCAATACAATCCTGAAAAGCACCTGCAAAAAAGAGAGGACCACCGGTTTGTATGCCTGCTTAGCAAGTCTAAACCGTTGATCATCGTCAAACAGGGGATGACCGCTATGGTAGGCGAATTTCGCAATCGAAAGAATCCAACGGTCGACGGAACGACGGATCTTGAGCCCCTTGAGCACAATCAATAGAATCAGGGAGACCACAACGCCGAAAAGGAATTCATAAATCATGAATTCCTTTTCTCCGAGATCCGCTTCAGCAATCGTTTCATCGGGAACCACAGGAATGTGAATAGTGTAATTGCAATGAGTGAGAAAACTCCGATTACCACCAGTAGCGCTCCTGCGCCGAGACCAGGTCCGAGATATGCGAAGATCATTTTCAACAAGTCCTTTGTTTGGTTCCCGCGATGACAAAGAGTCAAAGCTGTGAAAAACGAACGCGATTCTTCGACTTCAATTCAGATGCGAATCAAGTCTTTCACATCCCATTCGACGCCTGCAGGTCTGCCATCGCAGAGTTTATCGAGTCAATCCTAGACAGATACTTAAAATACAATGGCTGAATCGACCTTTAAGGTTGGTAGATTTAGGAGATTTATAATATCTCATGTCAACGATGGGAGTCAAGAAAAGTCAGGGCACTTGCCCTGCTGAGAGTCGCCTTTTTTATGTGAAATAAGATTTCAGGAGCGAAAGCTGATGGCAAAGTCGGTGAACGGATCGTCGCTGGCGGCGTCGTATCCCGTTCAAGTCAGTTTCAATGCGTTCCTGCCATTGAAGAACCCCGACAGTTTGGTTGCATGGTTTATCCCTGCTCTCGAAACTCTTGTTTGATCCGTCTAATCCACGATTCACTGCATTGAACTTGCAATGCAATCTCACGGGTTGTTAAACCGGCTGCATACGCTTTCAAAACTTTGAGACGCCTTCTTTTGAATACATCAGTATGTGAAATCCTCCCTGAATTGAGATTTCACTAATTTACCTGCTCTCGAGCTCGAGCTGCGACCAAGCTTGCTTTAGTTCTTTCTTGTATAAGCCGTCGCTCGAATTGGGAGGGAGCAGAGAAGACGTGAAAGTTTAGTTCTCCTCAAGGTGTTGTAGTATCGATGACTCTATCGCAATCGTCCTCTGCACTTGCATGGGTTCACGTTAGATGGTTACACAATTCGATAAAATGATAGAATTCCAAATACGATACTGGCGAATATCTGAATAAGACATCGGTATGAGAAATACGTGATCTGATCTCTGAGATTGTAGACTGGAATTTCTTCATCTGCCTGACTTGCTCCCAGCAGGGATCAGACTGAAAAGGACGCCAATGTTCTTTGGGTTCTGCTTCATTTTCTCCAGACAGCAAATACGTCAGGTTGGGAAGCCCATTCCCCGACAGCGTTTCCCCGAAAAATACAGGAGCCAGACCGGCCTGGCGCTATACGGGATCAACGAAGATCCTACCGATGGCTTTGGACATCAGTGCCTCCTCGCTCGACAATTCGCGGAAGCTGGTATGCGGTTCATCGAACCGGGCCATGGTAGCTGGGATCAGTACAGCAATATTCAAACTGCACTCGCCAATAACTGTGCCGAATCTGACAAGCCGATCGCTGGACTGTTTGCCGATCTCAAACGTCACGATCTACTCAAAGATACGCTATTCCTCTGGGGATGCGAATTCGGCCGCACACCTTACTATGATTCCAGCCAGTCACAACTCGAATCTTCATGCGGTTTGCGTGCTTTTTTGAGTAGTTGAATCAGACTATTGTGTTCTTTTTTACTCAGATGTCCCAGTTGCCGACGATGCATTTCAACGACAGCCTTTTCCATTTTCTTGAGCAATGCCAGCCCCTGCTTTGTGATGGCAATTTCGACCACACGGCGGTTTTCAGGAAGCCGACTGCGTTTCACAAGTAATCGTTTCTCTAACCGGTCCAGCATCCTGGTGGTATCAGGGCAGCGGGAAATCAACCGACGCCCCAGTTCCATGGTCTGCAGGGTTTTCGGAGAATACATTTGCAGCAGTCGCAGGACATTATACTGCTGCGGGGAGAGTTCGAATTGCAGAAAAAGCGAGTCTTCCAACACCTTCAGGCAATCATATGTACGCCACAAGTGTAAAAAGGACTCCTGTTCCTTTGAGTCGAAATTCATTGGTTGAGAATCGGTAATTTTGTTTGATAATTCCATATTGCCAACTATGTGCGTTTAAACAATACTTGTAAAGACATATATTGTCTTGACATTTATTTAGATATTATATTAAGGTTTATGGCGGTTACTACTGATTCAAACTCTCCTCTGCATCGTGAGTCGAAAATGAATTCTACAAATCACAGTGATGTTATTGTTATCGGAGGCGGACCGGGTGGGACTACTGCCTCTACGCTAATCGCACAGCGGGGTTTTTCCGTTACATTATTGGAACGTGAGCTTACGCCACAATACAGGGTCGGTGAATCATTGATCCCCGAAACTTATTGGACGTTTAAACGACTTAAAATGTTGGATATTTTAAAGTCCAGTCACTTCGTGAAAAAGCATGGTGTTCAGTTTGTGAATTCATCCGGGCAGCTTTCAGCCCCATTTTATTTCCATGAACATAAACCAGGTGAATGTTCCCAGACATGGCAAATTCGTCGAATCGAGTTTGATTCAATGATGATACAAAATGCCAGAGAGCAAGGAGTCGCCGTCAATCAGGGAATACGAGTTCTGGATATTCTTTTTAATGGTGATCGGGCGGTGGGAGTCCTGGTGAAAGATGCTGATGGTAATCGAAAAGAATTATTTGCAGACGTGATCGTTGATGCCAGCGGACAAAGCTCCATGATCATCAACAAGTTTAAATTACGAGAACCGGACCCGTCTCTAAATAAGGGAGCCATCTGGACATACTACGAGGGCGCATTCCGAGATGAAGGAAAGAATGAAGGAGCAACAATTGTACTCAGCTTAAAAAACTCAAATGGATGGTTTTGGTATATTCCATTGCACGATGATATCGTAAGCGTTGGAGTGGTTGCTGACTTCGACTATTTATTCAAAGGGAGGCAGGATCATGAAACAACCTTTCATGAAGAATTACAAAATTGTCCTGTCGTTAAAAAACGAATTGCAACCGGAAAACAGGTAGCGACGATGAGAGCAACGAAAGACTTTACATACCGAACTAAACAGGCAGCAGGAAATGGTTGGGTCTTAGTTGGTGACGCATTAGGGTTCCTTGATCCACTTTATTCTTCAGGAATCCTGTTAGCTCTCAAGTCGGGAGAACTGGCTGCAGATGCGATCATCGATGGTCTCAACAGAAATGACACTTCGGAGAAACAGCTCGGAATATGGGCAAAAGAGTATTTCGAGGGAATGGACCGGATGCGGCGATTGGTCGTTGAATTCTATAATGGTTTTAATTTTGGAGATTTTGTGAGACGTTTCCCACATCATAAAGGCAATATCACAGATTTGCTGATTGGTGATTTATTCAAAGCTGATCTTGATCAAGTGTTTTTAGATATTGATCAAATGAAATCTGAGGAAAAATCAACCGCAAACAAACACTGACAGATAAGGGAGTAATTTCGACTTCCCTCTTGAAGATAATGTGGATGTTGCTGGAAGTTAAAATATGTACGTTATAAAAGATAAACAGGCATGAATGAAACACATCTGCCACGCTCCGGCGACAGGCGTTTTACTCAACGTCTGTTGCCGAACATGATTATTATAGGATCTCTGATTTCTAAGATTCTATTTGAAATCAGAAACCCAGAGATTCAGGTAGTATCGTTCAAATATTGACTGAAATTTAAAGGAACACCTGATGTTAAAAAATGCCCTACAGAGCTATCCCGTTTCCCCTTGGCCCCTCGTTTTGACTCTTCTGATTGGAGTCAACATGGCATCGGCACAACCGGACCAGGCAAAGGTCTTATTCGAAAATGAGCAGCCACTCCCACTCGTGCGAACCAATCGCGCACAATTGACGCTGGCGGGAGCTGAGCGGGCAATTGTTGCGAGTCGCAAACAAGCGGATGCGATGAGTATTCAGGTCAACATTGCTGTCGTCGATGATGGCGGACATCTATTGGCATTCGCACGCATGGATGGGGCCAGACCGGGAAGCGTTTACACGTCGATCACGAAAGCGACATCGGCGGCTACCAAACGAGGGCCGACTGGACCATTGCCAAACGCAGATGCAGTGAATACGCAGTTGAGTCTGGCTGTGGAGAACGCGGCAGCAGTCAGCGGCGGAAAGTTTACGACGCTAAAGGGTGGCCTTCCAATCATTTACGACGGACAAGTCATTGGCGCGATCGGCGTGGGCGGCGCCACTGGAGAACAAGACGCAGAAGTGGCAGCAGTTGGTGTGAAGGAATTGTCAAACGCTTTAGAGAGTGTCGAAAACTCGCAAGCACCGACGGAAGAAAAAGCAATCTTTGGGAAATGGCTGATCGAAGATATTGAAGGTCATGGTGTGATCGACAATGCTCAAACAACAATTCAGATAGCTGAAGATCGTTCTGTAACCGGCAACACTGGAGTGAATCGGTATATGGCTAAGGCGAAGCTTGACGGCCAGAACATTGAAATAGAGCCAGGACCAAGAACAACGCGCGCCGCCGGCCCGCCAGCGCTGATGGATCAGGA
Source organism: Gimesia algae (assembly GCF_007746795.1). Classification (NCBI taxonomy): domain Bacteria; kingdom Pseudomonadati; phylum Planctomycetota; class Planctomycetia; order Planctomycetales; family Planctomycetaceae; genus Gimesia; species Gimesia algae. Next base: position 1,889,685 of record NZ_CP036343.1, read on the forward strand.
ATCCAGGTTCCTGACAACGTTACAGAAAGTGAAAAAGTTTCACATCGACGTCAAAGGCTTGCTGTATCTGGTCGATGACAAAGAGAAAATACTTCTGCGCGCATCCAGAATAAAGTAATTTCTCGTGGTTGATGCGAATCGGGCTCTGCAACAGTTTTCCAGCTTGTTAATAAAGCCGAATCCGGTCGGGTTGGAAGACTTGCCCATACAAACAGTAATTCAGAAATCACAATGCGCGTCGGGGAATCCTACCTCAGATAATTCGAAAGCAGTTATTTCATCCGAGGCATCACAGAGGCTTCAATCTATTATGGTGGTAAGAGATTATCAACATATCATTTTACGCGGGTATTGAGAACTTGTGCGAATCTGCCTGAAAAATATGGCAGGACCTGATCTGGTGAAATGCACTGTCTATGCGGAAGTTCCTCCCCACGTGGAATATGGACTGACAGAAGCAGAGGAATCACTCAATCCCCTCTTGGTGGCTCTTAAGAACTGGGAAGAAACCTACACAATTATATTACGGGAAACGCGGGCAGTTAATCCCGGGAATGAAACCTGAGAATATCACTTTGATATATGAGGTTTGTTGCTCTCCTTCGAATTTCTATTAAAACATCGAGAAAGAAATAGGAACCATCCGTCAATTAGAACCATTGCAAAATCCAATTAGTACTGCCTGTCCCTCTCCCGGAACAGAGTCTTTGCCACCGGATTTCCGATTTTCTATCAAAATTTCAGATGTCTGCCAGTTTTTTTGTAACCAACTGCATACTCGCGGTAAGTACCTCTGGAGAGTATTTATGGACCAGACTCAAAACACCGAATTTTTTGTCAAACTCCTGACCGAGCATCAGAACCGACTTTACGGATACATCTATTCATTACTTGGAGATCGCAGCCGGACAGCGGACGTCGTACAGGAAACGAATCTGGTGCTTTGGAGAAAGTTCGCTGAATTCGATCCAGAGCGTCCTTTTCTGCCTTGGGCTTTCTCGATTGCCCGTTTCCAGGTACTGGCGCATCTACGCGATCACAAACGGGATCGCATGCTGTTGAACGAAGAACTGATTCAGACGCTCGCCGAAGAAACAGAAAAAGAAGCCGAACGACTCGGTTCCTTTCAGGCTGCCCTTCGCCAATGTCTGCAACAGCTACCCGAGTCTCACCAAAGCCTGATCGAACAACGTTACTTAAAGTCGCAACCAGTAAACTCGATTGCAGAGACATTAAACCGGTCGGCAGGAACCATCAAAGTTTCGTTATTACGTATTCGCAGACAGCTGGCTGAGTGCGTCGAAAAGCGACTGGTGGAGGGCTCAAATGGTTGATGTCAACGAGATCGACTCACTGTTGCTCGAATGGGAATGTGGTACGCTTGACGACCACGGAATCGAGTGTTTGCGCACCTTGCTCAAAACGAGCTCCGCTGCCCGCACCCGCTTTATCCAGATGCAGTTGTTGACGACGGCCCTGCATCTGGAGGCTGATACTGGAGCTGCAGAAATCGACACAAACATCGCTCCGGTTGGATCTACTGTAATTCCTGCAGCCCAGCCACGTTTCCGACAGAAGCGTGGCTGGAATCAACTGGCTTTATCCCTGCTGCTGATCGTCGTCTGCCTGTTGACAGGTTGGATTTTCTATCGGGAGACAGGCAGTCGGTTAACACGAAAAACACAACCAGTGTCCCCCTCGATGCCGAGCCAGCGTGACCCGGCTGCAGAAGCAACTTCTGAAGGCGTCGCACTGTTGACACGACTGGTCGATGTGCGCTGGTCTGACTCGCAGGCTCCAATCGAAGTGGGACAGGCACTCCCGCGCGGTTCGTTTCAGTTTGATCAGGGACACGCCCAGATTGAGTTTCTCTGTGGTGCCACCCTGATTGTAGAAGGACCGGCGCAGCTTGAGCTGGAATCGCCGACACAGGCGCGTGTTCATCAGGGACGACTCAGGGCTCATGTTCCTCCAGCTGCTCGCGGCTTTACACTGCAGATGGATGACCTGACGGTGGTGGATCTCGGAACTGAATTCGGGCTTTCCGTGACTGACGAGGGCACCGATGTGGAAGTCTTTGACGGCGAAGTCGAACTGCACGATCCTTCTAGCAGAATACAACGCTTAACGACTGGGCAGGCACTGCTCCTGACTGACGGAGGAGAATATCGAGAGAAGAAACCGGAACCGGAGAAATTTCTCGATATCTCTTCTCTGGAAGTCAAAGATCAACAGCTTCAGTCTGCCCGCTATGAAAGGTGGCACGCCTGGTCAAAGTCGCTGCGTAACGATTCGCGACTAATCGCTTATTACTCGTTTGCAGAACCGGGGGACTGGGAACGGCGGCTCGTCTGCAGCAAACTTCCTCTTGAAACGGACCTCGACGGCGCCATTGTTGGAGCACGCGAAGTCCCCGGACGCTGGGATGCCAAACGGGCACTGGAGTTCAAACAGCCTGCAGATCGTGTCCGCGTTCAGATCCCCGGAGAGTACGAGTCACTCACCTTTGCGGCCTGGGTTAAGATCGACAGCCTCGACCGCTGGTACAATTCTCTGTTCCTGACAGACAGCTACGACAAGGGAGAGCCCCATTGGCAGATTCTGGATACCGGTCAGCTTTACTTCTCTATTCGCCCGGTCGATCGTGGAGAAAAAGGACCTACCGATTTCAAAGCCTTGTCCCCCACGTTCTGGAACCCGTCACTGAACGGGAAATGGATTCATCTGGCCGTAACCTGTGATCTCGCGACCAGCACCATTACTCACTATCTGAACGGCACCATCCTGAGCAGACACAAAGTACCGCCGGAACAACTACCTGAAACAACCCGCTTCGGAGCAGCCTCTATCGGGAACTGGTCTTCGCCAACACTCCCCGGTCAGCGTTTCGCGATCCGCAATCTGAATGGTGCGCTGGATGAGTTAATCCTCTTCGCGAGCGCATTATCACCGGAAGAGATTAAGGAGATGTACGAACATGGAAAGCCTTAGGCAATGCCTGCAGATGAATACTGTGAGCCTCAGGGGAATCTCAAAATTCCTGAAGCCTTTGATCTGCCTCTTCGTACTCCTGTCGGCAGCATATTTAACAGCTGGTGAGACTCCCGATGCAGTAGACAAACACTTTACACTCAAGGTCCTGCCCCTGCTGCAGACAAAATGCTTCGGTTGCCATGGAAAAGATCCTCAGGACATTAGTGGTGAATACAACATGTTATCCCGCGCGGGGCTACTCACAGGAGGCGAATCGGGAGAGACATCGCTGATTCCAGGTAAACCTCAGCAGAGCTCGCTGTACCAGGCTGTCCTGTGGGAAGGCCTGGAGATGCCCCCTAAGGAAAATGATCGTCTGACGGCCGTGGAAACGGAACAGATCCGCAAGTGGATCGCAGCCGGAGCCCCGTGGCCCAGTCTCGAGAGACAGAACCAGATTCGTAAAGCAGCAGCGGCTGTTGTCAGTAATGCAGAAGGGCGAATTATCTCTACCAGCGGGGGAACCTCCGCGGAATGGACCAATCGACGCTATCAACCGGAGGACTTATGGGCCTTTGAAAAAGTCAGACCCGTCTCTGAGCTGCTGCCTGCAGAACTCACAGCAAATCAGGCCATTGATTATTTCATTAAACAGAAACTGGCAGAGGCAGATCTTCCCCCTGCAGCGGAAGCGTCACCGCGTCAGCTGATCATCCGCGCTGCTTATGATCTGACCGGCTTGCCCCCTGCTCCTTCTGAAATCGATGACTTTATCGCCGCTTACTCCCAGGATGCAGAGCACGCCTGGGAAGCGCTCATCGACCGCCTGCTGGCAAGTCCGCGTTACGGAGAACATTGGGGGCGTCATTGGCTGGATGTGACCCGCTATGCTGACACGGGGGGAATGTCGAACGACTTTGAACGCTCCAATATGTGGCGTTATCGGGATTACGTCATCCGTGCCTTCAATAATGATAAACCATATCACGACTTCATTATCGAACAACTGGCCGGCGACGAACTGGCAGACAGGTCCGTGGCAACGCGAACCGCTGGAGACCGGAAGACGGTGCATCAAACCCAGCTCTCGGGTAAGTATACGGTTCAGGAAGCTGAGTGGATTATCGCAACCGGGTTTCTACGGCTGGGGCCCTGGGATAATGCGATGGTCGAACCGGAAGAAGCCCGGCAGATGTATCTTGACGATCTTGTGAATAACACCGGACAGACATTCCTGGCACAGACCCTTCGCTGCTGTAAGTGTCACGATCACAAGTTTGATCCGATTCCCACCCGCGATTATTACCGGATTTATGCCGCCTTCTCCACAACACACATGGCGGAGCGTCCCGTCCCTCTGCTCTCCTGCGAAAACCGAGAAGGCTTTGAAAATGGGAAAGCGCATGTGGAGCGTATGCTTCAGTTCGCTGTTCAGGAGAAGAACCGGCTCATCCAAAAACGGGAAAACGCAGCACGTGCCTGGTTCAGGGAGCATGACCTGCCATACAAAAATGAAGCAGAACGACATAGTCTCTCCGACGACGCCAAACCGCCTCGGCACGTTGGCCTGGATCACGTCGAGCAGGGACAGCTCAAGGTGCGCGAACAGGATGAGTGGATCTGGACCCGCCGACTCGAACGGTATCAGCCTATTGCACAGAGTGTCTTTAATGCAGAGCATTATACCATGCCCTGGAACGGTGCTCGTAAGCTGCGTATCAAACGCAAGCCAGTAAAACAGCAGGTCGTCAATCATATTCTGACAGGTGGTACTCTGGATGCTCGCGGCGATGTCGTGCAGCCGGGAGTCCTCAGTGCCGTTTCTATTCCGGCAGGCAGTTCCAGTTCAGACCCCGGTCTGGTGACGGCAGCTACGGAAGGTCGGCGGACGGAACTCGCCCGCTGGATCGCTCACCCCGATAATGGCTTGACGACACGTGCCATTGTGAATCGGATCTGGCAATATCATTTCGGAAGCGGCCTGGCTGCGAATGCGAACAACTTTGGTGCCAAGGGAGCCAAACCGACTCACCCCGAATTGCTGGACTGGCTCGCTGACGATTTTGTAACGAATGGCTGGCGCATCAAACGCCTCCATCGCCTGATCATGCTGTCCGATGCCTATCGGCGGAGCTCCATCCCGGCTGATTCACAGCAACTGACACAGGCAGACCCGAATAATCGACTCCTCTCCTGCTTTCCGCGCCGGCGTCTGAGTGCAGAAGAACTGCGAGACGGAATCCTGAAAATCACTGGCGAACTGGTGCACTCAGCGGGAGGTGTCCCCGTCATGCCAGAAATCAACATGGAAGTCGCGCTGCAACCGCGGATGATTCAGTTCTCACTGGCACCCGCGTATCAGCCATCACCCACACCGGCAGAACGAAATCGACGCACAATTTACTCCTACCACGTTCGTGGCCAGGCCGATCCGTTTACGGAACTGTTCAATCAACCGAATCCCAACGAGTCCTGCGAACTGCGTGAATCAGCGGCGGTCACTCCCCAGGTATTTACCCTGCTCAACAGTGACCAGATGATTGATCGTTCCATCGCATTCGCCCTGAGGCTGCAGCTGGAACGCCCGACTCTGACCGAACAGATTAACCGGGCCTTTCGCCTGACACTGGGTCGATCTGCTTCGAAGCAGGAACTGAGTCGACTCCAGCAGTATGTCACAGACATGAGGGAATATCATGCGGATGTGGTTCCTGAACCAAACCGTTACCCCCAGACAATTACACGATCGCTGGTCGAAGAGTTTTCGGGTCAGCCTTTCGAATATCAGGAAATCCTGCCTGTCTTCACCCACTACCAGTCAGACAAAAAACCGGCAGATGTTTCCACAGAGACACGGGCGCTGGCAGATCTCTGCCTGTTATTGTTCAATTCTAACGAGTTCATGTACGTAGAATAGAATTCAGATCATGCACACGATACCACACCAGACACGTCGGGAAGCACTCTTCAGCCTGGGTGCCTCACTGGGGAGCCTCGCTTTCACTTCACTACTGGGCGCAGAACAGACTGCGGCTGCCAGCGATGTGGGACCGTTGACTCAGAAAACGCCCCAGCGCCGCGCCCGGGCTAAAAACGTGATCATGCTCTTCATGGAAGGAGGACCCGGGCAGATGGATACATTCGATCCCAAGCCCGAACTGACCCGGCTGCACAAACAGGAATCCAAACTGACCGGCGGCCTGGAAAAAGGCTTCAAGTTTTTCGTCGGCAGCCCATTTGGATTTCAAAAGCCCGCTGAGACGGGAATCGAAATGTGTGATCAATGGAAATACCTGTCCGATCCATTCGTCGCCAATGAACTCTGTAATTTCCGTGGTTGTCAGGCCGAATCGCTGAACCATCCGGAAGCCCTGTTTCACATGAATACCGGCAGTCGACTGGGCGGCGATCCTGCTCTCGGCTCCTGGGCGACTTACGGACTGGGAACCGAGAACCAAAATCTGCCCGGTTACGTCGTGATGACCGAACTCGCACTGCCTCAGGGTGGCCCCACCAACTGGAGTAACGGATTTCTGCCTCCCCATTTCCAGGGTACGCGTCTGCGTCCGGAAGGTTCTCCAATTCTCGACCTCGCCGCTCCGGGATATAAATCGCGACAACACCAGCTCCGCGCACTGGAGGAACTATCGCGTCTGAACGCAGACCATCTGCAATCGCTCGGCGTGCAGGATCAGAAACTACAGGCCCGTATGGAGAGCTATGAACTTGCCTTTCGCATGCAAACTGAAGTCCCGGATGTCCTGAATCTTTCACGCGAAACAGCCCGGACACAGGAAATGTACGGGTTAACTGAACCAGAAACCAGTGGCTTTGGGCGCCAATGCCTGATGGCGCGACGACTGGTCGAAAACGGGGTTCGCTTCGTGCAGATCTTCAGTGGCGGCTGGGACAGTCATGACTACCTGGAACGGGGCCACTCCGCGCGGATTAAAAGTGTCGACAAACCGATGGCTGCCTTGATCCGCGATCTGAAAAGCCGTGGCATGCTCGACGATACACTCGTCATCTGGACGGGAGAATTTGGTCGAACCCCGGACAATAATAAACGGGGCGGCGTCTATTCCCTGGGACGCGGACACAACAATCAGGCGATGACCATGCTGCTCGCTGGCGGAGGAGTGAAACCGGGAGTCGTCGGGGCCACCGATGAACTCGGCGCCCGCGCAGTGGAATGCGTACACCCAATTCGTGATCTCCACGTCACGCTACTGCATCTCCTCGGCCTGGATGACAATAAGCTGACCTATTTCCACGCAGGTCGCTTCAAACAGCTCAGCCAGTTTGGCGGCCAGATGATTCAGGAAATGATTGCCTGATGACTCAATCTTGATCTTTCTTCATGGCAGCTGTCTCAGCCCAAATGTCGAATTCAATGGAACTTACTGTGATATTTATCAGCCCGTAAAACTGCCTCAAGAGCGACACCCGCCGCCTCCACTTTCAGGCTGCTTATCTGTCACGGTAAGCAGCCTGTTTTCATTTCCGGTTCTCAGTGTTCACACTCTACCTCCCCTGCTCTTGCTCTGTTCCTGAAATGAACGCTTCTCTCATAGAGATCACCCACTGAAAAAATTCGACTTGACTCCCCCCTGCACCCAAACAGAATAAGCGTCTAAATGAGTCGCGCGCGTGACCAGTTTACAGTGCACCGAAACACACGCCACTTGTTCCCGATCTTCACCGCAAAACAGCCTGTTTTTTCCCGATTTGCACTGCCTGAAACCACACCTGTTCGTGATGTATGCCTGCGGGTCGCCGCACTTCGCAGTCTTTCGTCTCGGCATCGCCACTGCTCACCCCAGCATCGTGCCCGTATCAACATACATCGCCATATCGTTCTGAAATCCCCCTTGCTCCCCTCACGCCACTCCCTAAGATGATCCTCGAACATGACAAACCATCTGAATCCCAAATATTCCAACATCACAACCCTCGGCAATTAATCAGTAAAACGAGTTCCATCTCAAGGTGTCCCAGTTTGATACAACAACCGATTCCCTGTTCGTGTCCTTGCGTGTTTTTCATGGTAGCAATATTCAACGATGCGCGACGCACCAGCCCCCAATGAGCGCTCGGGTGGCACTGTTGGCTCGCCCAACAGTCATGGTGTGACGATCACATCTCACGTTTCACGAAACATTATAAATGATGTGCCTCTATCCCCGCAGATGAAAATCATGAACCACTAAACACAGATCACGGGTAGCCCCGGATGCAATCCGGGGTGAACACAGCGAACAGGAAACCGTCAGGGCAAACGCTCAAGCCATCTTTCATGTCACCAACCTGCCCCGCCGGAATGGCAGTCCTCAACTGTCCGCTCGACGCGCGATGATCGAACCAGTATCACACAGCATCGGAAACCAGTGACATACGTAATCGAGAATTTTCTACCACGAAAGACACGAAACCGCACGAATGCAAAAAATGGGTAGCCCCGGATGCAATCCGGGGTGAGCGCAGCGAACAGGAAACTGTCAGAGCAATCGCACAATAAAATCTAATCTTCCGACCACACTTGCGGTAGGGGCGGTCTTATGTGTCCGCCCGCCTGGCGAATATCAAACCCATTTCGCATCACATCGCAAACCGATCAAACTCTCGAACTGGAATTATCTACCGCGAAAAGCACGAAGTGACACGAAAGTAAAATCAGCCGCACGGCGTTAGCCGCGGTTAACTGTGATTCAAAGAAAATCGCCAGTTACCACAGTTCGCTCACCCCAATATGCCCGAGCAACCAGCCCCCAGAAAGGGTAAGCCCGGATGCAATCCGGGCCGAGCGCAGCGAGCAGGAGGTCGCAGTTACCCCGTTCAATCCAATACCAGGCAGCCCACTCACCCGGCTCAATCCAAAACCGATCCGCGAAATAATCAGTCCTCGTCGCGGTCTCCCTGGTACTTCTTGAAATTCTCCGCCTGTTCGAAGATTTCTTTGTAGACCTCGTCCCGGTCGATCGGCGGGTAGCCGTTACCAGCCAGTAGAATGATCTGATCCACCTTCAGCTCGGCTTTGATGTCGCTCCACTGGCTCCAGTCGGTGAACCGGGCCTTGTCGTCGACGATGATTTTTACCTTCTTCGCCAAATCGAGCAGCTTCTCTTCGGGGTATTCGAAATCATACTTCACCGTCAGGGATTTCAGGATGTCGTAAAACGCCTTCTCTTCGAAATCGATGCCCAGGTCGGGGGCGCCCCCCTTCATCAATTTGAAGCTGATCGAATGGATCAATGGTATCTAAATTGCCCTGAGTTTTCAGCAGCGAGTTATATTTGAGATCCTCAGACCTTGTCACCAACTTCTTTATACTTTTCTACAAACACAGCGATCTTCTGAAAAACGCTTTGCTTCTTCGTCAGGTACTGAGGATTGAGCGGGCTCATTTTAGGGAGAACGGCGTTGAGCTCGGTACCATTTTCGCTGGCATACCTTCGTTTTAGCGAGGCACTGATATATCGCCTGGCCGCTTCTAAGTTCAGGTTTTCGTCAGCAATCAGTTCCCCAACCTCGCGCTGTTGCTCTGCCCGTGCAAAGCTGTAAAAGGCATCCATCACGCTGGATTTATCGGGAAGTTCATCCAGATCCGCCTGGTTAATAAAATCAACTACCAGACTTTCCGTGGCGCGTATGTCAAAACTGGCACGAATCAAGCGACGCATTTCATCAACCAAATCCGCTTTGTTCTTAGTTTTCTTATTGTGCTCGAAAATCAGTTCCAGAATATAATCCAGATTGATCTCCTGTGACTTCAGCAGGTCGATCTCAAATACCACGTCAGTCCAATCAATCTTGGACTGCTCATTTTCACTGCCCGCCTTTTCACGCCGCAGCCAGTCCCGGATGTCGTTGTAAGTGGAGCGGTAATCCTGAATTTTACGATCGGCAGGTAGCGTAATACTCTGCAATGTGGCCAGATCATCATCGCTCAAGTGATGCTCAGCTTTGAATTCTTCGACTTGCTCTGGGCTATCCCAGTCGATGCTTTGCAACGCTTTCAGGCTGGCAAATTCGTCGTAATTTTGCAGGATATTTTCAACCCGCAAATACTGGCCAAACAGCTTCACGAATTCCTTCTTGTCTTTCTCTTTAACGATTTCTTCCGGGGCGGGAAACCGTTGTTCCAACTCCGCGACGACCTCCTTAAAACCACGCCGCGCTTCGCCGGTTACCAGATCGGTGAAGCCCTCCATGTATTCCTTGTAGCTTTTTTCAAGCACCACGTTCTTTGTGTTGCTGTCTCCAAACATAGTGATCGCGTCGATGGTGGCCGTTTCCAAATCGCGAAAGGTAACAATATTGCCAAACGTTTTGGTGGCGTTATAAATCCGGTTCGTTCGCGAATAAGCTTGAATCAAACCGTGATAACGGAGGTTTTTATCGACGAATAGAGTGTTCAGTGTCGGTGCGTCGAAACCGGTCAGGAACATGCCCACTACAATCAGCAAATCAATGTCCTGGGATTTCACCCGTTTGGCCAAATCACGGTAGTAATTCTGAAAGCCCTTGCTGTCCACACTGAAGCTGGTTTTGAAGTGGTTGTTGTAATCATTAATCGCCGCATTCAGGAACTCCTTAAAGCTGCTGTTCATTGCCGATACTTCAAAGCTCTCATCCTCAATATCGCCTACCGCATCCTGCTCTTCGTTAGCAGCAAACGAAAAGATAGTGGCAATTTTCAGACGTCTATCGCTGCCTGCTTGCAGATCGTTCAACTTTTCGTAATACAGCTTCGCCGCGTCCACGCTGCTGACCGCAAACATCGCATTGAACCCAGTCCCGTTCGCCCCTAAACGGTGCGTTTTCTGTCGGAAGTGGGTCAGGATGTATTGTGAGATCTCTCGAATGCGTTCCGGGTGCAGGAGTGCCTCACGGTTCTCTGCCGCGGTTAGCTTCTTCTCGTCCTGTTCGGTTTCAATCGACTTGAACTGTGGACGGACATCGTTGTAGTCCACTTTGAACTTGAGTACCTTTTCATCCCGAATTGCGTCGGTGATCACATATGTATGTAACTGTTGGCCAAACACGCTGGCAGTGGTATCAGCACCTGACGCGTTTTCCGGAAAAATTGGGGTGCCGGTAAAGCCGAACTGATAATACCGTTTGAATTTTTTCTGGAGATTCTTTTGGGCTTCACCAAATTGGCTGCGATGGCATTCGTCAAAAATAAAGACGACTTGCTTCTGGTATATCGGCAGCTCAGATTCGCTCTTCATCAGGTTGTTGAGCTTTTGGATCGTGGTAACAACGATCTTGTTGTCGTCCTTGTCCAGGTTGCGTTTAAGGCCAGCGGTACTGTCTGAACCGTTGACACTGTCGGGTGAAAAACGCTGGTACTCCTTCATCGTCTGATAGTCCAGGTCTTTACGGTCGACGACGAAAAACACCTTGTCGATAAAATCCAACTCGGTTGCCAGGCGGGCTGCTTTGAAACTGGTCAAGGTCTTGCCCGAGCCAGTAGTGTGCCAGACATAACCGCCGCTTTCCGGTTTGCTCCAGGTTTTAGCAACATAGGAGCTTTTGATTTTCCACATGATCCGCTCGGTAGCGGCAATCTGATAGGGCCGCATCACCAGCAGGGTGTTGCTGGCATCAAATACCGAGTAGTTAAGTAGCACTTCGAACAAGGTCTTCTTTTCAAAGAAAGTCGCGGTGAAATCCTTTAGATCCTTGAGCAGACTATTATCCGACTTTGCCCAGTTCATGGTGAAGTCAAAACTGTTCTTATCCCGCTGGGTGGTGTTAGCGAAGTAGCGGGTATCGGTTCCGTTCGAAATGACAAACAGTTGCAGATATTTAAATAGAGAGTTCTCGCTGTTAAAGCTTTCCTTACTATAGCGATGCACTTGATTAAAGGCCTCGCGAATCGCCACGCCTCGTCTTTTCAGCTCCACCTGTACCATCGGTAGTCCGTTTACCAGAATCGTGACATCGTAGCGGTTGGCATGGCTGCCGGTCTGCTCGAATTGCCCGATTACCTGCAGCTTGTTACGAGTCAGTTTTTTTTTGTCCAGCAGGTAAATGTTCTGGATGTGTCCATCATCAAAGACAAAATCGAGGATATGGTCATCGTGGATCTTGCGGGTCTTATCGACGATGCTCTCGCTGGGTTTATCGAGATAAGTCTCGACAAACCGCAGCCATTCCCCATCAGCAAATTCCACGTTGTTCAACTTCTGTAAGTGCGTGCGTACATTAGCAAGCAATGCCTCTTGAGAATTCAAGTCGGTCCGGTACTCATAGCCTTGGTTCCCCAGATCCTGAATGAGTTCCCGTTCCAGATCAGCTTCGCTTTGGTAGCTTTCGGGAACAATCCTTTCCCGATCGTATTTCTCCAGTATGATGAAATTTTTCGATTCGGCTATGGGGTTGTAATCAATCATCTGATTCTTGCTCCTGCCAGAACCGGTGTGTACTAACAATATGGTCTATTAACTGCTTCAGCACTTTTTGATCCTGTGGCTCAAGATCAGGTACTTCTTCTGCAGAATGTTTGGAATGACTTGAGAAATTCAAGATCCGCTTGGCATACGGATTGGGCCGACCATCTTCAGAGGACGGGAGTAGATGCTCCCACCGTTTATGTCCAAGAAATGTCGCCGTTTTTTCGAGGATATTCCTCAACAAACTGAAGTGATACTTTTCGACCTGTCCTGAATCAATCACTGCCTTGAGTTTTGCTAAAAGATGAAGATGGTATGAAAACGGAGAATCATTTGGTTGTGGAACAAGTAGATACCCACCTTCTTCTGATCGTTCCAGTCTTGATTTGCCAAACCACTTGCCTCGCCAGTAAGGTCGCCTCGACTTGTCATCACTTACAAGTTCATTGCAGAGTACGTTGTAGAAAACAGGATTGTGGGTTGATATGATAAACTTGACGCTTGATTCGTTCAATCGGATAAGCTCGGCAAGGTCAACGGCCAATTCAATCACATGGTTGTCATCTAATGAGCTGACCGGATCGTCGATAAAAATGTACTCCAGCTTATCAAAAACATTTGTCTCTCGCTCGTCTGGTTCGGGTACGTTAAGAATGGATACGACTTGCTCCAGCAGAGTATAAAAGACACTCCAGATAAAATTGCTTTCTTCACCCTTTGACAGTTTCAGATTACCTGAATCAACATTGTCACCAGTCTCAATGCTGAAGGTTACCTCTACGATTGATTGGACGACAATCTTCTTGCCGTTTTGGTGTCGCTCTCTGGATTCGGAATGAAATCGCGGTGTGAGTTTGTCAGAAGTGTAACGCTGAAAGTTGGCGATGACGTTTTGATCTTGCCCCTGGTCAACGAGAATCCAATCCGTGAACGAGTTCGGCTGAATCTTCAATTTGGGCTCGGCATCGAGGGTCAAATCGTTGTCCCAATAGAACAAGTCTTCGGTAAACGCGTTGTAGTAGAGAATCTTATCCCGCGACAACACTGTTTCGTCAACGTCATTCTTAGGTGAAATGAGTTGTTTGAACTCCCGAGACAAGCGGGTTTTTCCTGTGCCATTGAAGGCGTAAATCAGCTGCACCTTTTGGTCGGCACCTTTTAGTTGATGGACAATGCCTGTGAGGGTTTTTAAATACGCTTTATAAAAATTCAGGATATCACATTCTTTAATAGCCCAGTGGGTTCTATAAAATTCAAAATCAGACTCGTTAATGTTCAATTCCTGCCAATTCTTTTGTAGAACCCCTTTAGTAAGAGGATAATTCTCTTCACTGAGTTTGAAATAAATTCGCAATCTATTTGGCTGAACCTCAATGTTCGTGATTTTTCCTATTCTGGTGTCAGCATTTTCATGCTCAACAGAGAAAAGTGTTGGTAGTGTTTTTAGCTTATTACGAGCATCTTGATCTAATGTCTGGAATTGTTCTTTGAGATGATCTTCCGTGTATTCAAGAAATCTGTCTCTCGGGAAGTCCACATAACCACTATCGCCTGACCAAAATTTAGGGTCGCTATGCATAATGAGATTGTATAGTTTCTGGCTCATACCTCTGCCACCTTCACCGGTTTCTGGAAACTCAGCAGTAGATCACGATAGTATTCGTATTGCTGTTGACGCAATTCAATTTCACTCGGCAAGTCTTCGCTGATCGAGTTGGTCAGGGCGTCGAATTTGTCAAGGATATTAACGATGCGATTTTGTTCTGCAATTGATTTCTTAGGATTATTGGGATGCGGTATTGGTATTCGCACCTTAGACATCCCGTCCATTAGAAGTCTTTTAACTTTTCCTCTTGATACATGCTTTGCTTTCTCTGAAATGAACGTTTCTGTTTGCATGCAGTAAGATACAAATTTCGGGTTCAATGAGTGACGGAAAGCATAGCTATCATCGTGAATGGCAACGTTCTTATTTCCTAGCCACGCGACTGCCTTGCCGACGTCTTCGACCGTTTCACCCACACCTGCAATAACTACGTCCTCTGGATGAGCATAGCTCAATGAATCAGCCAATTCAGAGCGAACCTGGGACAGTGCTCTTTCGGCTGAAACACCGTAGTGTGTGTAGATCTCACCATAATGGATCACGTCAATTCCATCATGATCCACATAGTCGCGTTTGGTAAACCGTTTCCCACGTATGAATTCTCCTAGCTCCCCCAGCGGTTTCCATTCGACTTCGCCATCTTCAAAACTCAACAGATGATCGCGATAGTAGTTGTATTGTTTCTTGCGGGCGGTCAACTCGGCGGTCAGTTCGGCGGTCAGTTCGGCGGTCAACTCGGTAAACGTGTCCAGAATGCGGACAATTTCGGCCTGGATCTCAAGCGATTTTGTTTGATTTGACGGGCACGGGACTGGGATTGGTGTCTCTCGCGCCGTTGACCAGTGCCGTTTATAACTCAATTCTTTTTTGTAGAAATTTTGAAAAGCGTAATAGACGTACTTGGCGTTAGCGGAAATTGGCCTGAGCACCTTCAATCCATCGGCACCTTGGATGAATGGAAAATCTACGTACTTTATATGCTCAGAATGGTCGCCAAAGATTACATATTTACCAGTTTCAATTGGGGTTAAGTTTTCATCGGTGTAGCCAGCAATATATTCCACGCCCTGGTCAACGATTGGAAGTTTTCCTGTGTCGCGATAGGCATCTCGTTTAACCTTTGAAGGCGCTGTTATAGTTTTAATCAACTCCCCTAGCGGCTTCCATTCCACTGGTGCCCCATTCAGTAGCTTGTCCATAAAACTCATGTTTCTCAAGCCTCGACCTCCACTCCATCAATCTCCGCGACAATTGAATCGATCTCCGCACGCAATTGATCGATCCTGGCCATGGTTGTTTTGAGCTCGGCGTTGAGTTGAACAATATCCACCTTCTCGCGTGTATCATTGGGTTCGACATAGCTGCTGACCGACAGGTTATAATCGTTTCCAGCAATGGTTTCGAAAGAGACCGATTGGGCAAAGTGATCGATGTTCTCCTTGCTATCGAAGGCCTGCATGATGGCTTCGATGTGCTCGTCGGTCAGGATGTTGGTGTTGGTGGCTTTTTTAAAATAGTCCTCTCCACTCGCATCAATGAACTGAATGTTCGAATCGGTTTTGTGTTTGGATAACACCAGAATATTGACCGCGATGGTGGTGCCATAAAACAGGTTCGGAGCCAGTGAGATCACCGTTTCCACGTAATCGTTATCCACCAGATACTTTCTGATTTTCTGCTCGGCTCCCCCGCGGTAAAAAATGCCGGGGAAGCAGACAATGGCCGCGCGACCTTTGCTGGACAGGTAACTGAGGGCGTGCAGCACAAAGGCGAAGTCGGCTTTGGATTTGGGAGCCAGTACACCGGCAGGAGCAAAGCGATCGTCGTTGATCAGGGTGGGGTCGTCGCTTCCCTTCCATTTCACTGAGTAGGGAGGATTAGAGACGATGGCGTCAAAGGGTTTCTCGTCGCCGAAATGCGGTTCGGTCAGGGTATTTCCCAGTTGGATGTTGAACTTGTCATAGTTGATATTGTGCAAGAACATGTTCATCCGGGCCAGGTTGTAGGTCGTGTGGTTGATCTCCTGGCCGAAAAAGCCCTCTTCAATGACATGGTCGTCAAAATGTTTTTTGGATTGCAGCAACAGCGAACCGGAACCACAGGCAGGATCGTAGATCTTATTAACGCTGTCCTGTTTATGCATGGCCAGCCTGGCAATCAGTTTAGACACATGCTGCGGCGTAAAGAATTCACCCCCTGATTTGCCCGCGTTGGCCGCGTAGTTGGAGATCAGGAACTCGTAGGCATCGCCGAATAAATCGATCTGGTTACTCTGAAAGTCACCAAAATCCAGACCAGCCACTCCTTTCAGTACGTCCGCCAATCGGGAGTTTTTGTCCTTCACTGTGTTGCCCAGGCGGTTACTGGTAGTATCAAAATCGGCAAACAGGCCTTTGATATCCCCTTCAGACGGGTAGCCGTGGGCCGAAGCTTCAATGGCGGCAAAGATGGATGCTAAGTCTGTGTTCAAACTTTCGTTAGTGTTGGCAGCTTTGGCAATGTTCACGAAGAGCTGGCTGGGGTAGATGAAGTATCCCTTGGTTTTGATGGCATCGTCTTTGATCTCGGGGGTGATCACTGTATCGGGAAGTTCAGCATAATGAATGCTCTCATCGTCGGCTTCGATGTAAAGGGCAAAGTTCTCACTGATAAAGCGGTAAAACAGTGTGCCCAGGACATACTGTTTGAAGTCCCATCCATCCACGGCACCACGTACGTCATTGGCAATTTGCCAGATCTGGCGTTGCAGGGCGGCACGTTGTTGGGAAGCGTTCATACGATTGTTGTTCCTTCTTAATTATCTGACCTGTCACATGGGACATGGCTTACGTTTTGGGCTTGGCTGCCTTCTTCAAAAAAACGTCGAGGTCGCTCCGTTTGAACAGTCGATAGCCGTACGCCGGATTCCGATGCATCGGAAAGTCTCTATGAACCGCCCAGCATTTCGGCTGTCTTCATGTAATCGCTCAATTTTGGCATTTCAGTTTCCTGGGTTAATTCCAGTTGGTTAAATGCGACCGCTCATAGTCTACAAAAGCCTGCACGCCTGCGATACGCATTGAGTCTGATTTAACTGATGAAAAACCACTGCTGGAGAAAGGAAGTTCACTTCGACAATCAAGTTCCCAATGTTGATGCCACCGCGTGCACGAAGTAAACGCTGCAAAGTCGAGGCCCAGACGCGAGAAGTAGTTGTCCGGCAGGGCACCTTTGAGCGAGGCGTTGCTCTTTTCGACGGCGGTCAGAGCCGAGTCGATCTTGATGGCGATATCCCCCTGCTTGGCCTGCTGCTGGATATAGCTCCAGCGGGAGGTCTCGGGCAGGAAGAAGACGTTTTTCATGGCGTAGAATTCGACGAGGTCGGTGTATTGCGCTTTCCCCTCCGCGATGAGTTCCGCACGGCGTTCTTCGAATTGATCGGACACGAACTTGAGGAAGATCAGGCTGAGGACGACGTGTTTGTATTCGGAAGACTCCACACTGCCCCGCAGCCGATTCGCGGAATCCCAGAGGGACTCCTCAAACCCTTTATCACTCTTCTTGGGGGCTGCTTTTTTCTTCGCCATGGGGGTTCCTTGATGTTGCTCTCTGTAACTACTGCGAAAGGTTCAAAACGATTTCTACCACGAAATTCACGAAAAGACACGAAAGGCTGGCTGACTTATCAGACGGTGTTGACTGGTTCCTGCAGGGTTTTCTTCATCTGTTCTGCGGCTTCGAGCAGTGGCTGTTTAAAGGTTTTTTCCAGTCGGCTCATATGCTTGATCATCCAGTCAATCAGTTCCGGCCAGTTTTCTTTGTCGTAGCCATCAATCTCGAGCGGGTACTGGATACGCGAGACTTTTTTATCATCATTGCGATACCAGGTTAACGGATACCCGAACTTATCTTCCAGGATTTCTTTTTGCGAGGCTAACGCATCAAAGATCAATTTGTTTTCTTTCAAATCAGAACGTCCCATGATAACTTCAACGCGTGATTCCGATTTTCCAAAGATCAGGGTAAAGGTGCAACCACTGACACCTGAGCCGGCACTGATCCATTGGTCTTTACTGGGGCTGACATTTTCGAACAGGTGGCAATCACTTTTGTGTAAGGCATTGACTGCCTGCTCCCAGTATTGGAGACGAATACGATAGCGACTGTGCTGTTTACCGACCGTCTCTTTTTCCTCCTTGGCTTTCGCGTTGATGCTGATCATCAACTCTTCGGCTTCCGGCGTGGGGATGATCTGTTCGACGTTGAGGTACAGGTCGTTGTCATGGCGATAAGGAGTGACTTTCATGCACTGCAGCGAGATACCGTTACCCAGCAGCCAGAGTGCCGTGCTGGTGACCTCTTTACGGAAATTCGCGGCGACAAACATCAGCCGCTGTGTATTCGTGCTGTTGAGCACTACTTCTTCCAAATCGGAGAACTCCAGAAATTCGACGACATTTGCGGCGGCGTCTTCGTTGCTGCGGCCGCTTTTGCTTAAGTATTCCTGGTAGGCCTTGATGATTTGTTCTTTGGTGAAGGTGGAACAGTAGCTGGCGTATTTGAGGGCCTGCCAGACGACGTCGCGGCCGGAATCGTCCAGTTTGTTTTCGATGATGACCAGGTTGCCGTCTTTGTCGAGTGCCAGCAGATCCAGACGTTCTTTGGTGTCGTCGAAGCCGTCAAACTCTTTCTGGATGATCAGCAACTCTTCCCCCAACGCGGCGGGCGTGTGGGCCAGCCATTCCTGCAGGTGGTGCCGTTCGGTAAAACCGAGTTCTGAGAATTTGGGGGAGTCGACTTCAATAATCCGGTTCGCTGCCTGGTCGATCTTATACATGGGCCATCTCTGCTACTGCATCTACGAAAAATTCATCGGAGAGCCAATGAGGAGTCAAAGGTTGTGTGCACGAATCCCCAGTGTAGCAAATGGTTACCTGATAGCAAGTTAGCGGTTGTAAAGTGGTCGGTAGTGAGTACCACAGACAACGAGTTTCGCGAACAGAATTAAGAGTAAGATCCGCTCAGAGGACGTTTCAAAGTTGAGCGGAGATCTGAGTTGTCTTCACAAGAATTTCAATTGGACAAACGACCTAAAGTAATTGTTCCAAAGCGTCACAAGCTATTGACGTGCTCCCTTTAAACGAGATCCAACAGGACATGTCCCTTCCGGAACACCGGCAAGGGGCGGCCGGAACTCGTATATAACAGAGTGTCCGGGGCAATGCCCAGCTGGTTCAGAATTGTTGCATTCACATCGGCAGGCGAACACACTGCAGAGACAGGTTCCGAACCAGTCTGATCCGTCGCCCCGTAGACAGCCCCCTGTCGAAAGCCCCCACCGGCAACCAGGACACTCATCGTCCGCGCCCAGTGATCGCGTCCCCCCTGGCAGTTGACCACCGGAGTCCGACCGAACTCGCCGGCGCAGTACACAATCGTTTCCGACAACAGTCCGCGCGTCTTCAGATCCGAAATCAAAGCAGCTAACGCCCGGTCAAGCTGTGGCAGTAGCGATTCACGCAACTGGGCAAAGTAGGGATTCTGTTCCGATACCAGCCAGTCGTAAAACTGTTTCCGCAGATCCTCCTGCGGGTTGAAAGCATCGCTACCCAGTGCGCGTGGCGGCACGGACGTCCCCGCTGCCTGCCAGCACTGCGAGCACAATCCGTATTCGGCAGCGGCCAGAAATCTGAAATGAATCATTCAGCAGCATTTCCACCCTTCGATACAGACTCGATCGGGTTTCCGCCATCGTGAGTGCTCCCATGGATAGTTTGACTTTCTGTTGTGAGAAAGCCACCAAAGTCGCCGCGTATTCCGCAGGCTGGTCTGTCTGACAGGCGGCAAACTGATCTGCTATCTGGTCCTGGCTGAGCCGCAGCTCCCGTTTCAGTTTCCAGAAGAAAGGTTGTGGCCACAATAGAATCTGGCACAGACTGGCCAGCTGCCAGGTCATCAGGTCACGTCTCTGAATATGTGACCATTCATATGCCAGGCTGTGCTGGAGTACCAGCTCATCAGGGCCTTCGACCACGCTTCGCGGCAGCAGAATGGTGGGGCGGAAGACACCGCAGACCAGGGGCACCTGGATCCGGTCCGACATGCTAAAGCGAATATCGATACGCGATAAGAACGCGGCAAACAATGTCCGGACACGTGTACTGCTCGATCCTGTCAGCGGTGTTGACTGAGAGAGCAGTCGCCAGGTCAGAGCCAGACCTGTCAGGAGGTAAACCAGTTGCACTGCAGAAATGAAAACGAATCCCGCGACCGTCCATAGCTGGACCGTCTGCCACACTCCCCGGGCTGACTTCACTCGAGGAACGCTGGCCTGAGCAGTGCTGGCCGGCAGTGAAGCCCCCTCGTTCACATCAGCAATTGTGGTTTCAGCAGTAACAGCAGGAGGTATGTTATGTGCAATATGGACTCCCTCAGGTTCGATGCTGCTGACATCCGGTGCGGGAGTTTTGAGAGTTTCCACAGTCGTCTCAGCCGGCAAGATCGGCACCAGGATAGCTGGTAGCCAGCTGAAGTTGATCAGCAGCAGCACGGCCAACAGAATCGAAAGCGACAGCTGAATCAGCCGCACACGTTCCAGTGGCTGCGTTATCCGCTGGAGCAGCAGCAGGCTCACCCCCAGCAGACAGAATGCAGGCAGTGAGAATCGTACAATCAAATCAAACAGAAACTCGACCGATATCATGAGTCTTTCTCCCTGTTTTCCTGCTTGGCCTTACGGGCTTTTGCGATCAGTTTTTCCAGATCACGCATTTCTTCAGGCGAGACATTCTCTGCCGAAAGCATGCTGAGTACGAATTTATCGAGGGCACCATCAAACACTTTTTCCACAAACCGGCTGGTCGCCTTCTCCAGCGTATACACTGGAGTGTAGTAGTCTGTGCGTCCTTCACTCCGCTTTTTGACGAAGCCTTTTCTGCACATGATGCGCACCAACGTCTGCACCGTTGTAAACGCACATTCTCCCCCCGGGCAAAGAGCCTCGTGAATGTCGCGGACCTTAGCTTCGCCCAGATTCCACATCACTTTCAGCAGATCGAGCTCACGATCACTTGGCGTGAGGGTTGTCATCAGGAACCTCCATTTGAAATCTCCACACACAACTAAACTAATAGTTTAGTTTAGCAAGACCAGGTACTCTGTCAATACGGCATTTTGAGAAAATCTCAAAGACATCAGCAACAAATACCATCTCAGATACGAAGATGCGTGTGTCGCTTTGGACTTTGTATTGTCCGTCAGCAATCCACAGAACTTGCAGTTGAAATCCTGGGAGAAGAGGAAACCAAAATACAAGACAAGGGTCAGCCCGCGAATATGTGTGAGTTTCACTAGCGCATAGGGAGTCCACGAATTTGGTCGTATTAAGACACGTACCGGAATACATATGAGTTGACAGGATTACAAAAGCGACCGGGATAACGGGGGGCGAGGAGAGGAGCATGACTTCAGGACCGACTGCGCCGAGCCATCCCGTTGATCCCATTGTTATGTGCCGTTTCGAAACAGTTCAGGCTCGCATACAGCAATAAGCAGGGTACGAGGAGAGTGAGGAAATCACCAATGCGATCACAGTCCCTGCAGCTCAACTGAGTTTGGGATGTTCTATGAGTTCCGTGAGCAAGAGACTTTATTGATTTTACTCCGCAGAGAGACGCAGATGTTTCAGATGGTTTTCAATATAGAATATTTAATATGAATTGCCCCTGCATCGACATAACTGGTTTGTAAAGCGCTACTTCTCCGTCTCAAACATCTTCCGATAATCTACCGCCGCAAACTCATCAGACAACTCATCAGCAGTCTTCCCTGCTAACGCACCGTCATGAGCAACGAAGCGTGCAGCAAATTGTAATGGTTTGTCTTTGGTAACACGCACGTCGTGACCGAGTGTCGGTGAGAGAATCATCAGTCCCCAGCCGCGGCTGTAGAATTCATTGCGGGTATTGTTGGGGTGGCTAAACAGAGCGATCCCCGCTGTCTGATTGCCGATGCGTCCAGTGCAGTCGATCCAGCGAGGGGCTTTACGATTACCTGAGATATCCCAATAATTGCCATCAGGATTCTTACGTTTTTCAGAATCGTGCATCATGCCACCATCATCGGGATCGATTAAATCGTTCACGCGCACCCCCATTAGCGAATGTCGATCTGCTTTCAATGTGAGTGATTGTGAATGCGGGCTGAGTTGAGTGAATTGATCAATAATTGTATAGGGACCACGTTGGAACAGTTTGTACCGGCGTTGTTCGCTGATGACGGACTTGCCTCCAGAACTTTCTTTATCGCGTAATTGCCAATCAAGTATCAAACGCAGTTGAATTTGGTCTGTCACCTTCCAGTCTGCTTTTACAATCTTCTGAATGCCCGAAGGGCCCATCTGGAACAGGTTGTGTGTCTTGTGAAATTTGTCTATGCGTTCTGTATTGGGATAGGGCAATTGTCGATAAAAATCGACAGCATGATCAGTTCCGTCAACATGCACCTTGCCGTGACCGGTCATGATCGACTGATGGTGAATGAAGCAATACTGGTGCGTATCGGTCACTGGAACTCCTGATGGTGTGCAGACAGGATACAGTTCCGGTTTCAATCGAAAGTGCGTGGGATAATCGGTGGGGAAAATCAATGCAGCCATGTAGCGGTCACCCTGCATCAGTTTCAATCGACGCGTCTGCCCACGGAAGGCAACCTCATCAACTACGGCATATTTTTTCTCACTAACAGGTGCATCACCCCGCGTAAGTGATGTGAGCATCGCAGTCGAAACACCCGCTGCCCCCTGAGAAAGAAAATTGCGTCGTGATAGTTCAAACATGTAATCTCCTTAAACTGTGTTCTGGACCACGGATTACACGGATTGTATTTAGCCACAGAGATCACAGACCATACTCACGCTGTTCGCAGGATTTGCTGAACGCGTTGTTGGGGGTCACCATGCCAATGTGCTATGAGCTTACAATTTCAAACTACGTTCAACCATGAACGTCGTCGAGTACAAATAGACTGTCGAACCTTGAGTCTAACAGTCAATTGATCTTTGACAACAAAAATCAGGTAAAATAAGTAACGCGGATCGCGCGACTTTTTTACGAACAGAGTTGGGAATGGGGAGCCTTAAATTTGGGTGCGGAATAACATTGGGTTGAACGGGAACGCCGACAGGGATTCTGATCGACATCTTCGCGTGCCCCCTGATTCCGCGAAAAGGAATGGGTTCAGTTATCGCGTTGGGAGTCCGCGAATTGGGTATTTTTTCCGGAATCCAGTAATCGTATGAGTTTCACGAACAGAATCGCTCACTTCGTCCCGTCCCAGTCAATCTTGCAGTTCGGCAACGCTCGCTGGAGTTTATTGATACCTTCGTCGGCAACCGCTGAGCCGCGGAGGTCCAGCTTCCGGAGGCTGGCAAGCCCGGCCAGGTGCTTCAGGCCGGCGCTGGAAATCTGCGTGTTGGAAATCCGTAGCGTTCGCAAATCTTCGAACCCCCCGAGGTTCGCCAGGCCTTCGTCCATCAATGCGATTCCGTCCAGATCTAAGTAAGCCGGAGCCCGAACGGTTCCGAAGAGTTGAAACAGATCTCCTGTAATCGCAGAACTGCTCAGCTTCAACTGAAACCCGTGCGAGTTTTCGAGCTTCCACCCCCACCCTCCGGGGAACACAATCTGCATAGAATCTGACGAGGCGATCAATTCCAGCACACCACGAGGGGAAACTTGTGTGCCGCGGAGATTGACGGAATGCAGCTCAGGCAGCCCCTTTAGGTGCTCCAGGGCTGCGTCGGTCACTTCGGTACCGCTCAGGTTCAGCGAATAGAGATGTGTTGCCCCCCGCAGGTACTTGATGCCTGCATCCGTGACCTTGGAGCGACTGAGCCAGAGACCGCTAACCTTGTTCCAGTAGCTGAAGTCTCGCAGAATCTGATCGGTGACCGCACTGTGACCAAGACTCTCAAATCCGGTGTCGAGAAACTCCACCATGGAAATCTCATCGCCCGCCGCAATTGTGGTGAACGCCCTGAGTGTCTCGGGGGCGAGATTCCGACTCAAGGAATGAGAAGTGATGGGACCGGCCGTGTTCACACGCGGCCCTCGGCGGCGCGCACTGGAAATGCTCGGCAGCGATTCGTGGTTGACGGTAGAGCTCATGGTGTCGGCCGCGAGGTCGCGGGGCTCGGTCCAGAGGATATCTGAGTCGGCGATCTCAGCCACAAGAATGGTGTTTTCACGCCCGTCACGAAAGTCCTCAGATGACGTCGGCTGGTCGAACGGGAACGCCGTGTCCTTCCCAACAATGACAACGTAGCTCGTCACCGAGTCCGATTCTGGCTCGCTGGGACAATGATAGGTCTCGGGCATCTTGTGGGCCAGGCGGATGTTGTTCGGCCCATTCCATGGCTCGTCGAAACTGTAAGCATCGTAGAGCTGTTGTTCATCCATATACGGTAGGAGGAGGACCCGCCAGCTGTGAATGGGTGTGCCATCCTCGTCAGCCAAGTAGGCGGGTGGAAAGTGGCCGTGGACTGCATGATAGTTGTGCATCGCGAGGTGCAACTTGCCCACGGGCCAACTGCAACTGGAGTGAAGTGCCGCTTGGCGCGCGATGTCAACAGAGTGCCACAGGACGCCGACAAGCACTGCGAGTCCTATGCCGCTGACGACGATCACGATCCAATGCACACGCCGGGAAGCCTCACGGCCGGTCTTCTTGGTTCGTTTCGGTGCGGCCACGTCAGTAGATCCTCTCTTAGTTTCGTTCTGCTCGCAGGCTGAACTGATACCAACGGC
Source organism: Gimesia algae (assembly GCF_007746795.1). Classification (NCBI taxonomy): domain Bacteria; kingdom Pseudomonadati; phylum Planctomycetota; class Planctomycetia; order Planctomycetales; family Planctomycetaceae; genus Gimesia; species Gimesia algae. The sequence continues at coordinate 1,914,449 of NZ_CP036343.1, forward strand.
ATCTGGCTCTCGGTTCTGCCATGATTTCTCTCATGGGGCAAATCAGTTTCTCTGGAAGGCTGTTTCTTGAAAAGGTTCCGTTGTATTTATACAGCTCAAATTTCACGACTCTTCGACACATTGTACCATCAAGACAGCACTTGCAATATCTGGATGGCAAATTCTCAGGGCGGCTCAGAAAAGCCGTTTCCCGAGTTGTGCGAACAATGGTCGCCTTGGCAAAACGGTTACGCGGAAAGTTTTAATAGTCGTTTCCGGGATGAATGACGTTTCGTGGGCGTATTCGCCTCCTTTTTAATTATCCAGAAACCTGAATTGTTTATCAATTTCTGGATTCGGTTAAAGGGAGCATATCAGCGAACGTTTTCACGAACAGAATCACTCTAGACGGTTAGTCCTGGGCACCAATTGTTATCTATGGCCTGCTCTTTCCGCGGCCAGTTGTGGAGCAAGAAAAGGTCTTCATCGGCAAAGTAGTAAGGACCAGCCCGGGTTGAACAGCGTCAAATGTCGAAGTTCTCCGACAGTCGTTTCAGCCCGATAATGGCGACAGATCACTTTCCGCGAAGAACAAACCTCTGACCGAAAAAAGTCTGTCAATCGGGATCGTTCATGGCCATCCCAAACTTCGATGACTGACTAATCCAGTAAGGATTTCTCTATTTCTTCGATCTGCTGCGTTGTGATGTGTTGAACCTGACATGCCGGCAATGCCGTCTGCAATTGCGTAAGAAGCTCGTCAGACAGATCACAGTCGATGAACGTTAACAGAGACAATTTTGGAATGGCCTTGAATGACGTCAAGCTTTTCTTGGAAAGCTGTGTATTGCGAAGCGTGAGGAATTTCAGTCCCGGCAACCGGTGCAGCTGTGCAACGTTGTCAGCGTTCGCGTCATACAAATTCACTATCTCAAGCTTCGGACACTTTGCAAGATGCGCTATACCAGTTTGGGTTGGCTACTGAAAAATAATACGCTCGGCTGCGATTCCCGGGTCTCAACAACAGAGGTACAAAAAAAGTGATGAAAAATCACTTTGTTTTAGACACGGAAACCGCAGCGGTTACAATTAACGGTGATCCATACCTGGAGCGGTTCCAGGCTGATTCATATGGGAAATCTCAGTCTGGCTCAGCTTTCCAGAAAATTGATTGAATTGAGTATACAGGAGCTATGAATGTCTGATCTCACTGACTCGGATTCAGAAAATAAGTCGACGACAAAGGGTACCCGATCCCGAACTTTCTGGTATGCAGGGCTCTGCTGTACTCTCTTGATTTCGGCCTGTTATATTAACCGCCATCGATGGCCATTTTTTGTTTTTCACGTAGCGATATCTCCATCTGGAGAACAACTACTCGTCTTCCACAATACAAATTTCTTCATTCCCACTCTTGTTCCTTCCAAGCATCAGGTGTCCCTCTGCAACATCCGCAACCAGGAGGTACTATGGACAGCGACCATTCAAAGACGTTTTGTTTATCGACTGATGTTCTCACCCGAAGGGGCTCCGGTTGTCCTGCATCAGTCAGGGTATTACTCCGTCTATAATCAGGATGGTCAGGAAACAACGAAAAAGCTTGAAATAGGAGGAGCCATGCGTGATGCCATTATGGTCGGCAATGAAGTCTTTGCAATTAATCGACATGGCAAATGGTGTATTGGTAATCGGGTGGGGATATTTGAACCACAGTCACTGTTTGACTCAGAACGGGTGACCGCCTCTATCGCCCCGGGGGGTGAAATGATCGCGGCAATGGACCCATATTCTCGGCAATTGCACATCCAACTGATGGAGACCAACAAGACTCAAATGGTAGACTTTCCGGACAAGATAGAAGATATCGCTTCAATTGAGCATCGCCAAATTCTGGTCCTGACAGTATCTGGAGACTGTTTCCTGGTCGCCCTTGGAGAGGATGGGGAAGCAGCCGAAGTGACAAAGCTGATTTCCATTGATGACTATAACCCGGTCGGAACAGAAGGAATAAAAAGGATTGACAGTGTAAATGACGGCTCTCTATTCATACTTTATACATTACGTCAAAAGCCGATATTAAACATCTTTGAAAAAGAAGGGGGAAAGTATAAAGTGACGCGCGTCGACTGCCGTCCACAGCTTGACAGAGATGAGCACTCTGGGTTCAGTGAAGTAGTCTGTTCTGAAACGAAAGACTTATGTGCCTGGGCATCTTCTTTCAGAAAATTGGGCATTGTCAAAAAGAAAGAGGGGGCATGGGTCAGTGAATCCAGTTTCTGATTCAGTTTTACCTGTTTTTCTCAGTGAGAAGTACTCTTTCAATTTCATACCGTTCTGGTAGATTAATAAATGGTGACACCTCTTCCATTTCCGGGAATCATCCAGAGCTGAATTCGAAAGGAATTCCATCATGTCCCCCACCAAAATATTCACCTGGCTCTGTATCGGTAGCCTGTGCTTCAGCACGCTCTCGTCGTCGAAAGGAAACCAGGGGGGAGCCCAGATCCCTAAAGAATCAGCCACGTTAAGTGTTGTGCAAACTCCGGATGGTCCCCAATTGAAAATCAAAGTGGGTGATCTGGTCTGCACAACCCCGCAGCTGACAGCCCGCCGTAATAATGGGGAGCCGTGGACGATTAAACCTGTCGGTGGCCAGATCGAGATGCGACGCGGCACGGAGGTCACTGCAGGCCCCATCATCAAAGTATTATTACGATTTTGATTATCGTCACGATCTGACTTAGCGCCGATGATTTACGACTCAGTTCCCGCATCGACTTCGTCGATAAACTGCCCCTGACCTTCAGAGGGCATTTCATAAAATGTTCACATAGCTTCTCATCGACACAGGGAACCACTTCCTGGACACGCCGACAGGCATGCTGACCGACGTTTTCGCGTGATCCCTGATTCCACGAAAAGGAATGGGTTTGACGAGCGCGTATGGAGTCCGCAAATTGGGTCGTTTAAAAACGCAAACGCATTTGAGAAAACCGAACGAAGGCAAGAGTAACGTCTGGCATAACCAGGCCGACGCGGTTGTTGCTCCATTTGAAAACGCGCTTTCGGCGGCTCCGCGTTCATGCCTTTGTTATGCCACCCGCTCTACTATCGCCAATAGTAGAACAGGTTGCCCTTGTAGTTGTTGTCCAGATTCTCTTTGCTGTCAAACCGCAACCGAAACGAGTCGGCTGTAAGGTAGTCGAATTCATCGTATGGTTTTAAGGCGTTGAAGCACTGTTGGGATATCCGTTTGCATGTGTCGTCGGCCGAACATTTTTTGATTTCATCATCAGTGTACAGGAATACGACAAGTGCACGAGAGAAACCATCAATTTGCCATATCGTTTGCTTAAAGTCATTTGTGATTCGCTTGGCATCACGCTTTAGAAATGTGGAACAGGCCCTGCCAAGGCATTCGTCCGAAAAGTTGTCGAGTATTAGGTGTACGTTTTCAGATTCAAGGTCGGGATGAACGGAAGCAATCTTTTTGAAACGTCGTACGACCTTATCGCGGACATCGGAACGAATCGTTATGGCGTCCGTCTTCCACGAATCAAAGTCCTTGTCGGTTTCCAGAATCACATTGAGACGCGGGCGGCCTTCTGCAGGACCGAGTTCGATGTGATCTAGGACAATGTGGACGACGCTGACATTGAATTCACACGAAATCCAATCGCGTAACTCAGCCAAGCCTGTATGGAGACTGTATTCGCCGACCTTGGCGGAACGGGCGACGGCGAAGAGTTCAGAGTCACCGAATAGCATTGCGTCTTTCTTGTGGCATAACTGTTGTTAACCGGGCATGAACGGAAGACTTTGATATCAGTTGCCGCGCGAATGAGTGTTCCGGTTCGCAGCTTTGTTATCCGAGGGTTGTTTAGCGTCAGCTCCGGATACGAATGCAGCGAAGTGCTTTGCAGCGAGACGTTCTCTTGCCGGTAGCGTGAGCGAATCTGAGTCGGCGGCAATCCCTCCTTGTCTTGGGCGACTTGATATCGTGCGATCACGAATTCGGTGTATGTAAACAAATTTGCTGTCATCACGATCCGGGCGAGGGTAATACAGGTAGATGTCCACCCACCACACCGTGAATTCATAATCCCCGTTTGGAATCCAGCTTTGAGTGAACATTATCGCGGAATCGGCGGGCAATGTTTGTGTTTCCGCAATCCGATGAAAGACGGCAAGCAACCCAGGTTCGATCGGATTCCGTTTGCGGTCCCATGCACGAATCGACGCAATGATTTCGTCGACCGTTAGCGGTGGCTGAGCACGGCCAACCTTGCTGATACGATTGACTTGAGCATTGAACCGCTCCACTGCATCGGAGAGATCCGTCGTTTCTGTGAACTCCGCGCCTCCAAGCTGGCTGTTGTCAGCATTTGCGAGCCCAGGCAGGAAAAGCACAACTAGGAATAGCGATACGAAACAGACTGGTTTCATGTCTTTCTCCATTTTGGATAACTATTGATAGATAGAACCTGATTCTGTCTAAATCTATCTGGCTTTCTTTCTGGTGTAAATGGGCACAATGCGCATGTGTATGCTATTTGACCGAATTATTCAGCAAAGACCGACATGACAGTGGATGTTGATCCTCTCCACTCTATTAGGATCACGCAGCATGACCACTGCCATTCAGTTACATCAACTTCGGCAGTTTGAAGGTCGATGTAAACTCGCTTCGGTGAAACGACCGAAAGATGTTTCCCAGGAAACATCTGGCTTCTTGGGACACTTGTATTGTCCGTTTTATTATTCGATTGAGGCGACACCAAACCGACGAATTGAAGTGGTCAGTGAACTTCCTGTCCCGGAATACTCCAGAACACCGTTTCTCAGAACATTCCGAGCAATACCGGAAAACGTTAAATGGGTGGTTTTTCGCATCAATTATGAAAAGATTTGAGTTTATGAGACAGAAGCGCGGTTAACGTCCAAAATCACCGGATTGCCGCCAGCGACGTTGATTTTAATTTCGGCCGGGTCGGCAACTCCTGTGCATTTATTTTTATCGGGCAATTCAAGTTGCAGAACCCAACTCGCAATTCCATACGAACGGGTAATGATAGTCAGTGTATTGATCGAGCTGTGATTCTGCCATTTCTTTCGTGTCGAACGGTCCAGCGAGAATCATTTTGTGAGCGCCCTGATTGTGCCGGACCATCTTTTCGATGTCCTCAACGTTAGGCGGACTGAACATCGCCTTGAATCCCTCGCTGATATACCATTTGTCTTTCTCGAGGGTGATGTCTAAATAGGGCATATCATTTTCCATTGAAATAGTTATGGGAAATTAAGTTGAAATGTGCCATTTAGTCCGTTGTGCGAAAGGACGCATAATTTGAGTACATCTTGGCCAATAAGTGCGACGCACCCGTGTGGTGCAATGCCTACAACTCTGATTATGGAAGCAATCTGATTTGCGGCGGCACCAACGGCCCACAGGCTGACGTTGTATTCTGCGGCCCTGAGCGTGCCTCCTGCGGTCACCACTGGAGCTGGCGGACCACCGATAGGAGGCAAGCCGAGCGTAGTCATGACCGCTGGGCTTATTGCGGTACGACTGGCGCCGGTATCGACGAGGCAATTAATTCCGGGTGTTTGTGGTGCGGAAGCGGCCTGCGGTCCTGCGACTTGGATCGCGATTCTGGGGCCAGTGTTTCCAATGGTGCCGTGAAGTGTAAATGCCATCGCAAGTTCCTTTGCGGGAGCGTCTGCCCGATAATTTATTATACACTTGCATGGAATTGTTCATATATGAATCTGATATGGAACAAATATATGCAAAATGACCGGTTTAAGTTCTGACATGATGCCCCTGAGGCATCATGTCACACATGGATACTGGATATGATACCTAGCATCACTAACATTTCAACGTGTTACATCCCTGTAGTATTGTATTTATAGTAAATCTATGCAGATATGAAAAAACAGAATACAGAACAAGGTGTAAAAACAGTATGAAACTCATTGAGCAACTCAAACAGAAAACGTTCGTTTTTGCGGACAGATTGAAATTAACAGATTCTGCATTTTAATCTATCCATATTAATTCCGTTATTGCTGTATGTGAAATCTAAGTGACACAAATTGGTCAGCGGAAACGAATACCGGAATAGTTTCGAGCATCGCTTCCAGCCCAAGATCAATCTCCAGCCAATTTCTTCAGCCGCCCGTTAAACTCTTTCACGACTGGGCTTTCTACTTAGCGAACAATATCAGTCCTCAGATGCCAGTCGTTCAAACGCTACTGATTTAATCAACTCGTGTTGAGCATGCTTCAGGTAAACAGCCGTCGCCAGAAAGACATCGACGATAGACGGTCCTTCTCCCGAAGCAACTCGGGAAAATTGATCTAATAAAGCGGCTGCCGTTTCGAAACCATTCTGCTGCAACAGTCTGATCTCGTCTCTGGAAGTACTCTGGGTTATTTTTCGCTGCGCTGCAACTCCCCCGATCATCAGTGCCACCCAGCGGCGTTGCAGTCTGCTTAGATCATCAGATTCCTCAGCCTGCGGATACTTGTGAAAAAGGAATTCGTGGGCTTCTGCATTCACCAGATGACTTCTCTGTAACTCATCAAAACCCAGCAAAAGACACCCCTGCAGTTTCTCAGGCAACTCCAACCGAGGTTCCTGCGCTGCAGGAGCCGGGTCAATATGCTGCGTGACTGCCAGCGGAAATATTCTGTCAGGTTCCTGTAACCTGACTCGCGCGATGATCTGTAAACGCAGGCCGGGTGCATGACTGAGCATACGCAGATTCTCCCGATAAAAAAGGGCCGGATGCTCATTTTCGATCGCCAGTTTCAGCACTGCTCCGTTCTCCGCAAGCTGAAACAGAAGCGCCGAGCCATACGCCCCCTGTACGCTACCTGTAAGAAATACCAGATCCCAGCCGGCAGGTTGCTCCACTTCAGGAAGTACACCTCTCTGAAACACGACATTCCACTGGTCAAGCACTGGTCGCTGAAACAGAGCCTGGACCTCCCGAGTCTGCCACGACGCTGTCCCCTGCTCAATGATCTTCACTTTTTTTCCACGTCCCAGTCGTCCCTGTAGCGATGCCGTGAGATCGGTTCCTACATAAAGATTCCGTGCCAGTTTGTGTGCAGGCTGGATCAATGAACCCATTTCAACTCCACCTCGATAGGCGTCCCGCGCCAGTTGCTCATCGCCGGGACGGACCTCACCAACAGAATAAAATCGACCATCTCCTCCAAGAAGTACTACAGTCGCCCCCGCGTAGCCACTGCGAGTCAACACAGGTTCGGCCAGCAGCCCCTGTAATTTTCCGGGATCAACCGGAAATTGTGTGCGACGAGAGCTCCCCACCCAATAGGGGGCAACCGAATTTTCATTCTGCAGCCGCCGTGTGGTCTCCAATGCGTCTGCAAGATCCAACGCCAGTTGCAATGGATCAGACTCGGGTGAACGCTTACGGAATTCCAGCGTGCCGGTCATAATCCTTAACCCGGTCGCGGCAGCGCGGTGCAGACCTTCGGCGCGGCACTGATGCACGGAACGTAGTAGCTGTGAATGCAGCAGTACGCCGGTATTGCTCACCCCCGTTTCCAGAATCCCAGTGAGGGCTCGCGCGAACTCTGAAGCGGCTCGCCAGTGACGGGGACTGAGCTCCATTTCTACGACCTCCCCCTGCTCTTCGGAAGGCTCAGTACTCTTCGCGGAAACGGGTTCAGCAGACGCGTCTGGTAAAACCACATCCAGGCTGGTCAGGCAGGCCGCAATATGAAAACAGTTCGGTGCCAACAGACAGGAGCAGACCACCTGCTCCATAGTTTCCAGATGAATTCCAGAGAGAACGACCGTTTCGTTTCCAGCTTCCACTTGCCAGGTATTCTGTATCCACTGCCAGCTCCATTCCTCGGCGGCTTGGGGATTTCGATCCAGGCGTCTCCGGACCCGGTCCGGCGTTGCATCAATGATTGCAGAAACGACATGGGGGGCAACAGTGGGGCGCGGGGCTTTGGTCATGCTGTCCCTCCGCGAATTTGGTCACCAACCCACTCTGCCAGACGTTCCGGGCTGACAGCTGCGACAGGCATTCCCGCCTGTACTACTGCTGCGGCTGTTCCTGTATGATAACGGGGCTTCGCCTCGTCATTCAGAGCCGCCAGTCCGATCAGCTTTGCACCGGAACTGGACAACATGACGACCTCAGACAACAACTCAGGCACCGACACACCCTCTTCAAAATCGGTCACAAGTACCACCAGCGTCCGAGACGGATTTTTAATCGATTCGCGCGCCGCACGCAGTCCCAGCCCGATATGCGTCCCACCCCCGATCTGGATCTCCATCAGAAGCGACAGAGGATCTTCTACTCTGCCGGAAAAATCAATCACCTGTGTGCTGAAGGCAAAGAACTTTACATCAATGGCGGGTAAAGCTGAAAATATCGCGGCCATCATCGAACTGTATATCACGGAAGCTTCCATCGATCCGGAAACATCCACCACAAAAATCAGATGCCAGTCCATCTGTCTTTTGGCAGGCAGGCGATAAACCAGACGCGTCGGAGCAACCGAGACCCGGCCATCACTTTTGCGATAGGCGGTATGTAAATTCGAATTCAATGTTCGGGCGAAATCCAGACGCGGACTGCGACGACGGGTTGGGCGTGCGGTACTCAGTCCATACAAAGCCGGTCGCAGACGATTCGCCAGCTGTTTTGCCATCCGCTCGGTAATGTTTCGGGCCAGTTTCCGTAACAGCCCCAGTTCACGTTCTGAAAGTGCGCCGCGCATTGAGAGCACCTGTTCCAGCAGTTCGACCGAAGGTTTCACCGTAGTATGATTCAAGTGCTCCAGAACCGCAGCCCGACCATTGACAGCAGCCTCACCCAGAACTTCTTCACAAACATCTTTACCGAATAGCCTTTCGACATCAGAAATCCACTCCCGAACGGAGGGTGCTGCAGCTTCAGTCCCTCCCCACTCAGATGCTAGATCTCCCTGCAAACCACGGTCCTCTCGCTCCGAACCGCCATACAGCTGATCCAGGGTCCCTGCCACCTGCTGGCTCTTGGGAGTCGAGCAGCCTTTCACTCCTAATATCAGCCGCCAGCGATCAGCCAGGGGAATCTCTCCAGGAGCTTCGGCCACTCGTATCGGTTTCGCAAAGGCATCATTTTTGTTTAACTCTCGCAATGGAAAATCCGGAAATAAATTCGCAATTGCTTCACGACCTTTGCGATCGGCGACCAGTGCCTGAGCCAGACGTTCCGGATTATTCACACTTTGCAGTTGCGAGCCTCTCGGGCCATCCGGTTCTAAATTGAGCAGAAGATCCTTCAACAAGCGGACCCGGTCAGCCGGTGAAATCGAAAGAAAACCTTTCCGCAGGGCTGGCAGACGAACCAGAAATTCGTCATCTGCTGAATCGCCCAATCGCTCTGCTAAGCCTGACAACCAGGCCGGATCAACTGATATCAGCGGCAGCAGGGGTACGAGCAGGCCACTCAGCCTCAAACCGAATTGCGTTCGTCCTTCATGGGTACTCGCAGCATCATACCAGCCTGCCAGACAGGCCTGATAGGCATCCGCCGCAATCAGTTCTGCTGCAACCTGCGCCCCCCAGGCGGCGCCCTGCATCAGAGGTGATCCCTGCCTGCTCAGCCGTGCCAGCTGATTCCGTAACGCAGGAAGCAGTGAGGACAGTTCCTGATTCCCAGCCACACCGCCAGAAAGATTACCGGTAATCATCGCCGCCAGATCAGTCAGCAGGATGACATCGGCAGGGTCAGTAGAACCGAGCAGCCCTTTTAAATGCGAGAGTGCCGTTTCTACCAGTGGTCGCATATTCAATAAATCAGGTTGTACCTGAAACAGTTCCACATCCGGAGGCACTGCGTCATCCACATCCAGTGGTAAACCAGAGATATGACCGGCAGAAATGCGCTGCAGGAGTGAGGCGGCTTCGATGAGTTGTGAAGGAGAAGCAGCCTGCATGAACGTTGCCTGCAACTCAGATAGTAGTAATTTCGTCATGTGCCCCAGCCCGCATTCGGCGGCAGCATTCAGACGTGCCAGCAAAGTCGCCGGATGCTGTGTCTCACTTTCGACCCCCTCTGCAGCCTGATTCTGAAGCCGTTGAATGAGCACCTCGCAGGCCTGGTCGAGGGTCGCCCCATTGATGCCGGATGCCTCGACCGTCGCAGAAGTCGCATGAGTCCATTGCACGCGCCAGACTTCGGTCAGATTTTCCCGGTGTCCTGTTTGTGCCGAATCCTTTCGCTGGGCATAAGACAGGTTGAGCAGACATAAACGACGCAGCACAACTGCGCGAGCACGATCCAGGGGAGAACGCAGTGGATCAAGTCGCAATTCCCGAGGCTCATGACTCACAGAATCAGGGCCCGGCAGTTTCAATCGCTTGATCGCTGCTTCAATCTCCAATGCCAGACCGCTGCGTGGTGTCCCTGCGGGTAGTCGCCCTGTTTTCGATCCGACTAATACCGTCTGTGCCGCCGCCGCTACAGCCCGCCCCCGTCCCAGCAGTTCTCCCTGTACCAGAGCAGTCTCGACCGCTTCCAGAAATTCCGCTCGCCCCGGCACCTGGTACCCCCGAAGCCGTGATAAATCACGAGCGAAACGCACGACTTCCATCGCATCCGGCGTACCTGCCACATGTCCTGCCTCTCGAAGTTCGCGGCAAAGCTTCACTGCCAGATCGACTACCAGTTCATTTCCTGCTGCTACCGTTTCCACCTGCAGCATACTCTGCTGCCAGACCGGATCTACAATCCCGGCAGGATAGCCACTCCGCTGATCGAGTTGGGGAAAAGAATAAGGAATCAGCGAAGTATCCAGCGTCTTGAGCGAGGCTCCTGCTGCCTGCGGTTTCAGAGGAGCAGGCGCTGACCAGAGAACCGGTTCGGGCAAGAGCGCTGCCGCATGAAACGCTCCTACGATCACCGCGGTACGGGTGGGAGCAGACTGGATTGCAGCGCGCATCGCCGCTTCGCGATGTGCATCATGAAAAGAGGCGCCCCCGGAGGAATACCGGATCATCCAGCCAAACTGCAGGGCGGCCCGGCGAATCGACTCTGGTGTGGAACTGACAGCAGGCGTCTCCACCAATTTATCCCACAGTTCCCCGGTGTCGCGCATCCCCGTTTTGGCCAGCAGTCGTTCCAGCCAGTTGGCAGCTGTTGACTGGTTCTTATCCGGAATTTCCTGCGAGTCAAGCAACGCCATCGAAGCCAGATCAAGATCACACAATGTCACCGGAACATCATGCCGATCAGCCCAGCGTATGGCTGCCAGTTCCGGGGAAAAATCCGCCAGCGGATAAAAGGATAACAGCTTCGCATCACCACAGGCAGCCAGCGCAACAGGCGCTTCCAGTTCTGGCAGGCCCAGGTAATGCAACCAGCGCTGGAAATCGGGTGGCATCTCCAACAGGATTGCTTCAGGCTGATACTGGTCCAGCAGGAAGGTCAGCCCCCGTGCCAGCGCAGCAGAATGGTGACGGACCCCAATCAGCCACGGGGTCGTGCAATCGGTCATCTGCTTGAGAACATTTTCAGGCAGGTCATCCCTGTTGGGTGGTGCACTTCCCATTGAATTTCTGTGTTCTTCCTTCGTTCATATCCGGTCCAGTCAGGCGTGCCTGTGCATAATCCTTTACGACTTTCAGACTATGACACCCGTATTATTGCCCCTGGAAACGTGTTCAAAAACTTGAACACAGCTTAAATCTCCAGCTCTGCATCTTCCAGTACATGTCGCAATTCATACATCCGCTTCCAGAGCGCATCGCTCTCACTACGCCTGCGAACCGGCCCATCCCAATACGCCAGCAGTCGATCCCGGTCGTCCGAATTATCTTTGAAGACCACCCCCAGCAGATATCCGGGAACCAGCGAGACGGGATCTTTCTGAGAGGCAAAAAACGCACCTTGTCGAGTGATGGCCGCAGCAACGGTCACTGCCTCGGCTGTGCTCATCACAGCTGCTGGTCGTTCCACCGACCAGCCTTCATCCGTTCGTCCGTCCCGGAGGTCACGAAAGGTCGTCACCAGAATCTCCAGCAACCGCCGATCCACTTCTGGAGTTATTCCGGATTCCTGCAGGACCGCCCTGGCTCGATCACCAACCAGTAGAACTTCCTGCTGCGGATCGGAAATCGGCATCACGGTTTCAAAATTAAACCGGCGTTTCAAGGCTGCCGACATTTCTGAGACTCCCCGATCACGCAGATTGGCGGTCGCGATGAGATTAAAACCCGGAGCGGCAAAGACGCTGCCAGCTTCTCCACTAAGCTCGGGAATCATCAGGCGACGTTCGCTGAGAATGCTGATCAGCGCATCCTGCACTTCAGGCAGACAACGGGTGATTTCTTCAATTCGCACGAGTGCCCCCTGCTTCATGCCTGTGAGTACAGGCGAAGGGACAAGCGCCTCTGGTCGCGGCCCCTGGTCGAGTAACATCGCATAATTCCAGCCGTACCGCAGATGATCTTCACTTGCCCCCGCGGTTCCCTGAATCGTGAGGGCGCTGGTTCCACTGATCGCCGCCGACAACAGTTCCCCCAGCATACTTTTCGCTGTACCTGGCTGCCCGACGAGTAACAGTCCCCGTTCACCCGCCAGTGTGACCACACAGCGTTCTACCAGAGATCGCGGACCGACAAATTTCGCTTCCAGTTTCATGGATCTGGAAGTATCCGCGGGGAGTTGGGCAGCAGCCGGAGCACGAATCGATTCCCCATCAGTACCACATAGAAAATCGACAACCCGCTCCGGTGAGAGCTGCCAACCGGCAGGTCGGGGAGCTGAATCAATGGCGCGCAGAAATGCGAGCTCCTCCCCATAGCGTTCTTCCGCGGGCGCTTGCTGGCGTGCTGAGTCCTGTGGAGAAGCGGGAGATGCCGCTGTTTCCGCCTTTGTCTTCCTGACTGCCTTTTTCTTGGCCATATTGTTCGCTTACTTTCTACTGCGTTTCCGTTTGACTTCTTGATAACGCGGTGCATCACCTGCTTTAACCCGTTCCCAGGCGGCGGTAAACAGTTCGTCGAAAGGACGCAATACCAGCGGGCCACCAACAGGAAATAGTACCGGATGCTTCAGAGCCGGTTCAACCAGTTGCTCGATTTTCCAGGTTTCCAGAGGCAGCAAGGGTGCTTTCAATTCGGTCCATTCACCGGGCAGGAAGATGTTTCGCCCTGCTCGAGCCCGTTTGGCTTCCAGTACGAGTTCCTTGTCGATCAGTTCCGTTGCTGCCTTTTTAATCTGGGCCAGCTTCCAGCCATTCCAGGTCCGCAGATTCGCCGTCGAAGGATCGGGGAGTGCCAGCAGTTGAGCATACAAAACGGCGGCGTCTTCTGAAATCTTATATTTCTTCTGAATCTCTGCCACAACATCAGGAGCCGTCAACAGTGGATTCTGCAGCCACTGGTCCGCTTCATATCCGGAAGCAAGAATTGATTTTTCCAATTTTTTAAAGCCCGGGCTCAGTAAGAGGACCACAGTCTGCAGACTGTACTGCAGGCCTGAATAATATTCATCCTGTATTATCTGGTTTTCGATTGCGAGCAGTCGGTTCATCTCAGCAGGGCTGCTGAGCGCAGGAGGGTGAAAGGCAGTCAGCACCTGATGAATCGCATCACAGGACGCGGCAGAAATCAATTCATCATCATATCTGTAAATTGGATGTTTTTTATCTTTTTTTCCTTTTCCCAGATTCTGATTCAGCCACTCCTGGGGAGTCGGTATTTTTCTCTTCTCGTCATGATTGTGCAGATAAATAACGCGTAACGGGATCAACGTTTTAGAACTGTTTAATAACTTGTGAACCTGCTTGATCAAGGGAGGCATCATGCCGCGTGCTGCATGACCCGTTGGTGTGAAGTAATGCACCAGACCCACCAGCTGAGTAATCGATTTGAGCATATCAGGTGTGATCGTGATCTGCCGTTTCTTTGCGAAGACATCCAGGTCTGGAACATTCCCGTCTTCCGTATATTCGATACGCATTTCCAGTAGCTGCAGCAATGGATCTCTCCCGGGATCAGCAGCCAGACTGAGCAGTTGCTCGTGGCTGACACGCTGCCATGTCGACGCTTTTGCCAGAGCGGAAAGCCGTTTCTGCAGCCCGGCATCCAGGGGTAAACGCCGGGGCATACTGGATTCCCAGGTCTCGATCAGCGAATCAAAAGCTTCTGTATGATCTTCCGCAAAGGGCGCGGCAGCGTTACGGGCGACCAGGGACCGGCAAAGCTGGTTGAACAGATCCTGGTTCATGTTTTGCAATGACTGTCTGGCAGCGCTGACTTCCGTGACTTTCAATCCCAAAGCTTTGCGGATCTCGGAAGGCATGAAATTATTCGCATACGCGTCCATCTTCAAGCCTGCCAGCCAGATCAAAGCAATTTCCGCAGGTGTCACCCCCAGTCGCTCGGCAATCGTTTTTAATTCCGAACTGGAAGGCAACGCGAGCCCTTCTTGTTTTCGTGCGGCTTGGGTGAATTCAGCTGTTTCTTCGAAACCGAGATCCGGTTTCAAGTCACGGATATTCTCCACTTTCATTCCAGGAGGTTTGCCGGGAGTCCTGGCTGTCGAGTAACGCAGAATTTCATAAGGCATTTCGTTATAGCGTGAACATTCCAGGACGATAAACTGGTCTTTCCCCTTTTCCAGTGTGTAGGACGCGCCCCCCTCGACGTCAACATCATAACCGCCATACTGTTTCAGCTTTGCTTTGGCAGGACAACCTTGCATGATACTGAATTTGCCCGGCAGCGCGGCCAGATTCAGCTCATTCCAGAATTCAAGAAATTCAATCCAGAGAATCTCAACATTCTCTTTTGATTCCAGATTTGAGGCAGCCGCCCGCCAGTAGGCGCGCCAACTTTGTAAAGCTAAGTCATTTAATAAGGTAAACCAGATCACTGGACAACCGGGGAGATCGCTTCCCGTCGACTCTCCCTTCAGAAATGCGGCCACGGCACTTAAATGCTTTTTCAGCGAAGCCCCCTCCTGGTGGAGACCATAATAATTAGTGCGAGGCAGATTCCAGGAAATACCAGCCGCTTCAATCGCCTGATCCTCTTTAGCAGTTGAGCCGAAATCTTCCTTTTCTGAACTCTCAATCAGGTCTGTCAGATTATCTTGAAAGGCTTTGATATTCATCGCAGCCTGGGCAATGTTGCCTGCCACTCCGGTCAATAACCGTTCCGGTGCCTCAGGCAGCCATTTTGTTAACTCAGAATGCAGCTGTGGAAACTGGAGTTCTTCAACTTGGATTTCTTTTTTATTTTTCTGTTTCCGCTCTTTTTTAATTTGATCCAGATCCAGATTGACCGCCTGCAGGAGTTTTTTACACTGATCCAGACTGGTTTGACGTAATTTACGCGAAGAAGCCAAATGTCGAGGCTGCATCAAATGCCAGAACGTGATCGGCAGCAGCACACTCTGACCGGCGGCAAACCCAAAATCAAAGGGCTGCAGGCGCGCAACCACTGTTGTGCCTGTCGGATCCCACACACAACAGACTCCACCGCGAGTGTCACCCTGCGCAGACACAGGTAGAAACGCGTCACCTCCCGGCTGTGTTAATAATCCAATAGGAGCCTGAGTGCCGTTATGACCATCGATCAAAGGCTGATCCCAGCGACGGCCATCAATCCCTTCTCCGTAATAAGTACCATCACTGCGTTGGACTGCTTTCCAGCCCAGCATACCACCCTGCGTGCCCAAAGGCGTGTGCTCAGTTCCCACAGGAGCGGGCAGCAACTCCGAGAACAGGTACTCTGTCTTTTCCTTATTCTCTGTTTCAAACCAGGCCGGCAGACTCGCGCGAATTTCAGCACCTGTCTCCGGATTGACTTCCAGCAACTTCGACCGGTATTCACTCGTTTCATAATCGAACTCCTGCGTGAACCGCCAGAACCGATCACCATCGTGGAAAAACCGCATTCCCATCGGAGGCTGCTTGTCTCCCGCATGGATGGTTCGATTTCCCCGAAACGCACCACCATCCGGCATCTGAACCGAAAGATGTTCTCGGGGATTACCAAGTGAAAAGTTGATCGAGTATATTTTTTCGGGGTTGCTCGACCAGTAAAAATAATCTGACCAGGATGTATCCCGGTAGCCAACCGCCAGATCTTCGCCAACCACCTCTATTCCTTGAACGTGGCAGTTGGCAGGAATTCGCAGTTCGTGCTTTTTGATTCTCCCGTCACCTGAGATCACATAAGCATGAGTGCTGTCATTCAAAACGATGGCAGGAAAAGTCAACGAGCAACAATGGACCCGATACGAATTGAGTTCCAGTTTGAGTTGATTTTCTTCGATCACCTGTTCCAAAGCAGGCAGACCATACTCATCAATCACTCCTGCCTGCAGAGTCTTTTGCATGACTTCTGTCGGATCAAAATCGGTAAGACGTTTGGACAGATCGGGAAACAGTCTTAACGTGTCCGGCCACAGGGTCTTTTGCAGCCGGACGCTGATATCGATAAAGCTGGCCAGTCCACTCTGTTCCAACTGATCAATCATTTCTGACGTGTGTTCGCGCCACAATCCCAGAATTCCCGGGCGGTCGCCGGCTGCCTGGGGAAAGAACTGGTGTTCGGCGGTGATTCGATATCCCCCCAGCACCCGCTCCCCCGGGCGTGGTATGAGAGCAGAATCCAGATCGTTCAGAATGACAGCGCGAAACCGCTCATCTTGACCGGCATACACAATATCCTGATTTCGAAATTCGTGTGCATTATCGATTTCAAGCCAGCCCAGAAAGGAAATGGAACAACCTCCCACAGGATCTGCGACGGGAATCCCATTCGCCAGAGCCGCTTCGAGCAGGTCCACATCATTACTGCGACCCCGATAGCGGCCGCTTACCTGCAAAGGTAAAGGAGTCTGTTCCTGCTTTAAACGAGGTATCAGTTTTCTGAACATCTCCAGGATTTGATTCGATGCGGGTACCTGTTCCCCAATCAGCCGCCCCAGCCAGATCGCGATTGGCTCGCCCAGTGGTGGTGCCCCCTGATATTGATCTTCCCAGAGAAATTCAAGTACCCCCCATTGTTCCAGCAGTTCCAGCCAGACATCCGTTTTACTTTCATAATAGCGATCGGCTTCCGGCTTGGTCTGCTGCAAAAGTGCAATGGCAAATGCAGGTTTCCGCGCTACGATCCGCTGACAATACTTACTGCAGGACTTCCAGAACTGCATCGAAGCCCGGCCCATCGCGGGGGCTTCCACAATCTCTTCCAGCCACTGCTCCAGTTCCGTATCGACATCCAAATCAGCGGCTTTCGCCAGCTTGATAAAATCTTTCGGCAGATTCGCCCACGGCGCCATTCCGCCACGCGTTCGTCGCACACATAAATCCCGAAAGATCTGAAAGGCCTCTTCTGCAGGGTACTGGTCTGAGAGATCCTGCGAATATTCAGACAACGCTTTTCCCGCCAGGCAGCCGGAAAGTACAAACTCTAAAACGACATCGCGGCGGCGCTCCCGATCTGATTCAAGAGCATGCACGCGTTCTGCTTCCAGAGACTTATTTAAAGACCGCGCGGCATAGGTCTGATTACCGAGATCTTTATAGGTTCTCCCTACCTCTTCCCAGTAAGGCGGTAGAAAATGTCGGGCAGAACGCCCCAGTTCCCGGGCAATTTCCACATACGCATCCCAGGCATGTCCCGGTTTGGATTTTGCCCTGCGAGCCGTCCCCTTCATCTGTTTGACCAGGTCCAGCGCAAACCGGGCATTCTCCGGATCATTAATCAATGCCCAGGCCGCGAATCCCAGGCTCCCTCGCTGCTGCACTCCCACTGCCTGAGAAATCTCCGGTGGTTCAAAGCCCAGAAATTCCATCGCCAGATCTTCCGCTTCACCCAGTCGCTCAGACGCCAGTCGGATGACAGGTCGACCATTGAGTGCCGGATGCTGATAGCTGCGCGCAACAATCGATTCTGTGGTCACCGCATCTGCCTTGGTTTTTATCGGCAGAAGTCCCCCAGCGGCTAATTTAATGGTTGTTGTACTCATGAGTTGTCAATTTCTTCTTTCTCAACCTGACGCTTGGCGTAAATTTGTGAAGCCATCAGCATCCCTTCGCTGAAGGTCACCGGTCCCACATCCTCTATCTTCTGCGGAACCTGTTCCTCGTTCACGAAAATCAATTCTCCAGTAGATGTTTCCGACTCGGGATATTCGTCTCCCACCCAGAACCGCGCTTCCAGCGGGATGGAGTTCTCCCAGATTTTGTTGCAGGCATAACCACCTCTCACCGGATTTCCCAGGCGTTTACAAAGGGACGTCACAAAATTGAGTTGCGCGAATCGCCCCCCCTGAAAATCCGTGATGCGTGTTAGATCCTGTTGTGCTGCGGTCGCAGAAAAGACGGTGCGGAACAGTTGATTGATCGCCTGTGAAAATTTGAGATCGACGGCGATTTCACGTAAATCTTCCAGACCATCAATCAGGATTGGATGCGGAATCAAAATCTGGGCAGCTTTGATCCATTGGGTTTCGCCATCGCGGTCGACAACGCCTATTCCCTTTTTCGCCACCACATCTCGCAGCAGCCCGGTCTGCTCAGTATTCGCCTTACCTTTAGCATCCAGCGGTGTCACGACCATATTGCGTAATGCGTCGGACCAGACAGGGTCAGCCCAGACTGCTTCTACCGCATCGCGGGGTACCGGCAGTGATCGCAGCATCCAGGTTTCGATACGGTGTTGGCATTCCATTTCATGATCGGCCAGCCACTCGCACAGCGCCAACAACTGCTCGGCCAGTTCCGTTTCTTTGAGCCACTTGGGCACGGCGCTTAATTTTTTCCCTTTCGGATTGCGACAAACCAGTTTTCCCTGGTGTACTCCTAATGCATATTCTTTTTCTGCATCCAGCCAGGAGATGTCTTCGATCGCTTTATTTTTGAGGCTCGATTCCGCAGCCGCCATACCTGTCGACTCCAAGTGAGAGAGGATTTGATCTTATTCGATGTGAATAGAGAACATTATGACCATATTTACATCTGTAGAGCAACTCACCTCTTTTACCTGAAATCCGATATTTCCATATTCATAGAATCTTAAATTGTTTTGCCGTTTTGAAGTCCTGAAAAGTTGATAGCCGCTCAACCCCATTGCCAGAGAATTCCACCGTCAACAAAAGCGTGAGCAAGAAGCCCAAGCCGCTGCCGTCAGGCGTACTGACCTCCAGGGTCTGCAGCACGGAAGCCAGGTCTTTACCGGCATTCAGCATCGCATCCGCATCACGCAGCTTGCGGACAATCTGCTCGGGGTTGTGACGTTTTCTTCGCTTGTTCATCAAAAGTTCTCCTCGTCAAAAGGACGCTAAGAACCTTCATAACAATTGGACCAGTTTTTGAAAAGCAGACCAGTGTAGCGTTTTCGTTTCATAGATCTGATCCTTTTCTTGAATACAAGATAACAAATTCTCTCGCATTCCGCATGGATCAAGAAACGGGGGGAAGGTCAAATGCCAGGCGTGTTGCAAATAGGCGTTGCTCAAGATCACTCGATCACATTCCCTGTGGAATCGAATGCATCGGGAGCCGAATGACCGCAGAAGTCATCGTAGAAACTACCCTCTCCATCGGATTCCACATCGGAGTTTTGGAACGCAGCAAGCCGTTCATGAAAATCGGTGATGCTAGATTCTGCTGCCTGCGAGTTTGCCTTGGTGATGTACTCAGCAAGAGCTTCTTTGACAGCGAGATTGGCTTCTGTTGCGTATAGTCCGAAATCGTCAGCCAAAACGAAGTCACCCTTGTTTCGCACAAAGCCATCCATCACGGCGTTGCCCATGCGTTCCCTACATTCCGTGTCGTACAACTCTTCGTGATTGCTACCGACCTGTTCCAATCGATTCAACAACTGACGAAGCAATTCTTCCATTCCCAATGCTCCTAAAATCCGAAGTCGGCAGTCATCGCCACCTAACCTCGCTAAATCAACGACAAGATCGTAGCGGAGATCATCATACGCTGGATGCGGTTCTAGTACACCGTAGTGGGCCTTCAATGCCTTTTCTAATCGGACTGGAGCTACTGTCTTGCGAAATCTCAGTTGCTCAGCTTCTTCTGCGGTTGCGCAGCGAGACCAACTGCCGTCGTGGCTCTCAATATGCATCTCGCCCGAGATTCTCACCTTCGATAATGGGAGCTTGATGTTGGCAAGATTATTGGTGACGTTGCCAATGACTGTCCAATCACCGTGATGTAGCTTGGCGTCCAGAGTTAATGACGCAAACAGCACTTCTTGGCCAACGGCATCCTGAGGACAAGGCGGGGAGCTTGCATTCCATATGTTTGCATAGATTACCACGTAGAGCTCCGATTGCAGCACATCAACTATCTGCCCAAGCCCAACCCGTGTGCTATCGATCGGCAATAGAAATACGTCGCCCTTGTTCCACGATTCAGCCACGAATAATCTCCTAGTAATCTCTCGGTTCAGACAGCCCAAGGCGGGGTCTTCGAGCCGAGCCAACCGGATCCTTATTGTTGGATACAAGCCGTGACTTTCGTGCCTTCACGCCATCAGTCAACTCTTGAATGAAATTATGCTCCGCAGCGTCCAAAGCCTCACCCGGCTGGGCTCGGTCAACGATCTCAAAGTCAAAGTCAGAGTCTGGATGTTTCCGAGCATGCTCCGCTTGGCGTTTAATGAAGCGTTGCTGGCTCTTCGCTTGCCCGCCATACGGTTTTAGTTTTCCATTCAAGTCAGTTCGCTTGTAGACGATTCCCTCTGGGGCCCTTAAACCTACCCCACCAACTGTATCAGCCTGAGAGACAAGCCGACTGCTTGGCAGCACGTCATACGTTCCAAAGGTGGCGCGGAGCGTGTCTGAGAACTCATCAGCGGAACCATTGACGATGCCGATATAGCCCGAATCGTAATGCCCGCGAGGGACGAGGTCACAGGGGCCTGCATTATGGACCAGCAGGCCGGAGCCGGTGACGCTGTAGACGTGTTCGCCGGCAATTTCCAGGTTGTAAACCGGTTCCGGTCCGGCGCGGATTTCGATGGAGGTGATGCGGACTGTCTTACCCACCGCAGAACGCAAACGTTCGCCGGGCTGTAACTGGTCCGTATGCACAAACGCCTGGCGGTCTTCGCTCCAGATCGGATGTCCGGCGGTCACGCCGATCGGCTCGGTTTCCCCTTCCACATAAAGATTCAGGACGTTGTGCGAAACGTTTTTAAATGTGGAGATGACCACCGGGCCGTCACCCGGATCGATGGGCGAACAGTCTGATATCGAGAGCACTTCCGCCGCCCCCACCACATGCAGTTCCGGCATGTTGAGCATGATAACCGCTCCCGGCTGTGCGCGGTGGCGATAAATCCAGCTTAAGGGCCGCAGCAGTTCGGCTTCGAAGTAAGTCCCATCTTCTTTCAGCATGCGCACCGAAACCAGCCGCCACCCTTCCGGCGTCGGATCGATTGTCGGTTCTGTTTGAATGCGAAGCGGATTCCGACCGACAATCCGCATGCCCGGTTGGAGATTGGCGTGCAAAGCGGACCCACTTTGGGGGAGTTATTGGCGCGTAAAATGGACCCATCGTAGCAAGTTCCTGATACTGGAGGCTTTTGACCTTCAGTTTCGGGGTGAAGGATGCTTACGGTGGACGATTACGGACGTATACGGCGTGCTCATCGCGACGGGATGAGCATCCGGGAAATCGCTCGGACATTTCATCATTCACGGCGAAAGATCCGCGAAGTATTACACGGTGCAGGGCAACCGCAACAATATTCGCAGCGCCAGACTCAGGCGGCTCCCCGACTGGGCCCCTTCCATGAGACCATCCGACAGATTCTCGCCGATGATGAATCGCAACCACCCAAACAGCGGCACACAGCACAACGAATCTTTGAGCGACTGCGGGACGAGCACGGCTATCTCGGCGGTTACGATGCAGTTTGTCGATTCGTGCGGAAGCACCGAACCAATAAACGTGAAACATTCATCCCGCTTGATCACCAACCGGGCCAACGGCTGGAAGCCGACTTCGGCAAGATTTATGTCGATTTTCCCGACGGACGACGACGGGTTTCAGTGTTGATTCTGGTCTGGTCGTATTCCAACGCCCCCTTTGTGATCGCTCTACCGACGGAACGGACCGAAGCGATTCTGGAAGGCATGGTGCAGGCGTTCGAGTATTTTGATCGCGTTCCCAAAGAAGTCTGGTGGGACAACCCGAAAACGGTAGCCGACGCGGTGCTCAGCGGGCGGAGTCGCAAAATCAACCAACGTTATGCAGCCCTGGCAAGTCATTATGTCTTTGAACCACTGTTCTGCCTGCCGGCCAGCGGGAACGAAAAACCGGTCGTTGAGAATCGCGTGAAGACGTTGCAGCGGAAATGGTCGACTCCGGTTCCCAAGATGGAAGATTTCGAGGAACTCAACAACTATCTTCGGCAATGCTGCCTCCAGGAACAGCAGCGTCTCAGTAGTGGTAAGACAGAAACCATCGGCACACGATTGGAACAGGACAAACAAAACGCCGCCGGGTTGCCCAGGCACCGCTTTGATCCGTGCATCCGCCGGGAAGTAAAGGTCAACAAGTATCAGTTCGCCCGGTTTGAGAACGTGGATTACAGCGTGCCGCGACAGTGTGCGTTTCAGACGGTGAGCGTCAAAGGTTACGTTGACCGTGTGGAAATGGTCTTTAAGGGAACTGTGGTGGCAACCCATCAAAGAAGCTATGAGAAAGGGTGTCAGATTCTTAACCCGTTGCATTACCTCGCAGCTTTGGGGCGGCGACCGGCTGCGTTAGATCATTCCAACGTCTACCGTCAGTGGAAGCTACCGCCGGTGTTTGACGAACTTCGCGAACGGCTGGAAAACCGGCATGGCTTATGTGCGGGAGCAAAACAATATGTACGAGTGCTACAGCTATTGTCCGCACATCCAGTCCAGCGCGTCCAGAAAACCATCGAACAGTTGCGTGGCCCCGAAGGAGCGGATGCCGACCGGATCATTCGCCGGGTCAAACGCAGTACCGCGCATGCCCGCAATCAGCCTGATTTCTCTCCGGCAACTCTGAGCAAAGAAGAATTGAGTCGTCCGGAGGTCTTGTCGGTACAGGTTCCCTGTCCGAGCCTGAACCATTTTGATTTGTTTCTTTCTACGTCAACACAAGGAGATCATCGTGCCCCCACAAACAATACAGAAGAAAAACGATCCGAATCTACTGCTGCAGAGCAATCTCAAGCAGTTAAGGTTACCGGCCATGAATGCGGAGTTCGAGAAGTTGGCCCACGAAGCGGCCAACTCAAATCAGACGTTCGAGCAATATCTGCTGCAGTTGACTGAACTGGAAGTGGCGGCACGGTCCACGAATGCGCTGACCAGCCGGATCAAACAGGCTCAGTTCCCAGTGGAAAAAGGGCTGGAAGATTACGACTTCGCGGCCATGAAATCAGTCAACAAACAGAAGGTGTTGGAGCTGGCCCGTGGTGAATGGGTCCGGCAACATACCAATCTCTGTCTGCTTGGTCAGCCGGGAACGGGCAAAACCCATCTGGCGATTGCACTGGGCCTGGCCGCCTGTCGTGAAGGAATCCGAACGAAATTCTTCACCGCTGCGGCACTCGTCAATCAACTGGAAACCGCGCAACAGCAATACAGTCTGGAGCGTCTCCTGAACAGGCTCGACAAGCTCGATCTGCTGATTGTCGACGAGCTGGGTTATCTGTCTTTCAGCCGTGCTGGTGCGGAACTACTGTTCCAGGTGTTTGCTGATCGTTATGAAAGACGAAGTCTGCTGATCACCAGCAACCTCGCCTTCAGCGACTGGGGCCAGATCTTTCAGGGCGAACGGATGACGGCAGCACTTTTGGATCGATTAACGCACCATTGTGAAATATTTGAGATGAATGGTGAAAGCTATCGGTTCAAAGAGTCGATGAAACAAAAGAAGCCACCTCGCAAAAAAGCCTGAGTCGCTTCCACACTTTGGCATACTGACCACCACGTTACCCCACGTGGTTAACCCAACCCCAGGTGGGTCCCATTTCCGCGCCAAAGTGGGTCCGCTTTACACGCCAATCTCCACCCGGTCGCATCTGCTGAATCGGCGTCGTCACCACCCGCGGCGGTGAGAAGGAAGGACTTATCGCCGCCTGCGCCGAGGGCAGAATCTCAGTATCCGCACCACCAATCAACCCCGCTCCCGCTTTCCAGAAGCAGAAACCGGTGAACAGCAGGCAGCTGAAGATAGCTAGTTTTCGAGTGAGGTCAGACATGAATTCGATTACAATAACATAATAAATTGTCCAGCAGAGTTTAATCTGCAATTAAACTGGTATTGAATTTGTCAGACATCAAACATGCCGGTGTTCAAGCCGTGGAAGCCTGCTCAACCGGCCAAGCTGCAACCCTTCAAACCAGCACAGCCTGCGAAGATCGTGATGCAGAAGCCGAAGAATTGACCATGGTCATAGAACCACCACCGTTTTGTCAGGCAAGATACCGCAGGGCCAATGGCCTTGGTGATACAGATTCATGATTGAACACCAGAAGCCACAGTCATCTAGAAGGATTTCATACGCTGCTCGTCGGGCCGCAAAGACGGCTGCCCCACAAGCGGCTTCAGTGAAATTGTGCGGACCTACCTGCAACGCAGAATTTCCGTCGAAACCTCGCAGTGAAGCCAAGGCTTTCTTGTAGATGTCGAGGCTTTGGCGAGAGTATTCCGTCTTCATACCAAGTTGTTCAGAGCGATCCTCCATTGATCTACCATGAACTGGGTCGTCTTGGTCTCTCGAACTCGGCAACCAGTCCATTTGATCGGCGATTTGTTCGAGACGGTCATCCCCAGTGGGAATGTTTGCCCAAGGCTCCAAGCTCCGAATCTGCACGACACTATCGTTCGCCAAAGGCTCACAGAGACGCTCGAACCACTTAGTCCCCTGTAACAATGATTCCAATTCCGTAATTGTCACTGTGGTCTCCTCAAGTCAGTGGTTGTCCCCGGAGGTAACGCACGCCGACCTTGCTGAATTGTGTCACGCAGTACACCGCCAGCGGCGTGTGGCCCAGGAATACCCGGCAACGAGTGATTGGGGAGCCTGCCGTGAGTTGGCATCAGGTTCCACCACGCATTCGCACCGCCGCTTTCAAGCGGAATGACATGGTGAGGAGTCGCCCCTTCCGGCCACGTCCGTCCTGTCATTCGCTCCCAGTCCGCAATGTGGCGAGATTGATCTCGTGTGAACTCGCTGCGAAGCACACGGTTCTGAAATGCCGACCGACGTTGAACAACGGGAAGATTCTGACGGAGTGCCGTGCGCTGGGCATCTGTGATTGCCCCTCCCGGCGAAGCTACACGGTTGGCATCGCCAACAATGTCGTCGAGGAGGCTATTCGGAATGTTTTGCCTTGTTGGGGCATTTATCTCCCTTGAGGTTACTAACCTGGCACTTCTGCTACCCTCATCGAACACATACAAATCAGGATTGCACTGCCCCGTATTGTGCACCAGCAAACCGGAACCAGTAACGCTGTAGACGTGTTCGCCGGCAATTTCCAGGTTGTAAACCGGTTCCGGTCCCGCACGGATTTCGATTGAGGTGATGCGGACTGTCTTACCGACCGCAGAACGCAAACGTTCGCCGGGCTGTAACTGGTCCGTATGCACAAACGCCTGGCGGTCTTCGCTCCAGATCGGATGTCCGGCGGTCACGCCGATCGGCTCGGTTTCCCCTTCCACATAAAGATTCAGGACGTTGTGCGAAACGTTTTTAAATGTGGAGATGACCACCGGTCCGTCACCCGGATCGATGGGCGGACAGTCCGATATCGAGAGCACTTCCGCCGCCCCCACCACATACATTTCCGGCATGTTGAGCTGAATGACCGCCCCTGGCTGCGCGTGGTGTCGATAAATCCAGCTTAAGGGACGCAGCAGTTCTGCTTCGAAGTAAGTGCCATCTTCTTTCAGCATGCGTACCGAAATCAGCCGCCACCCTTCCGGCGTCGGATCGATTGTCGGTTCTGTTTGAATGCGCAGCGGATTCCGACCGACAATCCGCATCCCCGGTCGCATCTGTTGAATCGGCGTCGTCACCACCCGCGGCGGTGAGAAGGAAGGACTCATTGCCGCCTGTGCCGAGGGCAGAATCTCAGTATCCACACCACCAATCAACCCCGTCCCCGCTTTCCAGAAGCAGAAACCGGTGAACAGGAAGCAGCTGAAGATCAATAGTTTGCGAGTGAAACCAAAGCTGGCGGGTTGTCTTTTTTGGATTAATGGCATCAGACATCACCTCCTTTCTGCTGCGGAGAAAGGAAGGCGTTTTCTTCCTCGGGCGGTGGTTGCTCGTCGACGGGTACGTTCGCAGCAGGCAGCGAGATGGACAGACCAGTGGCTTCATTGACGGGGAGAGTCTCATTCGGCGTTTTCTGACTCGTGATTACAGGAGCCATCTTCCACAGACAGAACCCGGCGAGCAGAGTCAGTGTAAAGAAAACCATTTTCTGCAGGACTGATTTTAAGAGCGATTTTTTCTCCACATGTTTGGAGTCACCTGCGATCACCGGCTGGTTTTGTTTCGGCACAATCGCTCTCTCACCCTTCCGAACTGGATTTGTCTTCTCCCGAGCTGGCAACGCTGTCTCTCGAACGGGTAACTGCCGGGGCCGCGTCGCAGCGAAACTGGAGCGACGTTCGCTGCCCATCAGGAGTTCCTGGCAGATACCGTCAATGTCGTCTGCAGACAGATCCCATTCCGCTTCTTGATGTGTTTTTTCAGGGACAGGGATCAGACGCGTCCAGTCGTTTTGTTCCAGCCACGCATCCGGTTCGAACGCGCGGGGAGTTGCTTTCCGTTTGAACTGTTTCTCTTTGCGATTCGTGAGTTGCTTCAACGTAATCAACCCGGCGATTCCCCCCACGAGCCAGATGGTCGTCCAGTTTTCTTCCTCACTGGTGGCAACAGGGGCCTCCACCAGCAGCCTGGTATCAGATTCAAGACTTCTCATCACAGGAGTATTCGCGACAAAACATTCCAGTGGATTGAGAATCTGATCGACAAGTTTCGGTTGGGATGTAGCGTTAACAACTTGAGTTGTAGGTACATTATCGATACTTTTGGCAAGTTGGCTTACTGGAATATGATCAGCGGCTCTGGCAGCAATGACAGCAATTTTTCCTAATTTCTCAAACCCAAAAGGAATTGCAATTCCTGCATAGGATATTGCTGCCAATTTGTTTTCGCCTAATGCCAGGTAAGCTGTACCAACCAGGAAATCAGAAATACCAAATGGATCAACCAGACCAACAACTTCAAGTGGCGTTAATGCAGCTCGAAGGGCAATTTCCGTATAACTCCCATTGAAATATACATCGTCACCAACCAGCCATCCGACTGTCTTATAACTGAATGATGACAGAACAGGATTCTCTACAGGGTCATTTGTTGTGTAGCTTTCGGGTACACCAGGAATATTAGGAGTAACTGGCGCGTTCACTGCAAATGAGTATAAATTTCCTGCGTCTAAACCAGCGACATGCTCTGTCAGGTAACGTTTAAAGTGTGGGTCATAAGCTCGGTTGCCAACGAAATACATACCTGTTTCATCATCATAGTGATTTCCCCGAAATATGGCGGGTAGTATAAAATGTGAATCACCTTGATTCACAATAGAAACGACACCGTGTGTCGAATAGAAATACTCATCGGGAGTTGGAGAATACACTAAATTATCTGGAATCGGGCCATCTAGCTCGAAGTACAGAGGATACCAAAAAATGGCGCTTCCTTGATAATCATAAACAGCCCAATATGTTTCTAGAGAGGTATCACCATCTGCTTCTGACTTAGGTTTGATAAGAGAATCAACTGCAAGTGTCTGACCAAACGGTGAGATCAAAAAGCCCTTTGTATTATCGCCAAGTTGCAGAACAAGTTCATTTCCATCGTAAGTGTAGGAATTAAAGCTAGTCTGAACCAGGTTATCATCGATGAGCGTTTTTACTTGCTGGCCGACTCGTTGATCGAAGGCGTTATAAAAATAGTTTACTTGCTTAATAACAGGTCCAGCATCAGAATTTTTATACATCACTGAAGTCAGACGCCCGCGATAATCCCAATCGTATTCAGTAACAGGTGGTGTATCGAGACGAACAATTTTGATATTTGAGGCAATCGCCTGCTTACCTCCAGGAACATGAATTTCAATTGTAAGCCACCCAGAAGTTGAAGTGATTTCAGCAATGAAATGTTCCTTAAAGATTCCATTTCCTGTACTTTGATCGGCATAGACACTCGCAAGGATTTGCCCCCCTTCTTTAATTACATAAATAGCGCCTTCATTTACTCCCCCTTGCCAATCCGCAAAGATTTGATATTGCCCCCCTGGAATATAACGAAATGTGTAAGTTGCAACTGGTTCTACGCTGTTTGTACTAGTTGATCCGCCAGTAGTACTTCTGCGATACCACTGATTCGATCCAGAATTGTAAAAATCATCCCACCTGTTCCCTGTCAACTCCACGTTTTGTGGTTTGCTGGAATTAAATTCAATAGTTTGCTCTGTCTTACCTGCTGCAAAAACATCTCGGACAATGTCAATACGTCGAAGTCTGATAGCATCTAATGCAAGATAGGCACCGCCATAGAAGGAAGTTCCTCCAACCTGAACAGTAATTTTCCCAGAAGAATCAGGTCGCACAGTATTAAGACATATCCAGTCCACTCCATCTTCTGTAAGAAAATGTTGATTCTTATAATCAGGATTTTCTGGTAGAAGATTATGGTAGACAGGCTTTGTGAAATCGATCGAAAATTTCTCGATTTTTTCTCCGTTAACTGTAAAATACTCTCCTGCTGTGGCACCATTACTAATTGGGACCCAAGTAACATAAATCTCGTACTCTCCTGAATCTAAATCTTCAATCGTAAATGTTGCAGTATCATTGACCGTCAATTTATCATACCAGACAATCTGAGATCCATTAACAGCATGCGCATCTTCCACTTCGCTAATTGAATTATCAAATGTATCATTGAGTGTAAAGTTTGCATTTACCCACTCTGAACTTGAATTTGATACTTTTGCATCCAGCACAATATCGTACTGAGATCTAAAGATACGTTTAATTATTCTGCCTTCATTATCGTATTCATAATCGTACAACTTATCGCTATGAACCCTGTCACGTAAACCAATTTTGGTTTCTGCACTATACACAATATTTCCTTTTTCGTATTCGAAGGCTGTATTAGTAGCAGAACTCAATGACTGATTGGGACTCACTGTTTCAAGTTGATTTTGATCATCAAATCTGAATGAAGTCGTAAGAAGTGAACCTCCAAAAAATGAAGTCTTCACTCCTGAAAGTTGTTCATCAAAGTGTATTGTTTGCGATGTACTGTCAGCTTGGCCATTTCGATACTGCAGAAAATAGTCTGAAATTTTTGATACTGTGAATGGGGCAGTAGTACCTGCTTTTATAAAAGCATAAGAATTAATAACGGCACTGAGTTTACCATCTTTCTCATACGCATAATTGGTCAAGATAGATGCCTTTGGACCAGAGATGTTATTTACGATATCCTGAGTACCATTTACCTCCTGGATCTGTCCATCACGGGTGTACTTAAAGGAAACTGCTTTATTTGATTTTTGAGTTTTTTTAGATGGATTCATATAACTTGACTGCGTCATAGAAATGATACGATTACCGTTATCGATAACATAAGAATTCGTGAAACCAATATTATCGGTAGCGTCAAGTTCAATCGTATAATTCTTTCGGATGCCGCTATCGTTATACTGATAAGTTTCACGAATTGTAGAGCCTTTATAATCAAAGCCTATATCATTAGTGACTTCATTACTGAAGAGAACCGTTTCTCTTTTAATAACTCTACCAAGGTCGTTATAGGTCAACTGAATATCAGAAACATTATCTGCGGTATCTGCAGAAATTATCTCTCCAGCTGAATTAAATAAATAAGTGGCATAGAGCAAGCCATCCCAGATTTCTCGTTTTTGGCGATGGATTAAATCAATGTCGTAATAGACTTCCTCTCCATTAAAATTCACATAAACAATATCATTTCCGTGATATTCCCAGGAGCGCACGACTTGACCTGGACCTTCGGGAGAGCCATAAGAATTAAAGGTATCGATAGTCGCGATTTCCAATAGCACCCGATTCAATATATCATAGGTCCAGGTTTCAATATCACTGTCTACATTTTTTTGATAGGTTCGATTACCCGCAGAATCATATTTAAATTCTGAGGTACCTGCGACTGTAGTAACCGTTTCCACCAGTCCGTGCAGGGAGGTATAAGTGTATGTGGACACCTGACCTAACCCATTTGTACTTTGAACGACCTGTCCCAGCGTGTTGTACTCATTTGTCACGAGCTGATCACCATCGGTATCCGTCGTGGATAAGACCCAGCCGAGTGCGTTGTATAGAGCGGTTGTCGTACGTGTCTCCTGGGAATTGACATCGCCACTGGGGGTGGTGATCTCTACCTGATATGTGGAATCGCTGTTATAGATTGTTTTGATCGTGGTGATTAAATCTCCCGGGTCATCCGGTTTCCCTTTGGGGCTTTGGAGCACCTGGCTCCCTTCAGCGTTTTGTCCTGTGAGGGTTGCTTTTGTCGGCTCTGCAGTGCTGGCATATTCCGTGGGGGTGAGAGCCTCAAAAGAAGCTGATACCCAATAATGCTGCACATTATCGACAGTAGTCTTGTTTTGACCGGGGTTGAAATAATCGATCGCGGAATAGTATTGTGCAATTCCCAATAAATTCTGATACTCCACTGCTCTTAGACGTCCCAGCCCATCGTAATGGTATTCCGTATTGCGAACAGTGGCATCTTGATCATTTTGGGCAGGAGTGAATCGTTCATGCTTGAGATTACCGACATCGTCATAGGTATAAGTTGTTATTCCACCATATGCATTCTGATCCTTGACCACCCGCCCTAAAGCGTCGAACCATTGAATGGTGACGATTCCCGTTCGGGAGGTAGAGGTGACGCGGAGTTTCTGTTCCGCTGTGTCATAGTCGAAGACGAAAGTTGCAGGGTAATCAATGTCGGTATCGCTCTCGGCGGCGATTGGATCAACGACTTTCACGAGCCGACCGCGTTGATCATACTCATAACTGGTAGTATAGATCTTCTCGGACCAGCTTTCCGTGGTGGCGTCGTAAGTCCACCGGTGCCCTATCTGTTCTGTAACCTGCCCCGCTGAATTGGTGACATATTCATACTTGGCGCCATGTGGATCTGCGAGACCAGACTCGATCAGATTGCCCAACTTATCATACGTCTTGATCGAGGCTGTGGTATTTGCTCCCTGCTGATTTTCATAAATCAGATTGCCACGGTTGTCATAGCGATAGCGCATATCGATGGATCCCTCAGATCCATCTTTATTGAGCTTGACTTGCGTCTTCATTTGAGTGACTAAGTTGCTCTGCTGTTCGTCATACTGATATTCGGTTTCAAGGCCTGTCAGCAGGTCTTTTTCTATGTCAGTACGTCCGAATTCATCTGTTGTGATTTGCGTAACTTGTGCTTGAGCCTGATTCTCTTTTGTATAAATCCATTGCTGGTGATTTTCGGGATCATAATAGAATTTTTGAACGGTCCCCTCGGAGTTCTCATTATTGACTGCAACACTTTTCAGGGCGCCACTTGCGTAATATTTGTAGTTCGTGACTTGTTGAATTGCCAGACTGGTATTTAAATAATGTGACTTATACGTTTCACCTTTCGCATCGATCGTCTGTTTCAGCAAGCCACGTGTATCGTAAGCATTGATTGTTGCGATACCATCCGCGTTAACGATTGCTGTGAGAGCTCCATATGCATCATAGCTAAATTGCTGATGGGAGAGGATTTTGGATGTACGATCCTTGATGATCGTGTCACGCAGATTTCCGGTTTTGTCATAGGTGTTAAAGGTCGTCGAAAGTAAGTAAGCATCGTCCCCGTAATAGGTCTCGACTTTTGCCAGATTACCGTAAGTGTCGTAAGAATACTTTGTGGAGTCTGTCTGCCCGGTTACAGTATCAACAGTCTTAATCTTATCCACCTGGCGGTCCATGACGCCGTTGATTGTCGTATAGATATAGTATGTTTCCAGCCCCAATGTGTCGGTGTACTTCTTAAGTAATCCTTCAAGTACACCATCGGTGCTGTCATAATATTTATATTTTTCAGTATAGGTATACTTATCGCCGTGAATCGAAGTGGATGTGAGCATGCCGTTTGAATCACGCGTGTAAACCGTCTCCACCCCTGCATAATTAACTGTTCTTAACAACGTTCCTACTGCGTTCTCTTCTTCGTCATCTGTTTCATATTCAAAGATCGTCTTACCATCATTGTTATTAATCTCTACAACATTGCCTCTGTAGTCATCACGATCGTAGCGCGGAGAAGGATCTTTCTCATCACTCTTGTCACTGTCACTATTCTTATAGAAAGCAGGAATTTCGTAGTCGTAACTATAATACGTCATGTGTCCGAAAGGGTCGGTGTAGGTTTTAACTGATCCCACATGATCGTAAGACCATTTTTCTTCTCGAAGTGAGGTTTCGTTAAACAGTTCTTCTCTACGAACCAGTTGACCGTTTGTATCGAATTCATATTTCGTGATGGATTTACCCGTATTAGGAGTGCCACTTTTTGTGTCTGCCACATATTTTTCCAGATCTGATTCTTCGACCGTGACAGAGGCAATCAAATCGTCTTTTGTAATGAGTGTAGTCGCATTTTCATTCAATCCTGCTTGAGCAACAGCTTTGATGTCGTAAATGATTTCACCATCATTAGAATTTCCGTAGATAATTTTGTTGAGTGTTCCCGAGACGATATCATGCTCATCTTTATCCTGAGTCGTTGATGTCTCATACTCATAACGGGTGGTTCGCTCCAGGTTGATATCAGTAACAGAACCGGAATACCATTCCTCTTTCGTTAATAATCCGTCAGACAGATATTCAAACTGATGAATACGATCCGGTACTGTTAACTGAGCATCTGCAAGCGAGCTTAAACTTGCGGGAGCGCCTGAATTAAATCCATTGACTTCCTTGATTTGCTCAAGATTGTGATCTGCATATTTGAATTCAATCACACGACCATCAAAGGCGGTTATTGTTTGAACATGATCAGTTCCACCATAATCGAGTTTGAAGGTGGTCTTATCAGAAGCCTTGATGGTCTTTAGCAAACCATTCGCATCACGTCCGAAGACCAGGCCTTCAACGGAACTGGAGTTCGCCTGGACATAAGACTCCACACTTGTGATGCGATAGACTTTATAGTCTTTGACACTCGATGTGATATTGTATCGGGTAAAGGTATAGCGGGTGCCAGACACATCGGTATAGACAATTTTATTCCCACCATCGATTGTTTCGAGTGTGCCAAATTCCCCTGGATCAGAATCAGAACCGAAACCGAGATTACTCCATTGTGAGGAAGAAGCCCCGAAACCATTGACTTGATCTATGGCGGCAAAACGAGAATAAACATCCACGGATGTAAATTGCTGCTCTCCATAATCAAAGCGTTTTGGATTCGCATTCGTCGGTCGAAATACTTGAGGTGTACTGCCTGGAAAACTGAGAATGATCCGGTCATCTGCAGTTTGCGTATTGCCATGTTCGTCAATAAACAGAGTGGGAATGCCTGCCAGTGACCAGCCATTTCCGAAAATCGCATCTGTCGGCTGCTTTACTCTACCTTCACTTGCGTAATCAGTTTGTTTGACTGTTTCATTAACCACTACTGGAACAGCACCACTTTGTTGCAGTTTCAGGTTTTTCTCTTTGGCATCAGCAAATTCAAACTCCAGTTCAAGCTCCCATCCATACACACCTGTCACCAGTGGTGAAGTATCTGGCTGAATTGCAATCGTATAATTGGAATCCTCGTCTTTGGAAACAGAATTTGCGGCAATGGTGTAAGTTTTTGTCGAAACGACCACTTTGTCCTGATTATTTTGATGATCGATCCAGGACAGGGTCGCTGTTATAGATACCGGGACAGGCTGGTCTGCTTTACGTTTTACAACAGCTTGAATTACAGGACGTGGATTGACTGTGCCTGAATCATAAACAAGACCCGGGATCATATTCTCAGATGGGACCCCTGCCCCATCCAGTGCAAGATCATGTCCAACCAGAAAAGTCCCTCGATTCAGATCGACCGAAACTCCACCAACATCCTGGTAGTCGCTGGAACCTTTTCTGGATGTTCGCGCCGCTGCATCAAGAGACCACTTGGAATTATCTACTGTAAATTTTTCAGCCTCTGTAGCATTCTCGTCTTGAGTTAAATGACGTGTTACAGTTACCGCAAAAGATTGATCGAGGTGAGTCTCGGGAATCGGTTTACCCACGGATCTTGTAGAAATTAATAAATCTTGCTGTCCATTATTATTTAAAACCCCGTCTGTCACTGTCTGTCCATCCGACACAGTGATTAGAAACGACTTTGTCAATGCAGTAGCGCTGTAAATACCGGGAGTTCCTTCTGTATCATTGTCGGTCTCTTTTAAATCATTGAAGAAACGTAACTTTGACTCATCAATGACTTCTACATTCAGGTAACGCGCACGCTCAAAATAAGTCCCATCCTGACTCCAGTTACCTAATTCGACTTCCATTGCTGTACCAGCATCAGCTTCCGGAGCTCCGAAAAGTCGAATTCCTTCTATAGTGATTTCGTCCCCATCCGGGTCATAGAAATATTTCGAAATATCGACAATGTAGTCCCCACCAGAATAAATTTTGATTGCGTTTTGAATCGCCGTTGCTAAGTCCTGGTCGCTTTCATTCACCAGATCATCATGGAGACGGCTGCCAAGAAAAACCGGTAATGTATTAGTCACAGCCAGAGTAAGACTACGGTCGCGAACAAAAGCTGGCAGACCTGAACCATCGGAATTTTTGATAAAGAGTGACAGAACGAATGCTTCTTCTCCGATAAAACGGATGAGATTGTCATTTCCATCATACTCGGGTTGCAGTATCTCCCCGGTTGTCCGTGAAGTCAGATTATCATCGGGGGTATACGTTACAGTTAATTCATCCTGATTGATCGTTAATGTACCATATTTCAAAGCCAGCGAAGTGGTGCCACTTGCTGCACCAGAAAAGGCAAGATAGTATTCATCCGCAGAAGAAGCCCCGGCTTCTCCAAATGGAGTGAATGTCGTAATCCCAGCATGGGACACATGAAAATCGCTATCCGTGATTCCCGTAATAGAAGTAGTTACACTTTTTCCTTTGTCTCCCCCGGTGCTGACAGTGCCTTTAAGAAATGTACCAGTTGCAGAATCTTTAGTAATCGATAAAAAGTCTCCGGCATCATGTCCATTAAACTGTGGACTGGAAATTTCGAGTGTAAAGGTAACATCATTAGGCAAAGACTCAGTTTCGGACAATGAAATCGTGACCACCTTAGAGATGGCTCCGGCGGGGATGACGATCTCTCGATCAAGGAGAGCATTGATCAGATCGGAACCGCTAGTATTCGCGATAACCGTTATGGATTCACTGGCGGCATTATCAAGTTTAATTTCAAAACTGACAGTACCATCCTCATTTTGCACTCCCTCATTTAGAGTGATCGCAACACTGTCATTATTGATGATCGTGCCAATGCCGACACTATCCTCGATATTCAGTGCAGATACTAAATTAACAGACTTGTCGTACTGAGCATTCGAGAGCTCGATCCCAAACGTTTCATCTTCTTCAACGATATTGTCATCGAATGTATTCACTGTGATCGTTTTGGTCAGTGCTGTCTTCCCGGTATACTGATCGACTGCAAACTCGATCATTCCAGCTTCGTTAACACCATTGATCGTTCCATACTCTGAACTGCTGGCATACCCAGAGACCAGATCTGCTTTCACCAGAATCGGTACTAATGACGCTCGATCCAGGGAAACTGTAAATGTCAGTACTCCTCCCTCCTGGGCTGTTGCATCGCTGATCCTGATCGTTTGCACGAAATCTTCTATTGTGCCGATTCCGACCGCATTGGATAAATCAACATATTGAGCGCCCAATGCAGCTCCCTCTTCCGTACCGTACTCGGCTCCCGTGATGACCAGCTGAAATGTTTCATCTCCTTCCGCAAAATCATTCAAGCCCAATGGCACAGGGAGATTGACCGATGTATCCCCTTTGACGATCGTGATTTTCTCATTCACAATCGGGTCGAAATCTTCCTCAAGAGCTGCAAATCCATAGCCGGTTCCTGTCGCCTGCGTGCTTGCATACAGAATCACATCTTTATCAGCCGCTTGATCGAGTGAGATTGTGAAGGTCATCGTTTGATCTTCCTCAATTCGTTCATTCGAGATGGAAACGATGTACTTGTCGTCATTCAGAATCGTAGGGGTTGCTGATGAGTATTCATCGCTCAATAATTCAGGTTTTAAATCTCCAGTCAGTTTTGCCTCAGATAGCTCAACTGTAAATGTTTCGTCGCCTTCCACGACGTTGTCATCATTCACAATAACTGTTACCGTTTTAGATTGTTCACCCGCATTAAATACGAGTTCCTCACTCAGAGCCGTATAGTCTTCTCCGACAGTAGCAGTACCGAAATCTCCCCCCGATTTTGTTTCCACCTTCACTGAAATCGTCTCTGATTCGGGTACTTGTTGATTCAGTGAAACGACGAACGTAAAAACTCCCCCTTCTTCCGCGGTGACTGAACTGATGCTTAATTCGAGTTTGAAATCAGAAATCGTTATGACTGCAGACCCTTTGTTAATCTCAACATCTTCCCTGCCCTGGCCGTCGTCGATATAAGCTTCGGTGATACTGATTTGAAATGATTCGTCTCCCGAATCATTCTCTACATCATTATCGAGATTGGTTTTGATTTCGAAGCTCACAGAAGTCTGACCGGCAGGAATGATCACTTCCGAAGGAACTGTTTCATAATCTGCGGCAGATGCAGAGTCAGGACTAACACTCAGCTTGACCGTCACATCACGACTGACTGGATTTGTAAGCGAGATGATAACAGAGGCAGTGCTTCCTTCGATCACAGTGGTGTCAGAAATACTCACTCCTGCGACATCATTGTCTTCAATGGTTCCTGTTCCCACTCCGGCATCCACAGAGATCTGTACCTGTCTGGAGTTCTCATCAGCGCCATAAAATGCATCAGAGAGCGCCACTTTGAAGACCTCCGTGTCTTCAACATTGGTATCATCGAGAACATCGATGGTGAAAGTTGCTGAAGTTTCTCCGGCAGGAATGATGATCCGTTGCGATTCTTGAGTGGCAAAGTCGGCAGCAGTCGCGGAACTGAACTCTATGGAAGCCAGGACGGAAATGTCTTTTTCCGCTGCTTTATCCAAAGTGACTGTAAACTCGAACGTACCTTCTTCCGATTGAGTCACATCGTCAATGCGGACTGTCACAACCGATTCGGGTACCTGCTGCGAATCTGCCAGATCTGCTTTATACTGGTCAATCTGCCGTAATACTTCGAGTATTTCATTTCGAAGTGCTTCCATCTGGACTGCGAGATCAGTTCCATTTTCTGAATCGGAAGGATCCTGTTGAGCCAGTATCCCGAGTTCCGTGAATTTGCTGGCAACCAGTTGCTGCAGATCATGTAATTCGTCCGATTCACTATTACCACCTGTCTGAATATAGGTGATATCCACGTCGTAGCCTGCGGACACATAGAAGTCATCGTCGTAGATTGTACCCTTTCCGGCGATTCCCCGGATTGTGTCAGAACCAATCGTGAGTTCCTCTGATTTCAACTCAAACGACTCTTTGTACTTCGCAGTGGGAGTCCACTCTTCAATACGATCATTGATCAGTTCAACCTGAAAAGTGATGGTTTCGCCATTGTAGCCATCGAAATCCAGAGTCAGGGGATCGAAGATATAATCCACACCATTGACGGCATCCTGGTCAAGCGCATTCACGACCGTTGAAAAACCGCTTGGGATATCTCCCGCGAGGATCGCTGTAAACTGCAGAAAACCGGACCGTTCTGAGCCAGAGACTCGATTGATGGTCACACTGGGAGAATCGTCATTCTGAATCGTGCCGATGCCGTCTTCCAGAATGAAATCTTCCTCTTCTCCGTTCGCTATCAGATTCGAAAGCACTATTCCGAAGAACTCGTCATACTCAAAATCGGTATCATCCTCGACATGAACTGTGAAGCTCTGCTCCCGCTTGCCAGTCAGATCAATTTCAGGATTTACCTCGAACGATAAGGTTATCGAGTCGACAGCGACCCCCTCGTTCTCCAGATAATAATCGTTCCCTTCACCTGCAATCGCAGTCCCATCAATGGTCGAAACATCGACCGTCACAGCCCCCGTGTATTTGGTGAGTTCGACATTGAAAGTGAAGGTACCATCTTCACTTTCAGTAACGTCCACCACTTTCAGTCGGGGAGCGTCGTCGTCCAGGATGGTCCCCACACCATCCTGTAGCGAGAAGTTTTCTGAACTCAGAACTCCAGTACTCAGATTTGAGAGTTGTACGAAAAAGCTTTCGTCGCCTTCCAGTAGCAGATCTTCAATCACAGGAACGACAATTTGTATCGTCTGGTCTCCCTCTGCTGTAAACACCAGCGTTCCGGATTGAGGCACATAATCCTCACCACTCACTGCCGTGTGATTCACAGTTGTAAAATCGACTGTAACTGTATCAGCTACGGAATTCGTAAGAGTGACCTGAAAAACAAGTTGTGCATCTTCTCCGTTGTCCCCTTCCAATTCCGTCACATTACTCACAACAAGAGATGCTTCATCGTCATTTGTAATCGTGACTAAGCATTCATCGCCCCCGCCTCCAATCGAAATATCTTTGGTGGGGAGCAAGATGGACTGCAGACCGGAAATCGTTACCTTGAATTGTTCATCCGTTTCCACGGTGCTGTCATTGAACACTTCAATGGGAATGAATTGTGACGTTTCACCGGGTGCAAATACGATTTCATATTCATCAAGAACAGTGAAATCGGCGCCTCCGGTGGCGGTTAAACCCACGGTATCGGTACTAGCCAGCACCCGGATTTCCTCTCCCGCAGCATGATCCAGAGTCACTTCGATTCCGAAGGTTCCATCTTCTGACTGTGTTAACTCACTGACAATTGAAACGATAATCGGATCATCATCGTCATCCTGAATCGTTGCTTCTGAGGAGACATCTGTCAGTGGGATAAGCGTATTAAGATCGTAAAGTACTATCCGAAAGCTTTCATCTAATTCAGGGAGAGCATCAGAAGTAATGTGAAAAACTAATTTTCGATCATTTCTACTTTTAAACGAAAGTTCGCCTGTCGGATAGCTCTCGTAGACCTGTCCCAGAGACCTATTAAAGAAGTCCGAAGGACCGGCAGAGTGCTCGCCAGCAGGTTCTATGTAATAGCCGATCTTCTCAGGTGCGTATTCTGGATCCGTTCGAGTGATCTCAAAGATCACATCTATGTAGGCTCCCTCTGCTGTACCTTCCGGTATGTCCTCACCTTCGTAGTCTGGTATCTCGATAATGGGTTCACTGATCGAAAATGGAGGAGTAGCGAATACACTACCTTCGTAGGCACCAATATCAAGCGCGTCTGTCTGATACATGCCAAGTTTCTGATATCGAGGATTACCGAGCTGATCAATGAGGACGAGGACTTTAATCCCGGAAAGTTCAGGATCTTGTAACCCTAAGAGATGAAAGCTGACAGGATTAACATGCGTTTTTGCAGATGTGCTATTAACCCCCCTCTCCACTGTGAGAACAGTATCGTTAATCTCCGTAACAGTCATGATTTCTTCATCACCACTGTCAGGATTATCGGGAGTCGCATCTACCAGGATGTTGAATGGGACGGCGGGAAGACCACTAGTATCTCTCACTTGAATAAAAATCTCGTTTTTCCCAATATGCAATGATTTCAATTCCAGAAGAATCCCGCGATATTTGGATAATCCACTACCTGCATCTATAGCCGGACTACCAACTTCCAGTGCATGAGTAAGAGTCGTTCCTCCATGATCACCCAGACTACTGATAACAGGATCAATCATGGCTCCACTGGTTCCAAATTGGTCACCCAGCCCTGAAGAGAAACCGGTGGCCCCCTCGGCGTTTCCAATCAGATTGTATCCATCAGAATCAAAATGCCCTGAAACATCTCTGTCACCCTGGTTTAACGCAACGAGGGTATTGATGAGTTTTACAGAACCGAAGTTAAGAATTCCGGCCCCCTCAGCACCATCATTTTTTACAATGGTACTGCTCGATACATTCAATGTACTGAATGCACCGTTATAGATTCCGCCTCCTTGAGTGACCGTACTTACCCCATTCCCGGAGACAGTACTGTTGCTCATAATCACATCGCTATTGTAACTGGCGATAGCCCCGCCAGTTGAAGTGGCACGTGTGGAATAAATCGTACTGTTATCTATTCTGACCGTCGCACCATTCGCCCAGATCGCTCCTCCATGCTCAGCCTGAGTGCCAGTGATCATATTGTTAATTAAACTCAACTCTCCCTGATTGACACGAATTGCTCCTCCATCACCATCGAGGCTATGCTCAACACCAACTCCCGTTTTGAGTGTCACACCTTCCAGTGTCAGTTTAACTCCAGGAAAAATATCGAATATGCGGTCAGTATTATTGGCAATAATAGAAGTGGTATTTGCCGCGTCACCAATAATGGTCAGATTGCTGAGGATATCCAGATCACCAGCAAAGTCACCTTGATCAATCCCGCTCAGATCCAGAGTATATTCCCCCGCGGGCAGGTAAATTGTTGCAGGTCCATTTAAGGCATTGGCTTCCATGATAGCCGCCCGCAATGAGAATTCTCCCGACAGAGCGGTATCAACAATTCCGTTACCAGGATTTAGATCAATCGTGTCAGCTGTAGAATTGACCTGAAAATAGGCCGCTTCCGCTGCCCCGATATCCATATGGGCGATCGCGTCTCCATTCGAGTCAATATTTCGATTGGAATTATTCTGGTCTGTGATCAGTAACACGTTGGAATCACTCACGTGAATCGCAGCGGAGGTGCCATTACTACCTCTCTGAACCGTAAGAAGATATTCATCTGCAGACTCATCATAGGATACATGAGTGACTCTCAGTTGTTCGTCATTAATTTGAATTTCGAAAACACCATTTGTCGGAATTCCGGTCGCCGCTCCCACTCGAATCAAAGTCTGATCCATCGTTGAAATATCTGCGACTAATACCGTCTGGATTCCAGAAAACCCTTGGATGAGGCTGGCACCAGCGCTGTGAGAATAAGTCTGCGTTCGGTATAAACCACGCTGAACGGTTAAAGAACCTGCAACCTCATTTACACCGGTCACCAACATCATTTCTGAACCGACCTGAATCTGGAAGGGTATCACTTCATCATCTTCGTCCCGTTCATAGTCGAAAACAGTAAAATCGGAAACCAGCAGGATGTCGCTGTCATAGTCGCCAGTTATAGCAACCGTTAAAGTGGTATTATTACCCGTGAAACTATTAGAGTTCCCCAGTCCAATCACGGGACTACCCGGTAAAGGAATGAGAGAAAGCGAGGAAGGACCTGTATACTGCAATGACCCCAGGAGTGGATCGAGGCGATGACTCAAAACTCCATAGTAGTCATTTGGTTTTAAGGGAAGACTTTCATCCAGATGAAGGACTAAAGCTCCATCACTGATCGCCATGGCAGTTGTTTCGTTGAATCCCCGTTCCACGGTCAGGAGATACCTGGTTTCGTTAGTTAATTGGACGGTATTGATTGCGGTAACTTTCATCTCCTCAAATGCAAAACCATCCTGCGCCCAGATACGAATGACAAACTCTCCCTGATTCGGGAACGAACTGATACTGTCTAACTCAATGACTGTTGCAGACTCGTTGATGCCTTCAGGAGCATCTACAGTTGTAAATCCTAATGCAGACGCACTGACAAAGTTATTCCCACCAGAAACGAAATCACCATATATGTCATATAGATATGGAGCATCTCCCTCCCACAATTCCGGTTGTAAATCGACTTCCGCTGAACCAGCGAAATTAGCTTTGTACCCTTCTGCTAAAATATTATTTTCCAGATAGGGAGAACTGGATTTCTGTCGGGCATTGACAAATTCACTCGACATCTGGTCCGAAGTAACCAGATGACCAAACCAGGCAGATGCCCCTTCATCGGCAGCATTCCGGTAAAATGTACTGTTGCTGATGATGGTGGGTGCGGTGACGATATCAGTCATACTGAATACCCCTCCCCCTTTGGATACATACCCGAATTCGGATACTCCATTTAAATCCAAGGAAGAATGAAGAACATTTGCTGCCAGGGTCGTATTTGAGATCGAAAGTGAACCACTGATTACATAAACTTTGCTCCCCGTAGAATGATTCGCAGAAATCGATTGATTCCTGCCACGCTCAACTGCCAGTTCATATCCTCCAGCAACACTTGTGATCTGTGTAACAGTGAGGATTTCGTCTTCGATCAGAATATCAAACGGAACACGAAAACTGGTAATATCTTCATTAATTTGAAGATGGGGGTCCAAAGCACTGATATCAGAAACAACGATCTTATCTGCCTGGCTTCCTGCTTCCGTCGTCAAATAGGTAATTTGTTTTGGCGCACTATAATGCAGGATTGCTGCACCTTCTGAATTTTTATTAGCAGTTACGTTTTGATAAAAACTGCTGTTGTCAATTATTACATTACCATTGGTATTCCAGATCGCACCTCCCTGTAGCTGGCCAAAATTATTTTTGAACAAAGAATTTGTTACAATCAGTACAGCATCAATATTAAAATTGACAATTCCCCCACCAGACGTCAATGATCTATTATTCGCGAAGACCGTGTTATCAATGGTTACCAGACCGCTATTATTGAAGAGACCTCCACCGGGTCCGAATGTAATTTCGTTATTATGGAGAATAGAGTCTTGAATTGAAATCTCGCCACGATCATTGTAGATCCCTGCCCCTGCTCCTTGCCCTTGCGGTGTTTGATTTCCAGAGATTTCGCTTCGATTAATCACAACCGTTCCGGATTCTGCATTAAAAATGCCGGTACCACGACCATCAAAGAGGTAATTATTTCTTACATAGGAATCGTTGATCTGCAGTTGGCCTGCGTTATAGATACCCGTTCCAGAATAAGAGCCTGAGCCAGTCGTCATGACGGTAGTATTACTGTCGACCTGACTTCCCTCTTCGATTGTCAAATCTGCAGCGTTGTAGATGGCCCCGCCATGTCCTGAGGATTCCAGATAGGATGTATTGTGATGAATACTGGAGCCACCACTGATCGTCACAATCCCCCCCGCCAGATACAGACCAATCCCCTCAGTAAAATCGATCGTCTGAGGGCTGTGATTGGCAATCTGACTCTCATCGGTAATCAGTAGTTCGCCATCTTCCAGATAAATACCTCCCCCCTGATATGCGACAATATTGCTCCCCACAATAGACTTGTCTGTGACAGATGCCATGCCGGATTCAATATAGATACCGGCTCCCTGATTAGACCTGTTGGATTCTATTCGGGAATTGATGAGTGTGACTACGGCGGTGAATCCACCCTCATTCTTAGAATAGATGCCTCCCCCCTGCAGGTCCGCGTCATTTCCCGGACTATCGAACTCATCGCCTGCCAATCCTCCACCTGTCGTGCCGATGACTGCATCAACGAGGGTCAGCCCACCCCCTTCATTAAATATACCCCCCCCCTTCCCAGAGTCTTGCTGATACACGACTGGTTGCGCATCGATACCGGGGTAGGCCAGGCGGAGATTAATCGTGTTTGGTAAAACCAAATTCCCATCCATGTCCTGAAACATTAAATCATTGACTCTGTCCTCATCAATCACGATACGAAATTCATTGCTTCCAACAGTAAGAATCTCCTCAAGGTAATAACGATCTGATTCCAGGCTGACCTGATCGAAATCGTAATCGATATCAATCCACGATGCATTTGTATCAACCCCAGAGTCGACAGTGCCCGCAAGAACAAGGCTTTGATCATCACTGTAAAAGAATCTGAGATCTGAAAAATTAGGCAT